>NZ_FMXV01000005.1:0-334308 GCF_900104425.1 Pseudomonas sp. NFACC13-1 | reverse complement strand
AGCCAGCCCATCGGCGACTGGACCCTGGGCGCCAACCTCGGCTACTTCATCGGCAAGGAAGACGGCAGCGCCCTGGCCGGCGACCTGGACAACAAAACCGCGTTCGCCATGCTCTCGGCCAAGTACGGCGGCAACACCTTCTACGTCGGCCTGCAGAAAGTCGGCGGTGACGACGCCTGGATGCGCGTCAACGGCACTAGCGGCGGTACCCTGGCCAACGACAGCTACAACTCCAGCTACGACAACGCCAAGGAAAAATCCTGGCAACTGCGCCACGACTTCAACTTCGCCGCGGTCGGCGTGCCGGGCCTGACCCTGATGAACCGCTACATCAGCGGTGACAACGTGCACACCGCCACGGTCGACGATGGCAAGGAATGGGGTCGGGAAAGTGAGCTGGCCTACACCGTGCAGAGCGGTGCGTTGAAAAGCCTCAACGTGAAGTGGCGTAACTCGACGATGCGCCGGGATTACAGCACCAACGAATTCGATGAGAACCGTATTTTCATCAGTTACCCCATCTCGCTGCTATAAAACATCATTTGTTCTCCCCCTCATGAGTAGCGGCGTTCCGGGACGCCGCTATTTTTCCTTTGGTTGCAGTAACTTCCGCGCCAGCGCCAAGGCTTCATCTTCAGTGGTTGCGATGAGCATGGGATAACCCCAGAATTTTTCATACATGATTGCGAACGCTTTGCCTGCCAGCCGTTTGGCGAGATTTGATTCGATATGAATCGAGGCTTTGACATAACGCTTGAGTTCGCTTTTGTGGCGCTTCATCCATAGGGCTATTTGTTTCAGTTCCTCTGGTGAATGTTCCGGTTGCTCCTTGTCCAGACCTTCATTGCTTATCAATACGAAGGACTCATTGCGAGCAAGCAAGGCTTCAAACTCGGCAAGTGACTCTTCCTGGCTATGGCCCAGTGTGGTTTTTTGCAACCAAACGAACGGAAAATGTGTGGCGTCTATACGCATTTCTCTAGTCCTTCGACACGTTGCCAAACCGCTGTGATGTCCTGCGGTTTCAGGATACTCTGCAAGCGATCCGGCTTAATTGCACAGGCTGGCCACAATGTTGTTCAAACCAGCCATTTTTTTGTTTGAGGGCTTAGCGTGGGACGCACACCTGGTATGGCGAACACTGCTAAAAAAGACAGGATTGCCGTATTGGACGTCGATAGCATTTCGCGGCCCGTCGTTGCCCTCAGCGCTTCGATGGTGAGCAAGGATTGGGAGCAAGCCAGCCATCAACATCGTAAAGCACAACTGCTTTATTCCGTGCGCGGCATCCTCAATTGTGAAATAGAAGAGGGCGTCTGGATCGTTCCACCACAATGTGCCGTATGGATACCCGGTGGTTTGTCACATGCGACACGTGGTTCAGGAGAGACAGAATGTTATTGCCTGTTTGTTGAACCTGATGCCGCTCCGGATCTTCCGCGACGCTGCTGTACGATTGGCGTATCACCGCTGTTGCGTGAGTTGCTGCTGAAGGCGGCGGGGTTCTCGGGAGACGCTGTCAATGTCCCGCGCGAAGACCGCCTGATCGCAACGTTATTGGACGAATTGTCGGCAGCCCCCGTGGAGGACCTGCATTTGCCGATGCCTCGCGACACGCGTCTGCGCAGGCTCGCTGAAATGCTCTTGGCCGACCCCGCGGTTAAGGTTTCGGTGCGCGAGTGGTCTTCTCGCATCGGCATGAGTGAGCGCAGCATGAGTCGGCTTTTGCTGCAGGAAATAGGGATGAGTTTTGGACGTTGGCGTCGGCAATTGCATGTGATTGTGTCACTGCAACGCATGACCAAGGGCGAGAGCGTCCAATCGGTTGCGTTGGAACTCGGTTATGAGGGACCCAGCGGCTTCATCACGATGTTCCGCAAAACCGTAGGCAAACCGCCTGTGCAATATCTCTCCGCCCGCTCAGCCAGCGCTCTTATCGCGGGTGAATCATCGCCCGTGCCGTCAATCCTGTTTCCTGACGAGCTGTAAGGGCTCGTAGGCGATCTATCCGAACCTGGCCAATCCTCGTGACGGATGGAAAACGGCCAATCGCTGACATTGGCTGAACTGGAAAATAATCTGGCCATCCTTCGATATCTGGCAACGGCGGCTTATTGCTAGATTGCGCGACAACGAATGCAAATCAATTTCACTTGAGATGATTTGTCACTTCTGTTCTCCGGCCTGGTGCCGGTTGAGTTGTCGGCCCATTCTCAAACCCGTCTCTCGACGGTCGGCCGCTGTCTGTTTTTTTCTTGATAAGGAATGGCTGATGTGGAGTTCGTTGACTTACTGCGGTGAGTGGCGCCCTTGCGTGCCTGAGCGTTTGCTGACAAAGCCAGTGACTGCAGCGCTGTTGGTGTTTTTAGGCAGTTCGAGTTGTGTAATGGCGCAGGACCCTGTCGAAGCCGATGAGAACGCTCAGTCTCAAGGCGCGATGATTCTTCCAGCGGTGACGATAAGCGGAACGAGGACACCCGATACCACCACGACAGAAGGGACGGGGCTTTACACCATCGGCCAGACCACGGCCGCGACTCGCTTGCCGCTGACGTTGCGGGAGACGCCGCAATCCATTTCCGTGGTAACGCGTCAACGCATGGATGATCAAAAGCTGGATTCAGTTCAGGGGATACTGGAGAGCACGACTGGCATCTCGTCTTACCAATCGGATAGCCAACGCACGAGTTTCTATTCCCGAGGCTTTCTGATCGACAACATCCAGTATGACGGCATACCCGCCGTCATTGGCGACGTCATAAACGGCAGCGGCATCAGCGACCTGGAAACGGCATTTTACGACCGTGTCGAAATTGTGCGCGGGGCTAACGGGCTGCTTACCGGCACGGGCAATCCGTCGGCTGCGGTCAACCTGGTGCGCAAAAGACCAACGCCAGAGTTCTCGGCTTCCACCTCTATCAGTGCGGGTTCCTGGGACAGTTTCCGAGAGATGGGAGATGTTTCCGTACCGTTGACAACCGACGGTCGTATCCGTGCACGCATGGTCGGGGTCAATAACGATGGTCACTCCTACATCGATGGTTACCAAACACAAAAGCAAGCGTTCTATGGGGTCATTGAGGCAGATCTCACCGAAGACACCACTTTGGATATTGGGTATGACTATCAGAACAGTTCCCCTGAGCGACCGACATGGGGCGGTGTTCCTCTATGGTTCAGCAACGGCTCAGAGGCAGAATGGTCACGCTCCAAATCCCTGGCCGCGGACTGGAATCGCTGGGACAGCACCCGACAGACTGCTTTTGCCGAACTTGAACACCGGTTCGATAACGGTTGGAAAGTCCGCGGTGTGGTGAACCAGTACCGCACTGAGTATGACTCCCAGTTATTGGGCGGGTTTGGTACACCCGACCAGGATACCGGCTTAGGCGTTTTTCCTAATGGTGCTTATCCGGTTGCGTTGGCCGGCAAAGGGAAAAGCCGGCAAAACACCTTTGATGTGATGGCGAGCGGTCCCTTCGATTTAATGGGGCGCCAACATGACCTGGTAGTGGGCGCTATGAGTTCTCGGTATACCTCGAACAAAGACGATATCAGTCCCTTTTTTGTAGGGTTCACGCCCGGCAATATCTACAATTGGAATAATCATTTCCCCAAGCCCGACTTTGATGCAATGGCGTCTATGCCGACCGATACCGAGGTTAAACAGCGCGGCTTCTACAGCACAGCGAGATTCTCATTGGCCGACCCTTTGAAATTGATTGTCGGAGGGCGGTTCAGTCGGTACGAGATTGATGAGACCGCAGGTGGGACGCCGTTCAATTATAAAAAAAGTAATGAGTTCACGCCTTACGCAGGTCTGATATACGACATTGATAGCACGTATTCTGTCTATATCAGTTATACCGGCATATTTAACCCGCAAACATCGTTCCGAGACAGCAATGGCAATGTCCTCACACCGACGGAAGGCAAGACGAAAGAGATCGGCCTCAAGGCTGAATACCTGGAAGGGCGACTGAGTGCGTCTGTCGCGTTGTTTGACACCGAACTGGACAACGCTGCACAACCGGATGGCAGTCTTCTTACGCCAGGCGGTGCGCAAGCTTACAAAGGGGTTGATGGCACTAAATCCCGCGGGATCGAGTTCGACCTGCAGGGTGAAGTGGCTCCCAATTGGAACTTCTATGCTGGCGTCGCCGCTTTCACAGCCAAGGACGGCAACGACGCCAGGCTGAACCCACAGGTACCGCGCACAACCGCTCAGATGTTCACTACGTACAAGTTACCCGGCCTGTTGGAAAAGTTGACTTTGGGTGGCGGCGTCAGATGGCAAAGCCGCTTCTTGAGCAGTAGTACGAGCACCAGGGTAGCGGAACAAGCCCCCTATGCGCTGACATCACTGATGGCGCGTTATGAGTTGTCAAGGAACGTGGACCTATCAATCAATGTTAATAATGTGTTCGATAAAAAATATGCAACCCAGAAAGGTGATTTCGATACTGTCAGTTATGGAGCGCCGCGTAATGCACTGATGACGTTGAACTATAAATTCTAGTTTGCGCGGCTAACCGAATCACTCCATCACCTTAAACTCCGCGGCTTCGTCAAACTTCGACCGGGCCGCTTCAACCTCGGGCAGTTTGTCGAGCGTCCATTTATGCAATTCGCGAAATGGCTGCTGCAGTGTTCGACCCAGTGGGGTGATCTCGTACTGCACTGCCACGGGCGAGAACGAAATGATCTGGCGCGAGACGAGACCATTGCGTTCCAGCCGCCGCAGACACTGGGTAAGTGCCTTCTGGGTGACGCCCTCCAGGCGACGTTTAATAGCGTTAAAGCGATGCGGCCCGTCATCGAGCACCGCCAGAACCATCATTGACCACTTATCAGCGATTTGGTCGAACAGCGCCCGGCTTGGGCACTCCGACGAAAAACATTGCGGCTTTAATTCCAGCATCGAAGTTTCCTCGCGTATACCTAGGCGATTTTAAGTGCCTAATTGACATCAGGTTTACAAAATATACTTTATGGCCTCCGAAAACAAATGGAGCCCATCCGATGTCGATCCTTGATACCAGCATCTTATTCCGTCCTTTTTCCATCCGGTCGCTTGAACTGAAAAACCGGATTGTCATGGCGCCGATGACGCGTCTGTTCTCACCCGAAGGTATCCCGGGTGAAGCAAGCATGGCCTATTACCGGCGGCGGGCCGAGGGAGGTGTGGGCCTGATTCTGTCGGAAGGCACCGTGATTGATCGCCCGGCATCGCGCAATGATGCCGGCATACCTTTTTTTCACGGCGAAGCGGCGCTGGCTGGATGGAAGAACGTGATCGATGCTGTCCACACGGCTGGCGGGCGCATGGCGCCGCAGATCTGGCACACCGGCTCCACGCGTTACATCAACGACTGGGAGCCGGATGCTCCCGTTGAAAGCCCGTCGGGCCTTGTTTCACCAGGTGACCTGCGTGGCGTGGCGATGAGTGAAGAGGATATTGCCGACACGGTAGCAGCGTTCGCCAAGGCTGCAGCAGATGCCAAGCGACTGGGCTTCGATACCGTCGAAATCCATGGAGCCCATGGTTACTTGATCGATCAGTTTTTCTGGTCTGGTACCAATCTGCGCACCGACCGTTATGGCGGCCCGACAATCAAGGAACGCTCGCGCTTTGCCAGTGAGGTCGTCTCTGCCGTTCGCCAGGCTGTTGGCCCGCAATTCCCGATCATCATGCGCGTCAGCCAGTGGAAGCAACAGGACTACGGGGTGCGCGTCGCTGAAACGCCGACGGTGATGGAGGACTGGTTGTTGCCACTGGTCGAGGCCGGTGTCGACGTCCTGCACTGCTCGCAGCGCCGCTTCTGGGAACCTGAGTTTCCCGAAATTGACGGGGAGAACGGCTTGAACTGCGCAGGCTGGGCGAAGAAAGTCACTGGAGCCACAACCATCAGCGTCGGTTCGGTTGGGCTGGAGAATGATGTCACCAACGCCTTCGCCGGCAAGGGATCGGTCCCTGCGAGCCTGGACCGGCTCATCGAGCGTATGGAGCGCGGAGAGTTCGATCTGATCGCAGTAGGGCGTGTGTTACTGAGTGACAAGGATTGGGTCGCCAAGGTGGAAAGAGGCGATTACGCGGATCTGAAGGGCTTCAATCCGGCATCTTTGGCTGAATTGGTTTGAATTGCAGTGTGGCCCGGGCATTACGCGCAGGCCACACTTTGTAATGAGAATGGATGCCCAGCTTGAACTCAGTACCTCTCGATCATGTCGGCCGCCTGCTGGGTGGCCTGGCTGGTACGGGTGGCCAGCTTGCGGACCTCGTCGGCGACCACTGCGAAACCCCTTCCGGCTTCACCGGCTCTGGCTGCTTCTATCGCCGCGTTCAAGGCCAGCAGATTGGTCTGTTTGGCGATGCTTTGGATGGCGGCGACTATCTGCGTCAGCTTGGCGAGGTTTTCCTGCATCGCTTGATGCTGACGTTCCTGAGTCTGGCGCAACTGGCTTTCTTCGCGATGGGAGTGCACGTCTGTGATCGCTCCCACTGTACGTAAGGGCGTGCCGTCGTTGCTTCGCTGGGTCTGACCTCTGCCTCTGAACCAACGGTACTCGTCGTTGCGGTGCTTGAGGCGGTAGGTCACATCGAAGGGCGTTCGGCCGGAGCGGTCGGCGACATGGTCGACAAACGCTTGCACGGCACGCTGGCTGTCTTCGGGATGCAGGCGGGACAGCCAGCTTTCGAACACATTGGGAAACTCTTCGATGGTTTCGTAGCCGAGCAGGCGACGCATCTGTGACGAGAACCAGATGACGTTATGGGGATTGGCTGGATCGCCTGCGACGATATTGATATCCCAGAGTGCGTCCTGGATGCATTCGCGGGAAATATCGAAGCGGGCCGAGAGCATTGCGAATTCTTCGTCCCGCAAGCGCTGCGTGTGGATGTCGCGCAGCAGACCGACGCTGATCTGTGGCAGCCCCCGTTCGTCACGGAGCGTTTCACCGCGGATCCGGACCCAGCGGTATTCTCCCGAGGGGCTCACGAGGCGCACCTCCACCTGATAGGGAGTGTGCCCGCTGCGATCGGCAAGGTGATGAGCCAAGGCATCCAGGTTGGCCTGGCGGTCGTCAGGGTGAAGGCAATCGTTCCAGGGCCCTAGACAGGCGGGGAGATCCGCTTGGGTGGGCAGGTTGCCGAACCACTGCAGTACTGCATCGCGTGTGGGCTGTTGGCGGCCATCGAGCTGCAATTTCCAGAGCAGATCACCCGACCCGCATGCCGCCAATTGCCAACGTTGTTCTTGATCATGCAACCGCGTTTCGTATTCACCCAGCTGAAGCTTGAGGCGTTGCAGTTCAGCATTAAGCTCGACCACGCTGGCCCGGAGCGCCGTGCGATCGGCGAGCAGGCACTCGATGCCCGCCAATACCCGTCGCAGTGACGGATCCTTCGCCGCTATCGATACTCCCTCGCCGTCGGGCTGTTCCAGCCGGTCGCCGAGCCGCTTCAATTCCTTGCGGGTGCTATTTCTGAAAAACATCAAACACCTCTGGTTCGCTCACGAGGTTTCGGGGCGGTTCTGGCTCTTGATGCCCCCGAGCATCACGGTCTTCGAATGCCCGGGGACAGTCTGGCCTGGACTGGAGTCTGTCGACTCAGGCGGCCTGGTACAGACGGCGCTCGACCAGCGTGCTACCACGCAGGCGATGTGTTGCCTTGGCACCGGCCAGCACGGCCAGATCCAACAGCGGTTCGAGGATGACGACGGTCATGTAGGCACTACCGAAGGTCAGAATTGACAGGGCGTTGTCTGCTGTGAAGCCTCGTCCGTAGAAGGCCCAGAAGGCAACCCAGGCGACAATGCCCCCCTGGAAGGCGGTCGACAGCCCCAGCGCTTGTCTATAGCTCAATTCCACATACGGCGTGTTTGGCGCGATGACGCGTTTCGCCAGGGCGGTCACTGCGAACAGCGGTACCAGGAGGGTGGTGACGTTCATGCCGTATTGCGGCAGGTCGAATGGCGCGAAGAACAGACCCTGGATCAGCAGCCCCAGGGCCAGGCCCACTGCCGCAGGTGCGGCGCCGAACAGCAGAAACAGGGTTGACCCGAGGATGAGATGGACCTCGGAGACGCCGACTGGATGGTGCGGCAGCAGCTCGAAGAAGCTGAATACCAGGGCCGTGGCAGTGACAGTGCGAGCCAGCAGCGAGAAGACACCACGCTCGCCCAAGGCCTGGGCGGCGAGTTTGAGGGTGTAGGCGCCGGCACCTGCGGCAGTGACGTAGCTCAGCCAGAGTTTTCCAGCTTCCACCAGGTTAGGTTCGATATGCATGACGATTGCCCCTTGGCCGCTACGCGACCTCGAAAGTAAAAAAACAGGACGACTCCGGCCTCAACTTATGGCCCGGCTGATTGCCACCGGCTCGTGCCGCGGCAGGTGTTCGTGGCCGTTTCCATGGGCCGGTGGGCAACTCGCATTGAGCAGCGTCACCGGTTGTCCATGGGGAGTATTCAAGTAAGCTTGCTGCCATTGCTCGGTGCGGCGGGTGATGTCTTCCATACCCGTTAAACCGAGTGTGGTGACCATTCTTTCCAACGCTGTGAGCCACTGCCGGTAGTAAGTGTCGTTGACGCTTTCTCCGGGTTGCGCCGGGGCAGCCTTGATCTCGTCGCTGAATACCTGCACCCAGTCCTCCCAGGGGAACAGACCGATCTGGTGCAGGTGTACCAGCAGGGAAAAGGCCTCGGCCTGCCAAGGTTTGTCGAATACCGGGCCTTCATCGTCGAGAGACAGGCCGGCTATTGGGGGGATGTGACGCATGCTGGCGCTCATACGGCCTCCAGATAGTTGTCCCACAGATCAATGCAAACACTGTCCGGTCGCGCCACTCCCCACAGTTCTGTCGCACTGAAGCGAACGGCATAGACCTGTTGGGGTTGTTCGCCCAGACCGTGGGCTAGCGTGTCCGGAGTGGCAAACGCTCCATGTGCAATCTCGATGGTCCCAACCTTGCCGCGCGCGTAGCGCGGCAGCCGGGTGTGGGTGGTTGGGTTGAGGTTCTTCGTCCGCACCCGGTCACCGACCCGGAAGCGGCCAGAGACGGGTTCCTTCGCCCGGGAAGAGGCGCCGCCGAGCACTACGGCCTCGACGATGTCCGGTGTTAAAACCGTGACGGGCTGTGTCGATGGGGTTGGTTTGGCCGTACCCTGCAGTTCGCCAGTGCTGATCACGCCTTTTTCCAGCAGCAGGTTCTCGAAGGCATGCAGCCAATGCTCGTAGTAACTGGACTGCAAGTATTCAGCCGGTTCCATGCGTTCAATGGAATGTCGGAATTCGTCGACATTGAAGTGTCCGCCGACGAAGAGCGAGGCGAACAGCGGAAAGACCCTGCGCTCCCAGTCGTGATGGAAGATGGGTTCATTTTCTTCGGTGAGCACCGGGCCGAAACCGTGCATACCGCCTAAGTCGTGTACACCGTTCATGGTTTTCTCCTTCTCGGGGTCAGGCTTCGTCGCCCGGCGTCTTGGGCAGGCCGGTGCCGATCATGGCGTCACGCGTCACCAGCTCGACCAGTCGTTCCTCGCTCCAGCCGTCAGTACCGGCCGGACGTTCCGGCAATACCAGGTAGCGCAACTCAGCACTGCTGTCCCAGACGCGAACTTCCTTGTCATCGGGAATGATCAAGCCGAATTCGGCCAGCACGCTGCGCGGATCGATGACTATCCGTGACCGATAGGGCGCGGATTTGTACCAGACGGGTGGCAGGCCCAAGGTCGGCCAGGGGTAGCAGGAGCACAGCGTGCAGACCGTCACGTTGTGCACGGTCGCGGTGTTCTCCACCACCACCATGTCTTCGCCCTGCACGCCGGAAAAACCCAGTTCGGCAATGGCCGCGGTCGCATCTTCCAGCAGCCGACGTTTGTAATCGGGATCGAACCAAGCCTTGGCGACCACCTGGGCGCCGTTGCGCGGGCCGACTTTGTGCTGGTAAGTGTCCACCAGAGCATCCATGGCGGCTGGGTCGACCAAGCCTTTTTCGATCAACAGGGATTCGAGTGCCTTGACACGCAAGGCGATAGCCTCGGGAGGCTCGGTGTGTTCGTGATCGTGATGATGTTCGTGGGTATGGCTCATGTATTGGCTCCTCTGAAGTTGATACTCACTTTCAGTGCTACTTGCCGGTGTTTGCTCGCCAATGCGATGCGCAGGTTCACAACGTCCGCCAATCAACAGAAGCCTCGAATGCGGCTGCAGCCTGATAGAGGGTGCCTTCGGCATAATGTTTTGCGACTAACATCAGCCCCACGGGCAGTCCGTCCACTAGGCCACAAGGGATCGACATGGCGGGGTGCCCCGTAATGTCTTGAGCGGCCGTATTGCCAAGCATCTCCAACGCACGTGTGACGGTCTCGGTGATTGAAGAGCCCGGCTCCGGGAGCGGCTGGGCGGTGATTGGCACAGTCGGCATGACGAGCAGGTCATAGGTATTCAGCGCCCGGTCATAGGCGTCTCGGGCAAAGCGCGCTATGTTCTGGGCCTTGGCGTAGTAGCGACCGTTGTAGCGCTCCAGACCGAACTGGCCCACGAACATGCAAAGCTTGAGTGACGGCGACAATGCGTTTGCCTGGTCGCGCCAACCGACCTGTTTGTCCAACAGGCCCACGTCGTACAGCCCCTTCCAGTTAAAACCCGCGCCATTGCCGTGCATCATTTGCATGGTCAGGCCTTCACAGCCGATAGGGCTCCATAACGATCCCGCCAGGTTGTGTTCGGGAACCGATACTTCCTCGACCCGCGCGCCCAAAGCTTCTAGCCGGGCGATAGCGCTGCGCACTTTTTCTGCGATACGTGGATCCTGGTTGGCGAGTTGGAAGCCTTCCTGGAGGATCCCGATCCGGAGTCCGGCCACGCCTCGTTCCAGATAATCGCAATAGGCATCGACCTTGGGGGCGGCCTGGCGGGGGTCGAGCCCGTCTGCGCCGGCCATCACTTCGAGCATGAGCGCGTTATCGCGTACGTTGCTCGTCATGGGGCCGACATGGTCGAAGGTGGACTCGATCGCCATGACCCCGGTGTAAGGCACTAGACCCCAGGTAGGTTTCATTCCATAAATGCCGCACCATGCGGCAGGAATGCGGATGGAACCGCCTTGGTCGCCACCGATAGCCAGGTCGACCGCGCCCGTCGCCACCAGCGCCGCGCTGCCCGAAGACGAACCGCCTGTCGTGAAACCATGGCGAAAGGGGTTGTGCACAGGCGCGGGGTCCGAGGTATGGCTACCGCCGGAGAGGCAGTAATGTTCGCAGGTGGCTTTGCCGAGGATCGTTGCTCCCGCGTCGAGCAGACGCGTCACCACGGTGGCATCAAACGACGGTACGAAACCCTCCAGTGGTGCGGCGCCGTTCATCATCGGGACACCGGCCAGAGAGATATTGTCTTTGAGCGCGACCGTCTTGCCAGCGAGCTTGCCCGAACTGGCGCCCATCACCTCAGTTCTGTAGTACCACGCGTTCAGCGGATTTTCCGTGCTTGAAGGGCGATAACCGGAACTGCGCTCGTAGCGCACTGAAGGGATGAAATCAGGCAACTCATCGACGAGGTCGTAGGCATCGAAACTGGATTGCATGAGCGCCAGGTATTCGCTGGCTTGCTCGGGTGTCAGCTGTATGTGCAGGCGGCTGGCGAGATCCTGCACGTGTTCGAGAGTCGGGCGGATGATGGCCATGGGGTGTCCTGTGTCCTGTGCCAACCCGCAGGGGCTGGCAATGTCTGTTCAAACGTCATCTCGGGGATGCCCGGACACGGTGCGCACGATTGGCGAGCCGTGGCCGGGGCTGGTATCAAGCTATCTCTACAGATTGAGCGGCGCTTGGCTGAGGAGGACAGTCGCTTGGTTGAGCGGGACTCGCTTGCCCCTCCACGGTCGCCCTCCATTGCTGTGGCTCAGGCTTATGCCGGGGTATCAGTCTTCGGATTCAGGCGTGGTCTGTTTCCGAGGTGACTTCCCTGGTTTTGGCCAGATAACCCCAACGCTTCTCATGCCTTTGGCGGGGTCCATTTCCGGGTGCGCGAGTACGACGTCCCGATAGGAGGGGCTCCCGATCACCGCCGGTTTGAATTTGATGAGGAAGTCATTGACCTCTTTGCGCAGGTCCGGGGCCAGGCCGTAGTCGTCGTAGCACGCCTCGAGACAATCGAGCACGGCTTGCCAGTGCACCTCGGTCAGCCCCATTCCGCGATGCGCGGTGACCATGTCTCTACCCCTGTATTTGGCGCTTCCACCCCAGTGCTCGGAAAGGAAATCGACAAAATTGATGTGTTCCTTTTGGAACGTCGATTCCGACATATGGGCCCAGATGTGCCCGATGGCGGGGTGCCCCATCGTTTTTCTTAACACTGCGCCTGCGAACTGATAGATCGCGTCATAGCCGCCAAGACGGGTATAGAGGGAGGGTTGTTGCTCCGTGGTGGGTTGCTGGTCGGTCATTGTCTGGTTACTCCGTTTCGGGTGAGAGGCATCTCATTAGCCAACTGTCGCGTTGTTGGGCACACGCTTGGTTGATAAGGACAACGGGTGGTAGAGACGGGCGGGCCTAAAAGACCCTGACGTAGCGCAGGTTCATGCGAAAGTCCTCTTTGGGGCCGTTCTCCACCGCAAGGTCGCGTCCAAGTTGCACTTGGAGTTGGTCCTTGGCGGTGAAAAACTTTCTGGCCGTGACGCGCAAGTTGGTGGTTTCCATCCTGTCGTCCTGGTTGACACCATCGATCTGGTTTTCCCCACCCCAACTGTGGCCGAAGCCGATAGCCAGCGCAGTGGTCTCGTCGGGCATGTAGCGCCCCATTAACTGAGCGCCGTAGGAAACGTCCTGTTCCCGGCGGGCGGAGCTGGCGCCGAAGTCGTTGTTGTCTGCGTACCAGATGGCGTCACCGACGAGGTCGATGGCCCACTTCTCCGTGAAGTGCTTGACGTAAGCGGCCTGGAGATCAACCTTCCAACGGTTCTCGCCAATGTTGAGCGCGTCGTCTTTGTCATAGTCGCCAGTCGGCACGTATAAGTAGGCGGTCGCACCGAGGGTGTCGTTGGCGTCGTTGAGACGGTACTTGAGCGGCGCGGTGAGAATGAGGTCGCCGATGCCGCTGGCGTCGCCTAGACCAGAAGCGTCACCACCGCCCGAGACATGACCGAAGGGCAGCAGGAATTGAGGCTCGATGGTCAGCCGCTCGCTCAACTGATAGACGTGCAGCAGACGCAGAATGCCGATATCGGAAGTCAGGTTGAAATCGGAGCTGGTCTTGTGCCCCTGGGCATAGGCACTGTCCGTGGTGGCGTGCTGGTAGTAGACCACGCCGATGGTCGCTCCCACGGGGAGCGGCTCGTAATCGCCAGGATCCACCTCGAGGGCATGGGAGGAAAGGCTGGGGAGGAGGGCGGCAAGCGACAGGTAGCGCAACTGTTTCATGATCGATGATCCTTTTTTCGGGCAAAAAGAGCCCCGCAATCGCCAGTCAGGCAATGCGCAGGGCTAAAAGTGGAGTCAGCGATGGAGTCAGGCGGGCGACACTTGCGCGTCGCGCATCATCCCGGTCTGCGGGTGGCAGTTGATGTACTCGAACAGTTGCTGGCTACCGTCCGCTACCGAGACCTCGTGATACAGCCGCAGCTTCGAAAGGCCCCCGATCACTCGGAAGAACGTGGTGAAAATACGTAAATGAGTGGGGTGGGATTCTGCCCAGCGTTCCAGTTTGTCGAGCGATCGCCAGTGACCGATGTCATAGGCGATGTCGAGGAGATTGCCATCCAGGTCGACATTGCGTACGAAGCGGTTGCTGTAGCAGCCCAGCGCCTGCCCCTCGTCACGCAGGAAGTTCATGCCGTCTTGCAGTGGCGGCAGCATCTCGTTGAAGTAGAGCGCACGCTCTTCGTCGCCGGCTTCGACCCAGTCTTGTCCGGAGCGGATCAGCGTCAGGTTGTCGTGGCCGCGTACCACGACCCTGCCGCCCTTGGCGGGGTCGCCTGAAATGACTTGCAGTTCGCTGGTCGGCTGCATCCAGTCGGTCTGCGAGATAGCAAAGCGATCGCGCGCCGAGCCCCAGTAGCCGTGCTCCTCGATCTCGCCGCTGATGCCGTCCATGATCGCACCGACACCTGGCAAATCTTCCTTGAATGCATACAGCGTCTCGAACTGCTCGGCACGTGGTGCGATGACCTCGCGGAAATACCCCAACCCCTCGTTCAGGCGCGCATCGTCGCCCCACCAATCGGCCACGGGCGCTGAAAGTAACCACCGCTGATAGGCGGCGGGATCGCGCCAGTAGCCCACGGCGATGAAGTTTCCATAACCCTGATTGTCGAGGTGGTAGGTCAGGTCGTGATTCCCTGGGCCATCGGCGAGGGCAAAGCTTGCGTCGATGTAGCGCATGGCTTGCAGGGCGGCGGCGCGTTGCTCATCGCGAAATTGCACCCCGAGGTAAGCCATTACAACTTGCTTCACGTTTTCGTCGGCCCGCCCCACGAACATCGGGAAGGGCGGCTGGTAATCGTCGTGAACACGACGGGACAAAGTCCGGGGACATTTGAGATGTTTATCGATTGCAGATTCCATGGGGGGCTCCTTTATTTCCGTCTCAAACGGACGGTTCGCTGTTCTACATCCCGGTGGATGTTGTTGTTTTGCGGTGGGTACCACTCCATCGGCGTTGCAGCACCAAGGTTCCGAGCTGCACCAGATAAGTGGCGAACTCTTCGGGTGCCATGTCCCATCGCTGTAAGAACCAGGATGAATCGGACAGTCGCTGCTGTTCTCGTGGATGCATGAGACACCTCCTCATTCGTGCTCGTAGGGACACGGCGTGGAGTGAAAATTATCCAGGGGGGATGCAACGTGCTTGGCTCGAATGGACAACCGTTTGGTTAAAAAGGACAGGTAAAAAAGGCCGGCATATCAGCGCGCAGCAATGGTGCGGGGTTTGTGAAACAAGGGGGCGAGGTGCTCCGAGAAGGGGCATGGGGAGTGTTGGAAGGATCGGCCTATTTAACGCGCAGGCGGCTATCTTCCAGTGTGTCCGACAGCGGGAATGAGGCGATGGAGATGGCCTGCTAATTGCTTGGCTCGCAAAAACGTTACCCCGCTTTTTTTGTTGAAACGCCGCCGCGAGGTGAATGCAATGAGCCAGACCTGTCAGTATTCGACGCTTGCCGTTACGGCCCCCCTCCGTTTCGATTACTGGAAAGAGGTGGTTTGTCACCACTGCCTGGACGCAGACAGCAAACTACTGGCGCAGAGCGATTTTGACGGGGCGCTGGAGGTGCATAGCATGGGCGCGTTGGACATCTGCACGTTGTCCGCACCCTTGCACTATTGGGAGCGATCCGCCCAGCACCTGCGCAGTGATCCCAATGACGATTTGTGGTTGGGCTTTACCCGGAGCGGTTATGGCGAACTGGAGCAGGCTGACCGACGGACGAAACTGGCGGCGGACGATCTGTTTCTTTATGACGCATCCCAGCCGTTCAGATTCAGCTTCGGTGGTACTGATAACCACCTTGTCCGCATTCCGCGACAATTGCTCAGTCAGCGCTTGCCCTCCATAGCGGACTGCACCGCTGTGGTTCTGGATGATCGTCGCCCTGGGGTGATTCCGTTACGCGAGATGTTACGTCAAGCCGCGAGTATGCCTTCAGGCTTCAATAACACAGCAGTCTCCAGTCGTTACTCCAGCACGTTGCTCGACCTTCTGGTGGTCAGCTTGGAACTCCAGGATTTAAAGCAGACCCATGACGAGTTGGATCTGCATGGCCGGATCATGAAGTACATCCACCAGTATTTGACCGAGGCGGACCTGTCGCTCGAACGCATCGCTCAAGCCCACCATGTCTCCACACGCACGGTGACGCGCGCTTTCGCCCGTCATCAGAAATCGCCGGTCGCTGAAATCTGGAAGGCGCGACTGCTCGCCAGCCGCGACGCGATTGAGCGCGGTCAAGTCCGCAGTATTTCTCAGGCGGCGCTGGATTTCGGTTTCTCCGACTTCTCTCACTTCAGCCACGCTTTTCGCAAGGCCTTTGGCGTCGCCCCCCATACCCTACTGCGACGAGAGTGAAAGGGGTGGTCTTTCTCCACGGCGTTCAGGGGGGGATTTCCCCCCTGCAGTTTTAACCCCCTATAACCAACCCTTGATCTGCGCGCACACAGCCTGGGTGGAAATACCGTAGCGATCGTGCAACGTCGGAAGCGCGCCCGCATCGAGAAACGCGTCCGGCAGCGCTATCTGCCTGAATGTCGGCGTAACACCATTGCGCAACAGCACGGTGGCCACCGCTTCGCCCAATCCGCCGATGATGGAGTGGTTTTCGGCAGTCACGACCAGTCGTCCCGGCTTTCTGGCCTCAGCCAGGATGGTCTGCTCATCCAAAGGCTTGATGGTGGGAACGTGAAGCACCGCGACATCCACACCGTCAGCCTGAAGTTCCTTGGCTGCTTCCAGGGCGCGCATTGTCATCAAACCGGTGGAAATGATTAAAACCTCATTGCCCGTACGCAGGGTCTTGGCTTTGCCGATCTCGAATTCATAGCCATATTCATCGAGCACCAGCGGTACATTGCCGCGCAGTAGCCGCATGTAGACGGGCCCTTGGTGCGCGGCAATGGCAGGCACGGCTTGTTCGATTTCCAGGGCATCGCAGGGGTCGACGATCATCAGGTTCGGCATGGCGCGAAAGATCGCCAGATCATCCGTTGCCTGGTGGCTGGGGCCGTACCCGGTGGTCAGGCCCGGTAGGCCGCAGACAATTTTGACGTTGAGGTTTTCCTCGGCAATCGCCATGCAGATAAAGTCATAGGCCCGGCGCGAAGCAAACACTGCGTAAGTGGTGGCGAAGGGCACGAATCCCTCCCGAGCCATGCCGGCCGCCGCGCTCATCAACAGTTGCTCAGCCATGCCCATCTGGTAGAAGCGCTCTGGATGCGCCTTCGCAAAAATGTGCAGGTCGGTGTATTTGGACAAGTCAGCCGATAAACCCACGATGTCCTGGCGCTGGTCCGCGAGTGCGGCCAGTGCGTGGCCGAATGGCGCTGGTTTTGTGGCCTGTCCTTCAGCGGCAATCGACGCAATCATTGCCGAGGTCGTCAGCTTTTTCTTCGCCGCTGCGGGCACCTGAGCGTCAGCCTTGTGTGCGTTGTTCATACTGTTTTGCCTTCTTCCAGGTTGTTGAGGGCCACATCCCATTCATGCTCGTCTACGCGGATGAAGTGAGTCTTTTCGCGGGTCTCCAGAAAGGGCACGCCTTTGCCCATCTTGGTATCGCAGATGATGACGCGCGGCTGTGCGACGGGATGGCTGCGGGCTGCGTCGAACGCTTTGACCAAGGCGTCCAGGTCGTTACCGTCTACCCGCTGGGTAAACCAGCCAAAGGCTTGCCATCGGTCAACGATGGGTTCAAATGCCAGCACCTCGCTGGAGTGGCCGTCGGCCTGCTGGTTGTTGACGTCGACGATGGCGATCAGGTTGTCGAGTTTCCAGTGCGAAGCTGACATCACCGCTTCCCAGGTAGAGCCCTCATTCAACTCACCATCCGATAGCAGGTTGTAAACGAAAGAGCTGGACTGTTTGCGCTTCAGACCCAGGCAGGCGCCTACCGCGATGCCCAGTCCCTGGCCCAGCGAGCCGCCGGTGATTTCCATGCCGGGGGTGTAGGCGGCCATACCGGACATGGGCAGGCGACTGTCATCCGAACCGTAGGTTTCAAGCTCATCCAGTGGAATGATTTCAGCCTCGATCAGCGCGGCATACAGCGCGATCGCGTAGTGACCGATGGAAAGGTAAAAGCGATCACGCTGTTCCCACTCGGGGTCTTCGGGCTTGTAGTTCAAGGCATGAAAGTACGACACGGCCAGCAAGTCCGCCGCGCCCAACGCCTGACCGACATAGCCCTGGCCCTGGACTTGCCCCATGCGCAAGGCATGGCGGCGAATGTTATGGGCACGCTGCACCAATGTGGTGGACGCCCCGCGAGATAAAGTGGCAGTCATGGAAATTCTCCGTTAACTCAACGATTGACCGAAGCGGCAGGAATGCGCAGTACCAAACAGGCACCGATGCACAGCACACCGGTAATCAGGTACATGCCGATGGCGCTCGAACCGGTCGTGGTGGTGATCCAACCAATCAGGTACGGCGAGCAGAAACCCGCCAGATTGGCAAAACTGTTGATTCCGGCGATCCCCGCAGCGGCGGAGACACCACCAAGCAAGGTGGTAGGCAGCATCCAGAACAGGGAAGACGCCGACAGCACGCCGGCTGCTGCAAGGCACAGGCACAACACCGACAACGTCAGGTTGGCACCGAACACCGCCGCCAACGTGAGGCCCAGCGCGCCGGCAAGCATTGGCCCGACCAGATGCCAGCGCCGCTCCTGGTGCTTGTCGCCGCTGCGCCCCATGAGCACCATCGCAATGATGGCGCACAGGTAGGGGAGACTGGTGAGCAATCCGATGTGCATCGGATCGGCAACACCTGCGTTACGGATAAGCGTTGGCAGCCAAAAGGTGATCGCGTACTGGCCCATGACCACGCAAAAGTAGATGCAGGCGAGAATCCACAGGCGGCGGTCCCGCAGGAATGCCCCGACCGATGCGTGGGTGACTTTGCGGCTGTTGTCCTCGGCCAGTTCTTTGGCGACCAGCGCTTTTTCTTCATCGGTGAGCCAGGTTGCCTGGTGCACGCCGTCCTTGAGGTAAGCCAGCACCATCAGGCCGACGATGACGGTCGGGGCGGCTTCAATCACGAACATCCATTGCCAGCCCGCCCAGCCATGAACGCCTGCGAACTGCGTCATGATCCAGCCTGAGAGCGGTCCGCCGATCATCCCCGAAAGCGGGATGGCGATGAACCACAACACCGTCATTTTGGCGCGACGGTAGGAGGGGAACCAGTAAGTGAGGTAGAGCAGCAAGCCCGGCGCGAGACCCGCTTCGGCGATCCCGAGCAGAAAGCGCAGCGTATAGAACTGCCAGGCCGTTTCTACGAAGGCGAAGAGGGCGGAGATGATGCCCCACGAGATCATGATGCGTGCGATCCAGCGCCGGGCACCGACCTTGTGGAGGATGAGGTTGCTGGGCACTTCGCAAAGGAAATAGCCAAGAAAGAACATGCCGGCGCCAAGGCCGTATACGGTCTCGCTCAGGGCCAGGTCATTCATCATCTGAAGCTTTGCGAACCCGACATTCACCCGGTCCAGGTAAGCGCACAGGTAGCACAACATCAGGAAAGGCATCAATCGCCAGGCAGTCTTGCGATACGCGCTTGAGCGCACTGTGGACACAGTGTCGAGCGTCATGGTGGTCATCATGATGGTCTGATCTCTTGTTTTTATAGAACGCCGGGTCAGGCCCGACGTATCTTCGATCCAGAACTGAAAGGGCCGTGGGTGGCTTGACCTGATCGTCAGTGGATCAACATGCCGCCGTTTACATCGAGCGTGATACCGGTGAGGTAGGAGGACAAGTCGCTGGCGAGGAACAGTGCCGCATTGGCGACGTCCTGCGCGGCGCCGAGCCGGCCCAGCGGAATGCTTTCGATGATGGCGTGGCGACGATCGTCCTGCATCAGGCCGCCAGTGATGTCGGTATGGATCAAACCTGGCGTGATGGAGTTGACGCGAATGTTGTCCGCGCCAAACTCCCGCGCCATGGCCTTGCCCAGTCCGAGTACACCGGCTTTCGCTGCGCTGTAGTGGGGGCCGCCGAAGATGCCGCCGCCGCGCTGGGCCGACACGGATGACATGCAGACGATGCTGCCCGAGGCCTGGGTACGCATGACCGGAATGACCGCCTGGGACATCAACAGCGTGCCGCGCAGGCTCACATCCAGGACTTTGTCGTAATCTCCCGGGCGTATGTCCAGGGTCTTGATCGGCTGCGTGATGCCGGCATTGTTGATGAGTATGTCGATACGGCCGTAGCGCTCGACCACCTTGGCGACGGCGGCTTTGACTTGCGTTTCGTCGGCGACATTGGCAGCCAGGCCCAGATGGCCTTCGCCGAGGGTGGCCGCCGCGTCACGGGCGGCGGATTCGTCGAGATCCAGGATCACGACGCGGGCGCCGTGTTGGGCGAAGGTAACAGCCGTTGCTCGACCGATACCACGTTCGGATGCGGCGCCAGTAATAATCGCGACTTTGCCTTGAAGAAGCATGAGGGGTACCTCTGATTGTTTTTATGGTTCGATTCAGCGATCGATGACCCAGAGTGGTCCCCGTCAACAGGTCGAGCAATAACGCAAACGTCACTGCTACATGAATAAAATTCAGCACTCGTCAATGCAGATCGCAAATGCTTGAATGGCACTCCCTGCTCGTGCCACAAAAACAGGCTGAATACTGATGCGCCAGGACGATATCCCTTCATCCAATCTGCCACCGCTGAGAGCCATTCAAGCCTTCGAGCAAACCGCTCGTTTTGGCAACCTGGCAAGAGCCGCCGAAGTGCTCGACCTCACGCCGTCAGCGATCAGCCATCAACTGGCCAAGCTGGAGGTGATGATTGGTCGACAGTTGTTTGTGCGCGCAGCGCGAGGGGTGACGCTGACACCGGTAGGCGAGCAGTACTTGAAGGATATTTCCGGTCTGTTGCAGAGCCTTGAAGTCGCCACCCAGCGGGCCGCGAGTGACGTGAGCCTGGATTGCCTGCGGCTGCATTCCTCCCCCAGCTTTGGCTTGCTATGGCTGATGCCCAGGTTGGAGTCATTTCGCTTGACCAACCCGGACATCCAAATCAATTTGTCTTGCTCTTATGAATCGCTGCATTTCAGCCAGGACAAGATCGATGTCGATATTCGCCACGGCCGGCCCAATTGGCCTAGCTATGAAGTGCGTACCGTGCGCAACGAGAACTTCGCTGTGCTGGCCTCGCCCAAGCTGATCGCGCGTTGCACGGTAAAAAGCGCCGCTGATCTTCTGGCTGAAGACCTGATCCTTTCCGAAGCGACCTTGCTCAGATGGCCTGAGTGGTTCGCCCAACATGGCCTGGCGCGCCCCGAAAAACCCTACGCCTTGAGTTTTGATCGCTCCTACATGAGCCTGGAAGCGGCGAGCCACGGTTTGGGCTTCGCCCTCGAAAGTACGCTGCTGGCGCAAAAATACCTCGCCAGCGGCTCACTGGTCGAGGTCGCCCCCGAAGCGTTGAGCTCTCCGGTCGCCGCCCACCATCTGGTGTTCCCAAAGGCTCACTCCAGCTTTCCCAGAGTCAGGCGGTTTTTGGGGTGGATGGAAGGGGAGTTGGGGCATAGTTTCGTGTTCTGAAGTGGTGGCCGTCCGAATGGCGATCACCGCGCTTCCAGATATAAATCAGTCATGGAGCGTGAGAACCGCAGCGTCATGGAATATTGCGATAGAGCATCAGCCGCGCCGTTTCGTGCAGCCCCCGTGTCAGCCCGTTCAAGCGCCGAAACTCCTCGGGATGTTGCGCGGCCACATCGTCACGTGGTGTGGGTGATGCCAGGTCGTGCAGGGTCGGCGAACTGCCGTCGTGCTGCATCTGCAGCAGGAAGTCCTTGGTAACACCGCCAATGATCGGGAATGTACCCTCGCGCAGCACCAGCGGCACTACGCGCTCACCCTCGGGTGCCGGCTGCTGGATATCCCGGCCCAGCGCGCCATTTCTGAACGGTATACCCGCCATGCCCGCCACCGTCGGCAACAGGTCCACGAGACCGACGGCCTCTTCGATCACCCGGGGCTGCAGGCCGGGCGCATGGATCAGCAGTGGCACGTTGTTGCTTTCCAGGCCCAGTTGCTCGAACGCCGGAGCCATGTGCGGGATCTGGCTGATACGCGTGTTGTGGTCTCCGAAGAACACAAAAATACTGTTGTCGTAGTAGCCGCCGGCCTTGGCGATTTCCATCAGGCGGCCGATGTTGTAGTCCAGCAGGCGCACGGCGTTATATTGCTCGACGCTACGGGAACCGGCGGCCTGGACTTGCTCCAGTGTCACGTCCTTGACCTGGAAGCCGTCGTTTTGCTCGGGGATGGTGAACGGCCGATGGTTGCCGGAGGTTTGCAGGTAAGCGAAGAATGGCTGGTCCTTGGGCACGGCACGCAGCAGTCGGTCGCTTTCCTTGAACAGGTCCAGATCGGAAATGCCCCACACGTCCACGCGGGGCGAGCGCCAGTGGCTTTCCTCGAACAGTTGCACGCCGTCGATGCTCTGGCGGATCAGCGCATTGATATTCGCCCAGCCGGCGTTGCCGCCGATCATGTAGAACTTCTGGTACCCCTCGAACGCGTTGATCAACGTGTGTTGGCGCGTGATCAGCGGGTTGCGGGTGGCGGTCTCCTGGCGGGTCACATCCGGCACGCCGGTGATACTGGCCCATACGGTCTTGGCGGTACCGGTGACAGGCACATAGAAGTGTTTGAAGAACCAGCTTTGCTTGGCCAGTCTGTCCAGGTTCGGCGTGGGGTCGAGCGGATTGCCATAGGCACCGACGGCGCTGGTGCCGAGGGATTCGAGCATGACGAAAATCACATTCGGCGGGCGCTCACCGGCCAGTCGATAAGGCTGCACGCCTTGTTCGCGGATGAAATCAAGTCGCTGGGCGTCGGGTTGATCGACGCCCAGGTACTGTGCGATCTGCGGGTAGTGCTCGCGCACCTGGGCTTCATCAAATTGTGCTTGACCGACCTTGAGCGTGTCATACAGAAACAGCACCGGGTTCAGGCCCACCGCCGCCACTTGGTTGTTGCCGGAGAAGAACGCATCGCTCCAGCGCAGCGGCACCGGGTTTTCCAGGTTGAGGTTGGCGACGCGGCCAAGCAGGGCCAACAGCACTGCTACGACGCCCATCACGGAAACCGGCACCAGTGCCCACTTGCTGATAGTTTTGCGCTCCTGATCCAGGGTCAATCGTTCAAGGCGTAGCAGCGCCCAAACCCAAAGCGCCACCGCCGTCAGCCAGCCTGAGGCGATCCACAACACCGGGTAGGTTTCCCACAGCATCTGTTGTGAAATCTGTGCGTCTTGCAGGTAGCGCAGCACCGTCGCATTGATGCGCACGCCAAGGTAGGCGTAGTGGCCGAAGTCGATGATGTACACCAGGCCGACCACCGCTAGCGCGATGAGCAGATAACCCCGTGCCAGCCAGCGCAAGATCGGCAGGGTGGTCAGGTTCCAGCGCGGCAGCCAGGCCAGCACGGCCAGCGGCAGCAGAATCAGCACCGTCAGGCGTAGGTCGAAACGCAGGCCGATGCCCAGTGTTTCCAGGAGCGCCGGGGTGTTCAAAGCCAGGCCGGAAAAAACCAGCACAAATACCAGCCGCAACGCCGCCAGCAACACAAATACCAACGCGATCGAGCCTGCGCCGTAACGCAGGCGGCGCGATTGCAACACACCCATCATTGACCTCTGTGCCATTTCAAAAGGGGACGCCACGCGGCGCCGATCAGCAGGCCGAACCCGGCCACCAGGCAGTAGCCGGTCAGCAGCGGGTCGACCAGATAGTCCCAATAGTTTTCCGAAGCCTTGAGCCGCAGCGCGAAGGCCAGGGTGCCGATCGCCAGCATCCACACGGCCAGGGAATTGCGCAGCCACAGCATCAGCAGCGCCAAAGCCCCTACCAGCACAATCATGGGCCGCGGGTTGAACCCCCAACGGTACGGATCGTAATAGGTCAGGCCCAAGGTGGCGGGGTACAGCAACAGGCTCAATACGCCGAACAGCGCCAGCAATTGCACCTGATGTTGACGCCCAAGCGGCTGCACCACGCCCAACCTGCTGAGTGCGACCCACCCCAACAGCACCACGGTGCTGAGCGCCAGGTCATCGGTAAAACTGCGCACATACGCCGCCAGTGGCAGCTCATTGACCGGGATAAAACTCACCGCAGCCAATATCGGCAACCACCACGGGCGCCAGGGCGCGCTGAATCGAAACGAGCTCAACAGCACAAACCCCAACAGTACAAAACTCAAGTGGGCCTGCCATAAAGAAACCATCACAGCCGCTCCGCCAGCCAGGCTTCGTTGAAGCTGACATGTTTGATGAACGTGTTATTCCATGAGTACACCACGTGGTACATGCCGTCCGGGCTGCGGCTGAAGTACGGGTACTCGTATTCGAAGTCGCAGCCCTGGGGTTTGCACACGCGGTAGTCGAGGTTACTGAGGAAGCGTTGTTCCAGCGGCAGGCGCCGTGCGCCGCTGGAGGCACGGAAACCTTCGCCGATGATTTCCTTGTAGACGTCGGGCGAGAAGGGTTGGCCGAGCGGATCGGGTGACTGGTCCAGTTCCACCACCGTACGCCATTGGCTGAGCTGGGCATCGGTGCCGTAGAGACTGAGCCGGAAGCGGCCGTCCTGCAGGTCATTGAGGGCCACCAGCAAACCGTCGTCCACCGTGCCCACTGCTGCCAGCGACGAATTGGGGTTGGCTGGCTCCAGCGGATACGGTTCGCTCCAGGTTTGCCCGGCGTCTTCGGTACGGCTCGCCAGGACGCGGTGATGGGTGTCGCCGGCATAGCGCAACATCGCCACGGCGCGGTTGCCGTCCAGGGGCACAATGGTAGGTTGCAGGGAATTTTTGCCGCGGCTGATGCGGAATTTGTCGATCACCGCACCGTCGGCGCTCAAGTACAGGTACTCGGCAAACTTGCCCATGAATTCGTGGTAGACCGGCAGACCGATAGAACCATCGGCATGGAACACCGGTGCGGCGCGTACCAGCGTGCTGATATTGAAGAATGGTGAGGTCACCAGTTGCCGAGGTGTCGACCAGTTCGCGCCGAGGTCATCGGACACCATCACATTGATTGCACTGGTGGCCCAGCCACCCACCGATACCGAGACATAAAACATCCACAAGCGATTGTCCGGCGCCAGGGCTATGACCGGATTGCCCAGTTTGCGGATGTAGCGCTGGGTGCCGTCACGCGTGCTTTCCCGCGTGGCAAGCACGTGCTCGGCGCCCCATTCGCCGCTACGGGCATCAAAGCGTGCGGTGCGCACCTGTACATCGGCAGCACCTTCGCGCGAGCCGGCAAACCACACGGCCATCAAGTCGCCACCGGGCAGGGCGGTGACCGATGAGGCGTGCACAAAGTCATTGAGCTGCGAAGACACAAAACGGCTGGTGTACTGCGGCGCCGCGGCGGCCTTCGCGGTGGTCGAGCTGATAGGGGCAAACGGCGCCAATACATGGGGGGGATGACTGAACCAGGCGGCGCAGAATACCCCTAGCAGGCTGCAGATCAGGAAGGCGGAGCGCATAGGGAAACCAATCAGGAAAAAGATTAGGGTGCACGCTCATCCGGCAGACGCTTCCTGCGACCGGTGAGCATGGATAACGGCAGGTTGTCCCGCAGCTGGAAACTCTCGAACACCGCTGCCAGCACATGGATGCACACCAGTCCCAGCAACACATTGGCCGCGGTTTCGTGGATTTGCAGTGGCCAATCGGCGCCCCATAAAGCATCGACTTCCTGCATCAGGAAGCCGCTGATACCGAGGATCAACAGCGCCGACAGCATCGCCACCATCACCAGGGCGCCGAGCGGCGAGTGACCCAGGCGATGGTGCGGGCGCCCCCTGAGCAGCGAGCGCAGGTGGGCCGCGAGCCGCTTCGGTGTCGGCCAGAAGTCTGACCAGCGCGCACTGCGCGGCCCGACGAACCCCCACACCGCTCGTACCAGCAGCCAGGCCATGGCGTAGTAGCCCAGCCAGACATGCCAGTCGTCGCCCGCTTCATTGAAGAAGTAATTGGCAACAAAGACCCCGGCGATAGACAGGTGAAACAGCCTCACCAGCGGGTCCCAAAGGTGCAGGGATTCGCCTTGCATCAGCCTTTTATCTCAGTCTTCACGGCCTTGCCGGTCACCGGGTCGTGGTAGATCTCGACTTTGCGCTTGTCCTTGTCGAAACCGTAGATCTCATAGCAATTGCCGTCGGTGACCTTGAACTTGCTGATTTCGTAGCCTTCGGTCTTGAGCTTGTCCTGGAAGGCTTTTTCGTCTTGCCATTGCGAGCGTTCGGCGGTGGTGCATTGCGGGCCGGCGACGGCCAGAGGGCTGGCGATAATCAGGGACAACAGGAGAATTTTGCGCATGGAAAAGCTCTCAGCGTTTGTGGGAGATTACACAGTGCAAAATCAACCTTAGCGAAACCTTAGTTGGTAATGGGTTGTAACATCTTTGCCGGAATAGCCCCGGACAGAACCCGGCATGATGCCGCCGATTCCTAGAGAGATTTTGCGATGCGCCTACTCCTTGTCGAAGATGATCGTGCCCTCGGCCAGGGAATTCGCGTGGCATTGGGTGCCGAAGGCTACACCCTTGACTGGCTGCAGGATGGCCTGGGCGCATTGCATGCCTTGCGCAGCGAAAGCTTCGATCTGCTGCTGCTCGACCTCGGCCTGCCACGCCTGGATGGCCTTGATCTGTTGCAGCAATTGCGTGCCGAGCAACACGACCTGCCAGTGCTTATCCTCACCGCACGCGACGGCACCGCCGAGCGTATCGCCGGGTTGGATGCGGGCGCTGACGATTACCTGGTCAAACCGTTCGACGTGGAAGAACTCAAGGCCCGCGTGCGTGCGTTACTGCGCCGCAGCCAGGGCCGCGCACAACCGCTGTTGGAGCATGCTGGCGTCAGCCTCGACCCAGCCACCCAGCAGGTTCGGTACCAGGACGAGGAGGTCGTCGTCACACCGATGGAATACCAATTGCTGCACCAGTTGATGGTGCGCCCCGGCAAAGTGGTGACTCGCGAGCGGCTATCGCGGGCGTTGTACGGCTGGCAGGACCGCGTCGAGAGCAATACCCTCGAAGTGCTGATCCATAACCTGCGCAAAAAAATTTCCACCGAACTGATCCGTACCGTGCGTGGTGTCGGCTACGTGCTGGCGCTCAAACCATGATTTCCGTCCGCGCGCGCATCCTCGTCCCGGTGCTGGTGCTGATCCTGCTGGGCGACGCCCTGATCAGTTGGCTGGTCTTGCGCGACAGCCACCACGAAATCGAAGAGGTCTACGACGCGCAACTCGCTCAAAGTGCCCGCCTGCTGCAAGGCGTGCTGCACCAACGCGCCCCCGGCGAGGCCGACTGGGACCGTCTCTACCAAGCCTTCGACCAGGCCATGAGCCGTGTCGGCGCAGACGGCGTAGCCCATCCCTACGAAACCCGCCTGACCTTTCAGGTTTGGCGCACCGATGGCCAACTGCTGGTGCGCTCCGCCGAAGCACCGATCCTCGAGGCGCCGCCCGTCACCCTTGGCTCCCACGACCTGGTGTACAACGGCAACGACTGGTGTGCCTTCCTCCTGGCTGACCCACAGCAGGGCCTGTTGATATGGGTGGGCGAGCGCGACGACATTCGCCAGGACCTTATCCAGCGCATCGTTCGCCACACGCTGTGGCCCACACTGATCGGTGTGCCGCTGCTGGCATTATTGATCTGGCTGGTCATCGGCTGGGGCCTCGCCCCCCTGCGTGCCATGGCCCGTTCTATCCGCGGGCGCACCACCGATTCCTTGCAGCCGTTGCACCTCAAGCCGCTGCCGAGCGACCTGGAACCCATGCAAACCGCGCTCAACCGCCTGTTGAAGCAGGTAGATGATCTATTGGAGCGCGAGCGCCGCTTCATCGCCGACGCCGCCCACGAACTGCGTACACCCTTGGCAATCCTGCGCATCCACGCCCAGAACGCGCAAAGCGCCGTCACCGAAGAACAGCGGCGCGAGGCATTGGATTTCCTGGTCAATGGCGTCGACCGCGCCACCCGTATAGGCAGCCAACTGCTCACCATGGCCCGCATCGAACCGCAACTGAACAACCCCCTGTATCAGCGCGTGCAACTCACCGAACTGGTTCGCGAAGAACTGGCCGAACTCACACCACTGGCCATGGAAAAGGGCGTGGAGTTGGTACTGGAATGTGATGAAGAGTGTTGGGTGGAAACCGAGCCGGTAGCGTTAGCCATTGCCATGCAGAACCTGGTGACCAATGCCCTCAACTTTTCTTCCTCAGGCAGCGAGGTGACTGTCGTGGTGCGTAAGGACGAGGGGGGCGTGGCCCGCTTGCGGGTGGAAGACGCCGGGCCGGGAATAGAAGAAGGCGAGCTTGGAAGATTGTTCGAGCGATTTTACAGCCGGGGCAATGCCAATGGCGCGGGGTTGGGATTGGCCATCGTACAGATGATTACTTGTAAAATCGGTTGCACCCTGCACATTTACAATCGAACAAGCGGGGGGGTATGTGCAGAACTCGGCCTGAACCAGGCCAGCCGCCCCTACAACGTTCTCGCAAATTCGAATAACGCATCTGTCACCATGACAACGTAGGTGAACTCCGAACGAAAACCACTTCCCGCTAAAAGCAGCTTGAACTCGGGCACAGCCATCAGCAGAGGAGAGCCGCTTCCCAAAAAACATGGAACGAAATAGGGAAGCGGAGGAACGGCAGTTAAGGGGAAACTTCATCCTCGCCTAACCATACAACCGCTGTTCAATCTCTTCGAGGGTGCTGCCCCGTGTCTCCGGCACCCATACCGCGACGAAGGTCAGAGATAGAAGTCCTGCTCCCACAAACACAAAGAAGGTTTGGCCGATCCCGATCGTCGCAACCAAAGATGGAAAGAACATGCCGATCATCACGTTAGTCAACCAGAACGCTGCGATCGCCATACCCATGCATCCGCCGCGGATGCGCATTGGGAAGATTTCCGCCAAAAGTACCCAAAAAGCGGGCCCGATCAGCCCTTGCATGGAGGCAAGGAACATCGCCATGGCTCCGAGGATGAGCATGGCGCGGGTGACGGAGGGATCGACAAAAACCGAAACCAGGCCAATCAACAATAAAGACAATGTGGTGCCAGTGAAGCCGAGCAACATCATTGGGCGACGGCCCACGCGGTCCAGCAGAGCAATGCCCACGAACGTTGCGCCAATCGAGATAATGCCGTTTACGACATTGGCGATCAGCGCGCTACGTTGCTCCAGGCCTGCTTCTGTGAGGATCTGGGTGCCGAAGTACATGATTGAATTGACTCCGGTCAGCTGCGACGTGACAGCGATACCGATGCCAATCAAAAAGATTCGTCGCGCGCCCTTTTGAGACAGGTCACGCCAGCCGCCTTTTTTGATGAATCGTTCATTGCTGATCTGCTGGGTGATGGCCTCCATCTCAGCCTTGGCGTAGTACTCCTCCCGTACCAGTTTCAGCACCTCCAGGCCCTCTCTGAAGCGCCCTTTGGTGGCCAGCCAGCGCGGGCTTTCCGGCATGTAGAGCATTCCCAACCAGAGTGCCACTGCTGGCAGGGTTGCCAAGGCAAGCATCCATCTCCAAACACCGTCGAGATCACTAAACAAATTGCCCAGTGTGGCGTTGGTGGTGAAGGCCAGGAATTGCCCGGTGACGATCATCAGCTCGTTGCGAGTAATGATGCGACCGCGGATGCTGGATGGCGCCATCTCTGCAAGATACGCCGGCACGACGACCGATGCGCCGCCCACCGCTAACCCCAGGGTGAAGCGGGCGGCCACCATTACGTTGAGGGTGGGCGCCAGCGCACAAGCCAACGCGCCAAGAAAAAACAGTACGGCGAGGAAAAGAATGATACGGCGGCGCCCCTTGAGGTCCGATAAGCGACCGCTGAGCAACGCCCCCATCATTGCGCCGATCAATAGGGCGCTGGCAACCAAACCTTCGGTAAATGGCGTCAGGCCCAGGTCATCTTTCATGTAGAGCAAGGCGCCATTGATGACGCCGGTATCGAAGCCGAATAGCAGGCCGCCAAACGTGGCAATCCAAGTGATTTTTTGCAGGTAGCGCTGTGCCTGGTGTTTTTCAGGGCTTACATAGGCGGCTGAAGTGTCTGCCGTATTTCCGTAGGAATTAATTGTCATTGTGATATTCCTGACTGAAACTCATGGGGATGCTCACTCGCCATCGCGGTGAGCGTTTTTATATGCAATTACATTGGTTTTTCTCGTGGTGCGATTCAGATGGGTTGGGGTTTGAAGTCGCTGGTGGCTACCGGCATGACGCTCTGTAGCAGTCTTACGGACTTTTCCAAACCCTCGAGGCTGTTGAGTAAAACGTCCTCATGCTCGATCGATAGCCAGCCATCGTAGCCAGCCATCTTCAAGCGGTAGCAGAACTGTCGCCACCATTGCTCGCCGTGGCCAAATCCGAGTGTGATGTAGGACCAGCTTCGGGATGAGATGTCCATCAACGAGCCATTTTCCAGGAGTGAATCCACGGCCTGGACTGGCGCATTAAGCAAAGTGTCTTTGGCGTGCACATGGTAAATGGCGTCGCCCAGCGCCTCGGCGGCTACCAGTGGATCAGCGCCCATCCAGAACAGATGAGAGGGATCAAGGTTGGCGCCAATCACCGGGCCGATTGCGTGGCGTAGCTTCAGCAGCGAACGGACGTTGTAGACGCACTGGTTACCGTGCAATTCCAAAGCGATGCGTTCCACACCATTTTCCTTGGCCAGATCAGCTATCTCGCTCCAGAAGGGCAGCAGGCGTTCCTCCCACTGATAGCGCAGCACTGCCTGGGTTTCGGGAGGCCATGAGGCAACCACCCAGTTCGGCATCTTGTCGCCGGCCTGACCTTCAGGTAAGCCAGACATGGTGCAGACGGTCTTGACTCCCAACTCACCGGCTACGCGTATCGTGTCCTTGAGACACTGGCCTTGTGCAGGCTGCGTGGGATGCAAAGGGTTGCCGTTGGCGTTCAAGGAAATGATTTCCAGACTGTGTTCCTGGAAGCTGCGTTTGAGGGCCTTGCGGTCATCGGCGCTGGCGAGCATCTGCGCCAAGTCAAAGTGCGGCGCGGTCGACCATCCGCCGGTGTTGATCTCCAGGCCCGACACACCCAGCCGTTCAGCCTGCTTGAGCATCTCCCGCAGGGGCAGGTTGCCGAGGCTATCGGTGACGAATCCCAGCTTCATGACGTAGCTCCTTCTCGCGATCGGTAGAGGGGCGGGGCCTCCAGCGTCGGCAAAACTACCCGGCGACGCTGATTGAGAGCCTCGATGCCGGCTTGAGCGACAATGGCTGCGCAATAGCCGTCCCAGGCACTTGCGGCATAGACGGGGAAACTGCCTGTGGTGATGAACTCCACGAATGCTTTGTTCTGCAGGCGGTAGGCGTCGGCGAAACGCGGCCGCCAATCGGCAGCGTACCTTTCAAAACCCTGAAGACGGGTGTTGAAACGAGTGTGTACAGGTGTGGCCAGTTGCACGGAACCTAGCTCACCCACCAACTCGCCACGGACGTCGTACCCGTAATGGGCGTTGTTGTTGATTTCAATGTTCACCAGATGGCCTTCCCGGGTTTCCAGCACCATGAATACTGGAGCGCCGACGCCATCCTTAGACGTGTGGGTGGGTTGGAACACCGAGATGGCAACGTATTCAGTGTCGAGCACGTGACGTGCCACATCGAACTCATGAGGCGCGGAGTTACTGATCGCCATTTGCCCGCTGAAGTTGGCGGGGGCTTCTACGTTGCGGTGGAAGTTGTGCATCATCACAGCCCGACCTATCACGCCGTCGCCCAAGGCACTTTTCATTTCCCTGTACGAAGGGTCAAACCGGCGCATGAAGCCCAGTTGCACGAATTGGCGACCCCGGGAGGCCTCTTTGTCGATGACCGCCAGGCACTGGTCCGGGTTTTGAGACAGCGGCTTTTCACACAGTGCGGGTTTCCCTGCATCGATGGCTGCCATGGTCAGGACCGCATGGGTTTCGTCCGGGCTGGCGATGATGACTGCATCGACATCGGATCTTGAAAGGGTGAACAGTGGATCAGTGGAAACGTCAGCGGCTCCATAACGGTCAGCTATCAGCTTCGCTCGCTCTGGCGACGCATCACACACCACATGCAAATTGGCCCCCGGAAGGTCCTGGGCAATGATGCGGGCATGATCCTCCCCCATAATCCCTGCGCCGATAACGGCGATTCGTATGCTCATATTCAACTACCTATCAATGGGCGAAAGTCATCTACGCAGCGTCGAACGCGCGAGCACGTTGACTGAGAAGGGAGGTGCAAGGTGGGCCACGAGCGGCTTGGCCGTGGCGGTCGAAACCAACCGATGAGGCGAGTTATTCATGGGGCTATCCTGGCGGTTTGTTGTGTTTGTTATGCCTCGATTATTAGCGCCGAAAAAGCAAGCATCAAGGAGCACCATAGGCGGTTTATGATGTGAAAAACCTCAAATTCAAGAGTGCAGTACCATTTTCATTGCTCTTGAAGCCGACTATCGGGAATGTTTATATGGTGTAAATAACATCAAAAGAGGGCGTGCCATATGACCACGCAAACATCAGCGCGCTTATGGAAGGGCCCCACCGTTCAACAGGTCGCCAAGGTGGCGAGGGTCGGGCCTGCGACCGTCGATCGCGTGCTGAACAACCGTCCCGGCGTTCGGGAAAACACCCGTCTGAAAGTCCTGGCTGCGCTGGATAAGCTAAGGAAAGATTTGGCTGACGGCATGGCAACGTTGCAGATCAAGCTCTTTTGCGATTCGGGCGAAACCTTCAATGCAACGTTGGCCGACGCCGAGGCATTGGTGAACGCTTCGACACCAGGCGTCGTCGTGCATGGCTACTATGAACCGACTAACCAGGTCGATCCCGCCACTTTTGCTGATCAGGTTCAGGCACAGGGCGCCTCGGCGGATGGTGTGATCGTGGTATCGCGCGAGCATCCGGCGATCAATCGAGCGATTCGCAAACTGTGCAGCCTAGGTGTACCAGTCGTTTGCCTGACCACCGACCTGCCTAATTCCGGGCGAAGCGCTTATGTAGGCAACGATCAATATGCGGCGGGCAGTGTCGCCGGGTTACTGATAGGCAATGCGTTACCCAAGGAACCGGCAAAAATTCTGTTAGTGACCAGTGTGCCGTTTCGCTGTCAGCAAGAGCGGGAGATGGGGTTTCGCAGGGTGCTCCGTTCCGAGTTTCCGTATCTGAAAATCGACGAACGAGTGATGTCCGACGATCGCCCTCAGACTACGACTGAACAATTGACGCGTTATTTTTCCAAGCACGACTACCCGGCAGCCATCTACAACGTGGCCGGTGCCAATCGAGGCGTTGCTCAAGCGATAGATACCATTGCGGCTGAGGATCGGCCTATTTTCGTCGGCCATGAGCTTACAGTTCATACGCGGGCGATGCTTGAGTCCGGCGTCATGGATTATGTTATCTCTCATGATTTCGTTGGCGAGACTGCCGCAGCGGTGCGCTGGATACGAGGAGCGGTTGAGGGAGCCGCGACAACGCCACCTTCCACACAGATCTTGATTCACACTCGATACAACTGTGGTGCGTAGGGCCACGTTGCGTTCTACCCAGCCGTGTCCCTCGGCAAAATCAAGGATGGAGGCCTGTGTCGGAGTCAGTAGCGATCGAGAAACGGTGCTCCTTGCCACATTGATGTTCCCGGTTGCGCCACTGATGTCGCGGAAGATTCCGGCCAAGAAATAAAAAATCTATATAAATCAATATGATGATTTTGATTCGCTACAAGCTTTACGCTTTCGTCGTTTTATTGGCTGATTAATATCAAAGAGCCATATTGACAGATTGTTGGACAATATTTAGTCTTTGCAAGATGTTTCAAGGACTGAACGCGATGACTAATGGATTAGTTGCACATGCCCGCCTGTGCCTCATAGAAAAATTCCTGTTGTGCCCACCGGACCGTCTCACAACGGTTCTTGATCATGATTCTACCGTTTGCCTGACGCAGTTGGACCTCAAGTCGAAGGTTTATCAGGCGCGTCAGGTACTCCGCCAACGTGCCCTTGAACCGGGGCAGGTCGTAGCGATCTGCATGCCTTCGAGCATGGAGGTGCTGACCGTGGTGCTCGCCGCGTGGGCCGAAAGATTGGCAATCGCGCTTCTGCCGCACGATTTAACTCATACGACAATGCGTGATGGCAGCGGGTTGGCCGCAATGCTGGAGTTGATTGAACCTGCGTTGATAATGACCTGCGGGGCGATAGCGACGAAGTTGCCGGGCTCATGGTCAGACGTCGCCCTGACGGATGACGAGTTGCTCAAGCAGATGAGCGCGATAGCCGATTACGTCGATGAGCCAGCCTTGAGCCGCCCTGAAGACTTGGCGATTTTACAGTTCACATCTGGCAGTACCGGAATGCCTAAAGCGGTGTGCATCAGTCAGTCGATGCTCAGTTCTAATTGTCAGGCAATTGCCGAGCGTGTAAACGTCGACACGACCGACCGGATGGTCAGTTGGTTACCGCTTCACCACGACATGGGGCTTTCCGCATTGACGCTGGCCTGGTGGTGTTCTATCGATCTGGTGCTGATGCCGACTCACGAGTTTTCTCGACAGCCCATGGCTTGGCTGCAGGCACTGTCTCGCTTCAAGGGTACCTTGTCTCCAGCGCCAACTTCTGCATTTGCCTTGCTCAGCCGCCTCGCCGGACGCGTGCGCGAAGGTGAACTGGACTTGTCCCATTGGCGCTATGCCTGGGTGGGTGCCGAGCCAGTGTTTTATGACCACCTCCGTCAGTTTGAAATTGCCTTCGCAGTTCATGGCCTGCAAGTGGGTGTACTGCAACCGGCGTACGGTATGGCGGAAGCAGTGGTTGCGGTTTCACTCAACGCACCTGGACAAGGTATGCGCGTTCGCTGGTTGGACACTCAGAGCCTGCACAGCTCAATGCTGGTCAAAGAGCAAGCGCCTGGTGCTCCCGGCTCTGCACCTTATCTAGGAAATGGCACGGCAGTCGGTGAAACCGAATTTCGAGTCGTAGATGAACACCAGATTTGTTTGACGCAGGGCCAGCTTGGCCGGCTGCAGATCAGGGGCGACAGTATCATTCGCCGTTACTTGAAAATGGATCCGGTGCGACCCCAAGCAAAAGATTGGTATGACACGGGTGATCTGGGCTTTCTGCTGAACGATGAAGTGTTCATTACCGGGCGCAGCAAGGACCTGATTACGCGTGCAGGCGTCAACGTCAATCCGCACATTATTGAATGGGCGCTGGAAAGTGCCTTCAATTTAGCTGCCGGTTCTGTCGCTGCCTTTTCCTGCATCGACATTCAGCGTTCAAAGGAATGCGTTGTAGTGGTCATGGCGAGTAATGCTCTTGGCACTCGGGATCCCGCGGAGTTGCGTCGCGAAGTGGCGCAGATCGTTGTACGCCAAGCCGGCGTCCAAGTGGATGAAGTGCTGCTGATCCGCCGCTCGGAATTCCCTAAAACCACAAGTGGGAAAATCCAGCGTCAGGCATTAAGTCGACTGTATTTGAGTAACCGTTTGAGTTCTGCTGCCGTCAATACTGACCGCGTTTCCGCTTAATCATCTTTTACAACAGCACGGATTGCATACGTGCAAGGAGCACTTGTGTTTGATGTTATTTGCCAGACGATAAAAAGCCTTTCAATACAGGGGATTCTACCGGCTCATTTGAGCGGTTCCGCGATAAAGGCTAACGATACGTTGTTGGATTTGGGCTTGGACTCAATGGGGCAACTAACGCTGCTCTCCGAGTTGAAAGGTCGCTTATCGCTGAGCTTGCCTGCCGACCAAGTTGATGCGACGACAACGCTTCATGAGTTGGCGATGATACTTGAGCGTGCTAACACACTCGCGTTTTCCGCGGCGGTATAAAGGGGGCGTCAATGTCCACTAATACGTCTGTAAAAATGCCGTGGTTCGTCAGTGCCAAGGTCGACACGCTGGCTATTCTGGTTGGAGGCCCATTGATTTCGGTCGCGCTGTTACTGGCTATTATGCAGGGGCCGGCGTTTCTGGTGGGCGCGTTATTGTTTGCGCTGTTCCTAGATATTCCCCATGTACTGCATACGCACGTTCGATTGTTCGCTGAGCCGCTGGAGTATCAGCGGCACAAAGTGCAATTCTGGGCGGGATTAGTTGTTATCAGTGTCTTCTGCGTCGCCCTCTACAGCCTGAATGCTCTACCTTGGCTTGTGGCGATCTGGGTTTATTGGCAGCCCTATCATGTGTGTAAACAGCATTTTGGTGTGGCGGCACTTTATGCGAAGAAGGCCGGGTATAAACATTCTACTTTGCCGATTCGCAACATGGTTTTGGCCGGGTTTGCTGCGCCGCTGATTTATCGCATCACTCACGGTGGTTTTCATTTTGGAAACTACGAACTGTTTGAGCAGACGCTGCCGTTTGCGAACATCTCAATTCCAACGCCGGCACTCGCGCCGTTCTGGGCCTGGTTGGCATACGCTGTATTCGCAGGCACGACGCTTCAATTCCTGGTTGCCGAGCGGCGACAGCAGCGTCATCAAGAAGGCTTGCCGCGGTTCGTACTGGTCATGCTGGCGGTTTCGCTGGGGCTGTATAACGCCGCTTACCTGCTGGTGAGCGATCTGTACGCGCTTATTTTGATCGGTACCAGCATCCACGCGCTGCAATACCACTTGGTGTGCACGTCTACCGTAATGGCTGGACTGCGCCGAACTGAAACCCAGCCAGCCGTCACAGGCGCCTTGGGTGTTGCACATGGTTGGGTCAAGCGGATGGGGGCTAAACCGTGGATCTGGTTCAGTACGCTGGGGCTGGCCAGTCTGTTGGTGCTCAGCCTGGAGATGCCTTCCGTAGGGCTGGTACCGCTGATCATCGTTCTGCATCACTTCTACCTGGATGGTGTCATTTGGAAACGTCGGTGAAGCCTGTCGCAAACCTGGACGGGCGTACCTTCGTGGACGAGTTGCGCCCATTGATCGAGGACTTGCGACGCCATCATGCATGGCGCTATCGCTTGGACTTCGGGTTGAGCATCGGATTGTTCTGGGTCGCACTGTCCATGCTGGAAGGCGCCGGTTCTGTGACTTGGCCGTTATGGTATGGCACGGCGGTGTTCACGCTTTACCGGTCGGCCATGTTCATTCATGAGCTGAGCCATATGCCGCGCCGCGCTGTGCCCGGGTTCAACCTGATGTGGAACCTGGCGTGTGGTATCCCACTGCTGTTGCCATCGTTTTTATATTTGAGCCATATCGACCACCATACCCTCGGGCGCTACGGCACTCGCCAGGATCCGGAGTACCTGCCCTTTGAGCAGCAGTTTGGCCGCAGTGTGATCACCTTATTGGTCGGTACGCTTTTTACGCCGCTATTGCTGTTGGTACGTTTTGCAATACTTGGCCCGGCCTCTTGGTGCATTGCGCCGCTGCGTCGGCGGGTCATCGAGCGATACAGTGCGGTCACCTTACATGCCGCCTACCGAAACTCGGCGACGCGTTTTCGCAGCGCGCGCGGCTACAACTACCTGCTGGAGATAGCGACCAGCCTTTATGCGTGGGGGCTGATCGCTGCAGCAGGCTCAGAGATGTTGCCGTGGTCGCGTGTCGGCCTGTTCCTTGCCGTCATTTATGGTGTGTTGTTCATCAACATGTTCCGTACATACCTGGCGCATCGGTATGCCTCCAGCGGTGAACCGGTATCACTTCAATGGCAATTGGCCGATTCGTCGACCCATGATCGCCAGGGAAGTTGGCTGGAACTGCTTGAGCCCCTGAGCCAACGCTATCACGCCATGCATCATCTTTTTCCGGCATTGCCCTATCACTCTTTGAGACCAGCCCATGAACGAATCATGGTGGCCGAGGGTGTGGCGGCGGATCTTTATCGACAGACAGCGGGTCGGCTATCGCCCGTTTCGTCACCCTACAGCACAGAGAATCTTTCATGAGCCGTTGGCAGCAAATCAGTCCATTTGAGCAGCATGTGAATCCTGCGGTCGGCGAATTGATTCGTCGGGTAGGGCTCGACAAAACGTTTGTACGCGGCGAGGGCTGCTACCTCTATGACGCACAAGGACGGGCTTACCTGGATTTTCTCGGTGCGTACGGTGCACTGCCATTCGGCCATAGTCCGGACGCGTTGCTGGCCGAACTGGCCAGCTTTCAACTGAGTCGGGAACCGATCTTTGTGCAGCCATCCTCCCTGGCGGCAAGCGGGTTGCTGGCACAACGTCTATTAGCAATCGCGCCAGGCGATTACCGAAGCGTGACCTTTCAAAACAGTGGCGCCGAAACGGTAGAGGCGGCACTTAAAGCCTGCCTTATCAAGACAGGCCGTAAGCGCATTTTGTCGACCCACCAGAGCTTCCATGGCAAGACGCTCGGAGCGCTCTCAGCGACAGGCTCGGATAAATATCAGGAAGGTTTCCAAGCGCCGTTGCCTGGTTTTGATTTTGTTGACTATGGCGACATTCAGGCCCTTGAAGACCAATTACAGCGCCACCCTGACGCCTACGCTGCAGTAATCATTGAACCCGTACAGGGCGAGGGTGGAATCAATCTGCCGCCGCCCGAGTACCTGCAGCAAATCAGGGCCGCCTGTGATCGCAGCGGCACCCTGTTGATTATCGATGAGGTTCAAACCGGACTGGGACGCACCGGGCAGATGTTCGCCAGTGCGGGGGTGCAAGCGGACTGCCTGCTGCTGGCGAAAGCCCTGGGCGGCGGGGTCATGCCGATCGGTGCCTGCCTGATCAGCAAGAACGCGTACAGCGAAGACTTCCAGAACAAGCACTCATCTACTTTCGGCGGGAACACACTGGCCTGCCGCATCGGGCTGAAAGTGCTGGATCTACTGGACGAACGTCAAGACCTGCTGGACAACGTGCGAGATAACGGACGCTACCTGCTGGAACAGCTCAACGAGCTGGCGGCAAGACACGCCTCGTTCATCAAGGAAGTACGCGGTGCGGGCTACCTGATCGGCATCGAGTTTGATCTTGATCGCAGTCACTATCCGCAATTCTACGGCGGCTTCACCGGCATCATGGGGGAGCAGGAAAGCCTTGTTCCCATTCTCGCAAGCTACCTGCTCAATGTTGAAGGTGTACGCGTTGCACCGACCCTCAACGGCGCGAACGTGATGCGTGTCGAGCCTCCCCTCATTGCCGGGCGAGCTGAGTGTGAAGTGTTTATCCAGGCGTTGGCTCGCACGCTGCAATGGGTGGAGGAGGGGCGTACGGGCACATTACTTGCTCATCTGCTTGATGCTCAGCCCTGCTCGTCGGGACCACCGCCAGCTCCGCTGCATCAGATCAGCTTTACCGAGGCAGTGCCTGATAACCATTTTGCATTTGTTCTGCATCCCCTGGAGCTCTCGAACTATGCCGAATTCGATGAAAGCCTGAGTCATTATTCTCAACAGTCGTTGCGCATGCTTGAAGAGCGCTTGAATCCGTTGATGGACCCATTTTTCGTCTCTACGGTCGAGCTTACATCGCCCGCCACCGGTCGCAGAGTGACCGGTGATCTGATCATGGTGCCACGCTCCGCGGCGCAGTTTGCGGCGATGCCCGTTGAGGAATCCTGTGAACTGATCGGCCAGGCCATCGACATGGCCAAGCAACGCGGTGCAACGTTGGTTGGGCTAGGAGGGCATACCTCAATCGTGACCGGTGGTGGCTTGCGTTTGTTGGATAAAGGCGTGGCCCTGACGACGGGTAACAGTTACACGCTGCTTACAGCGGTCGAGGCATCGTGCCGCGCAGTTGAAATGACAGGGCGCCGTATGCAGGACATGCGCGTTGCGGTTATTGGTGCCACCGGAAGCATAGGCTCGGCCATCGCGCGGTTGATTGCGATGCAGGCCGGACAGGTCACCCTGGTGGGTAACCCGATGAGTGCACGGTTCAACACGCCGCGCTTTGCCTCTGTCATTACTCAGTTGGTGAACTTCTGCACGCAGGGCGTGCCGGCGCCCGGCAGCGTACTTGCCGGAATCGCTGAGCGTTTGAACGAACACGATAGCGCGGATCTCGCAGCCTTGTTGTTGACTGAAAACGGTGAGCGTACCGCGCTGCGCTGGAGTAACGACATCAACCTTTCGTTGGCCGACGCTGACTTGGTACTGATTGCGACTAACAGCGCCGAGCGTTTTATCAGCGCCGATGACATCGCCGAAGGTGCCATCCTGTGTGACATCTCCCGACCTGCCAATGTCAGCCAGGATATCTCAAGTCGCCGGCCGGACGTGCTGGTGCTTGACGGTGGCATTGTCGAAATGCCCGGAGAAGCACGCTTGGGGTCACGTTACGGTATCCCGCAAGACCTCGCATACGCCTGCATGGCCGAAACCATGATGCTCGCCCTCGAAGGTATCTCCTGCCACACGAGCCTTGGTCTGGACCTCAGCAATGATGACCTTGAATTGGTTCAATCGTTGTCCGTGCGCCACGGTTTCATGCTGGCTGGATTTCGCAGTTTTGATAAAGCCCTCGATCCCGATCAGTGGCGCAGATACGCCGAACGATTCAGCACCGCTACCGCTGTCGAAACCATCTAAGAGAGGATCCGAGTATGCCCGTATTGGAAAAAACCACCCTCATCAAGGGGCGTAGCTGTGCCGAGGTATTCGACTTCTGCATGGAAGGTGTGAACTTCCCGAAGATCTTCCCGGAGCGCGTTACCCCACTTGGAAACATAGATATTGCTGACCTGCGGATCGAGCAAGGGCGTCAATTCCGTTTCCGGCATTGGATGTTCGGGTTTATCCCTGCCAATTGGACCGTTGGCATCCGCGAAGTCAAAGACAACGAGTATTTCATTGATGAAATGATCAAGGGGCCCCTGAGTGCGTTCCGGCATGAGCATCGCGTTGAATCCGCTGCCGGGGGGACGCTGTATACGGATCGAGTGACTTATCACGCAATAGGCGGTGCGCTGTTTGAGTGGTTGTTTGTCGACGCCTATATGGACCGGATATTTGAAGCACGTCACCGCAACATGCAACAGCTTTTGGACCTCTCATGATTACTGTCGAAGCAGTGGATACGGCAAAGCGGTTAAGGCAGTTTATCGACCTGCCTTTTCGTCTGTACGCCGACGACCAGCACTGGGTTGCGCCCTTACGCAGCGACATGAAACGGATATTGTCACCACGACATAACCCCTTCTTTCGCGAAGCGCAGATTGAGCATTTTCTGGCGCTGGATGATCAAGGTCAGGCCCAGGGTCGAGTCAGCGTATGTATTCACGCGGCATACAACCTGCGCTTTGGTCATGAGCACGTTTTTTTCGGTTTTTTTGAAGTCGCGCCAGACCCCGCCGTCACGCGGGCATTATTCGATGCGGTAGGTAAATGGGCGAGAGCACGTGGCAAATCCAGGTTACTGGGGCCTTACAGTTATACCTCGACACAGGATGCTGCGTTGTTACTCGAGAACATCGACGGCCGGCCTCCCACGTTGCTGCAAACCTATAACCCGCTTTGGTACGCCGACGCTCTCAAGCAGGCGGGTTTCGATCTGGCTTTCACCTTCAGCACGTATGGGGTTGACGTGGAGCAGTACCGTGCGCGACGCAAGGCCAGCCGCAGTGAAAAAGTATTGCCAGGTAGCCAGTTCAGTGTGCGCAGTGCTACGCGGGCTGACTTGCGTTCGAATCTGGAGGAGATCCGCTGTTTGTTCAACAGTGCATTTGCCGAGAACTATGAGGTCGCGCCGATCTCCAAGGCCAGTTTCAAATTCCAGATCGATAGTGTGAAGACGTTTATCGATCTGGAAGGCATCAAGCTTATTGAGTTGGACGGCCGGGCCGTAGCATTTTTCCTGGTTTTGCCGGACCTCAACCAGATCTTGAGTCGGCTCAAGGGGCATTTCGGTCTGTTCGACCTGTTCAAGCTAAATCGTTACAAGCGCGGCGTCACCGGTGGTGTCATCGCACTTATCGGTGCCGACCCATCCGTCCAGGGAAGTGGTCTAGGCCGGTTGATCGGCGATGAGATCGTGCGTTACGCCGAACCGCGCTTTCAACGTGTTGACACCATGTGGATCGACGACCGCAATCCTTCCAGCTACGTACTTGCACGTAATGTCGGAATGCGTCGGACCAAGCGCTACGGTGTTTTCGGACTCAATCTAGACCAAACCCCGGGTTGAACTGGAGCTGTAATCGAAATGGATAATCCCTTGATTTCTCTTGTGGGGCTGAAAAAATTCTACCCAAGCGGCGACGGGCGCAGTTTAGTACTCAATGACATCAACCTGACGATACCTCGCGCCAGCATGACGGTGATCAGAGGTGTATCAGGCTCGGGCAAAACCACGCTGCTCAACGTGCTGGGCGGTTTGGATCGTGTGGATGAGGGGCTGGTCCAGGTCGCAGACGCACGCCTGAACGCCATGGACTTCAAGGCATTGACGCGTTTCAGGGCAGAGCGGGTAGGGTTCATCTTCCAGTTTCACAACTTGATCCCGACGTTGACGGTGAAGGAAAACGTGCTGACTGGGCTTGAACCGATCCGCTCAGTCACTTTGCAGGATCATGCGCGCGCGCAGGAATATTTGCGCAAAGTTGGTCTGCACGAACACGCCGAAAAATTCCCTTCAAAACTCTCCGGGGGCCAGCAACAGCGGGTCGCTATTGCGCGAGCGCTTATCAAGGAACCTCAGTTGATTCTCGCGGACGAGCCCACCGGCAGTCTTGACGAAGAGACAGGCATGCGTGTTTTCGAACTGCTGCGTCAGATGCAGGAAGAGAAGCAGGTCACGGTGGTCATCGTCACGCACAACCCCGCACTTGGGCAGCACGCCGATGACGTCTACGAGATGCGCTCCGGCAACCTGCACAGGGCCGAACCATGAACATGCTGATGCGGCATGTGCTTCGCTCGGTTCTGGTCATTCGCTATCGCTTGCTGACCATCGCACTGATCTGTGCCTCGACCTTTGGTGTGCTGGTGGGTGCCTATTCGGCGATCGACAGTCTGTTCGATACGGTGGAGGACATTCAGTCCCACGCATCGATGGCCGATCTGGAAGTCATCTTTGCGCCGGACGATCTGATCAACCTCCCGGCATTTGATGACATTGCCGGCGTAACCGCGACCCATCACCGCTTACTGATGCCAGGGTTGGCGCCTTTGGGCGGTAATCAGCCGGTCGCAGGATTGATGGTGAGTGCCGACGCAGCGGATTTCTCGGCGGTCAATCGACTGAAGGTCTTGCAAGGTCGCCTGCCGAATGCAGCGGACGTTGCAGGGATTGCCCTTGAGCGTAACTGTGCGAAATTCCATGGGAAGGGCGTGGGTGACCGTTTTGATTTTATTGCCGGCGCTGCCAGGTATCCGGTGGAGGTTATCGGCATCGTTGAAAGCCCGGAGTATCTGGTCGCGCCGCTGAATCCCAGTGTGTACGTGCCCAGCAACGGCTCCCTGTGTGTGTTGTTTGCTGACCAGGGGCTCATGCGCCAGCAGTTGGGTTTTTCAGCCAGCAACAGCTTATTGTTCAGCGTGTCGCCGCATGCGTCGATGAATGAGGTCAAGCAGCGCATTACCGCGCGAGCGCAGTCGCGTCTGGCCGTCGATTACGTGCTGCCGCGCCAGGAGCAGTTCAGCCAAAAGTTCCTCGAGTTGGACCTCAATACCTTCAAGGTTTTCCTGCCGACGGTTGTGCTGATTTTTGCGCTGTCATCGACCCTGGTGGTGTTTTTCCTCATGTTCCAATGGGCCAAGGAAGAACGCCCATTGATCGCGATGTTTCTCACGCTGGGCTATACGCGTCGACAGGTCGTTTGCGCTTACAGCCTGCCTGCGCTGATGCTGATTGTGCTCGCTTTGGTGCTGGGTTGCGGCCTGGCGCTGTTTGATATGTATGCATTCGGCTGGAACTATGCACGCGCCATCGGCATGCCCGAGCCACAGTTGATGTTCAAGCCAGCTTATCTATGGCGAGCCGGATTATTGCTGTGCTGCACCGTCGCCCTGGGCATGTACTTGCCGATGCGCTCGATCATTCGCATCACGCCGATGGACGCCCTGCGTGACGTTGGCGCAGGTCAGGAGCAAGCGTTTGCGCTGCGCATGGTCGCCTGTCTGCGTCATATCGGAGGACCGTTCTGGTTTCGTTATTCGTTGCGCAACTTGCTGCGCAGCTGGCGCATCAGCCTGGTCACGGTGCTGGCAATGTCGGCGAGTATCGCAATCACCATTGCCTTCTATATTTCCCTGACGTCCATGGAGCGAACCGCGATCAGCAACGTGGAGCGCGACAACTGGAGTCGCGTGGTCGATCTGGATGTGCCCTGGTGGGATGAAGATATCGGCCGTCTCGAAGGCCTGGCGTCAGGCAGTCGCTGGTCGACGTTCGTCAAGGGCGGGGCGCAGGTTCTGGGCGAAGGGCAGCTGGATAACGCCAGTCTCCTGGGTATCGAGCCGGCAGACAGCGTGCGTCACGTAAACCTGATGGAAGGCCGGATGTTGTTGGACGGCGATCTTGACGCGCTGGTTATTGAACGCCGCATCGCCATCGCCCATGACGTCCACCCAGGTGACCGTTTGAATCTAAAAGTGCGAGGAAACGTCTATCCAGCCAAGGTCGTCGGGGTGTTTTCCGGGGCGCTGCCGGGTGAAGTGATTACGACGCGCCGCTTCGCTCAGCAAATGCTGTCACTGGATGAGCAGTTTACCGGCGCGTACCTGGTGGATGCGGGGAGCAGTGGCCTGGACGATGCGAGAATCTATGAGTTGGCAGGCGTGGTACGGGTTACGTCCAAGCAGAACATAGTCGCCTCCATCCTGGAGATCAGTTCGCATATCTGGGTGATCATTCACATCTCGGCGTTGATGAGTATTGCGATTGCACTGCTGTTTGCGGTGACCAGCATGAACTTCAGCATCGTGGGGCGTCGCGGCGAATATGGCGTGTTGAGAATTCTCGGTTTCAGCGACCGAAGTGTGTCGCTCATCATGCTTTGCGAAACCTTCAGCGTTGCGCTGCTTGCTGGCGTGGTGTCCATCCCGCTGGGCTATGGTCTCGGAGGCGTCCTCAATCATCGCCTGACGGACGTCTGGTTCAAGATCAATACCGACCCCGCCTCCAGTGATTTCTGGAGAGTCATCCTGCCCGCCTTGGTGATTATTCCATTCGCAGCAATGCCTGCCATTCGTCATGTATTGCGTATTCCCGCGGTAGACACGCTCAAACTCAGGAATTTTGGATGAACAGCAAACTGCTAACAGCCTTGCCTCTTTTAATGCTTTGCACATGGCCAGCCTTCGCCGACGATGCGCTGGCGGTCATGCAGGATTCTGATCGCCGCATGAAGGCACAGGACGAAAAAGTCGACTATCGCATGGAGCTGTTTGAGGGCGAGCGGCTGACCTTTACACGCCAACTGAGTCGCTTGGACAAGCGTATGAGCGACCGCATGGGCACCCTGGTACGGTTCACCGCGCCCGCGGCCGTCAAGAATGTTGCGCTGTTAATCGAGGACAGTGGAAAAGCCGCGAACGACATCTGGTCTTATACCCCTTCGACCAAAAGCTTGAGACGACTGGCCGGTTCTCAAAAGCAGAACTGGTTCATGGGTACAGACTTCACCTATGAAGACTTTGAGGACTACAAGCTGCTGAACTACACGTTCACTAGCCTCGCGACCTCCCAGCCCTGCCTCAGTTGGCCGGCATGCCGGCAGATTGAAGCGAAGGCGCGTAGCGAAGAGGCAGATATTTCCGGCTATTCACGCAAGGTCTATTACCTGGAAGAGAAGAGCCGTTACCCGGTGCAGGTGGATTACTTTGACCGCCAGGGGGTGCTGGTCAAACAGCTTAAAAGCGACGGCTTGCAAGTCGTTGACGGATTCAGCAGGCCTACGGCCCAGACCATGCACAATCTGGCAGCCAATAAGAGCACGCGGATGATTGTCGAGAAAGTGAGCATCAACCCTGGCATCTCGGATGCTGAATTCACTCAACGTGCCTTGCGCACTGAACACTGATCCCGAGAGTCCCCGTATGTCGACTGAATCGCTGCAAACCCTGGTGCTGGAGCTGCTCGCCAGCACGCTGGAACTGGATATCACTGAGCTGGATACGCAACTGAGCATCGAAGAGCTGGGGCTCGACTCGCTGGACGTACTGAAGCTCACCTACGCAATTGAAAAGCGATTCGCTGTCAATTTATCAGCGTACAGCCATACCGATATCAGCTCCGTGTCTCGCCTGGTGGAAATACTTGCTGAACGGCTGGCCTTCAAGTGAGCGGTTTCATGAACACAGTTGTCATCACCGGAGCGGGGTGTGTGTCACCGTTTGGTGTGGGTCGAGCGCTTCTTTGGGAGGGGTTGGCCACAGGACAATGTGCGATCGCACCAGTGCCTCGTTTGATCGACGTTGTCGGCGGCACATGTAACGCGGGGGCGTTGCCGGGGGATGCACTTGATGGCCTGTTCACGGCCAATGAGTTGTTACTGTTAGACCGCGCGAGTCAGTTTGCACTGCTGTCAGCGGCAGAGGCGCTGGCCATGGCCGGTCTGAACCCGGCAACGGTTGACCCCTACAGGTGCGCGGTCTACATGGGCACCGCCGTGGGTGGCAGCGAGTCGTTGCACAGCGCCTATCTGGATCTCTATCAGGCCGGCAGCGCTACACTCGCGCCGTGGACGGTGCCCCGGGTCATGGCGAATGCCGCAGCCAGTCACATAAGCCTAAAATACGGTTTCAAGGGCCCGGCGCTCACCGTCAGCACCGCGTGTGCCTCTTCCACACAGGCGATTGGCGAGGCTTATCGGTTGTTGCGATGCGGTGATGCAGACCTGGTGATGGCAGGTGGTACTGACGCATGTCTTAACGCACTGGTCTGGAAAGCGTGGGAGGCGTTGCGAGCCATGGCCCCCGATACCTGCCGGCCATTTTCCGTTGGCCGGCGTGGCATGGTGCTGGGCGAGGGGGGCGGTGTATTGGTTCTGGAGACCCTGGCGCATGCCCGAGCGCGCGGCGCACCGATACTGGCTCACGTATTGGGGTATGGGGTCAACAGTGACGCTGGCGACCTACTCAAGCCATCCGTGGAAGGCCCTGCTCAGGCCATGCGCCAGGCCATTGCCGACAGCTGCTTGCCCGTCGAGGCATTCAGTTACATCAACGCCCATGGCACCGGCACTTTACTCAATGACCGGTGCGAAACGGCGGCGATCAAACAAGTATTCGGCGCTCATGCGTCTTCGCTGGGCGTGTCATCCGTCAAGTCCTCGATAGGTCACCTGATGGGCGCTGCGGGCGTGGTCGAGTTGATTGGGGGGCTTATGAGCTCGATACACAATCAGATTCCCGGAACCCTCAATTATCTGGGGCAGGATGCCGAGTGCGACTTGGACTATGTGACTGGGGGCGCGCGCGAGGCCAATGTGAAAGCGTGGCTGAAAAACTCCTTCGCGTTTGGTGGCCTTAATGTTTCCTTGGCTCTGGCTGCGCAGGGCGCTCAATGATTCTGGTCACCGGCGCCAGTGGATGCCTGGGCAGTCATATCGTGCGGGAGCTGCTGGAACAGGGTGAGAACGTGGCAGTGCTGGTCTTGCCGAACGATCCAGCCGCAGCGTTGCAGAGCCTGCGCGAAGGTTTGGTCTGGCGCGAAGGCGATCTTCTGGATCCCGCCAGCCTCGGGTCCGCGCTTGAAGGCGTCACACAGATCTACCATGCCGCCGGTTTGGCGCTGCCTTACGAGTGCGAGCGCAAGCGTATGTTTGCGGTCAACGTGCAGGGAACGGTGAATTTGCTGCGGGCCGCTCGCGACGCGAGGGTCGAGCGCATCTTGCACGTATCGTCCATTGCTGCCGTTGGCTATCCGGCCGAGGAAGCGGACGAGTCAATGATCTATAACGGCGATGCATTTCGGCTGGCCTATATGCACAGCAAGCGTGATGCAGAAGATCAGGTCCGTGGCTTCTGTGCGTCGGGCATGGATATTGTCATTGCGTGTCCCTCTGCGGTCATCGCCTCCAACTGCGATGTGCTGCATGGATGGGGGAAGGTCATGCTTGATCTGCAGCTTCGACGCCTGCCGTTTATCCCACCCGGCGGCATTGCGGTCATCGGCGCGCAAGATCTGGTGAGGGGGCTGCTGGCCGTCATGGCCAAAGGCAAGAGCGGGGAGCGATATATCCTGAATGCTCATAACGTCAGCTATCTCGAATTATTCACCTGCATGGCCGCTGCGATGGCCGTCGAAGCACCGCGCTGGCAGCCTCGCACATTGGGATGGATCGTCGCCCTTTTGCGGCCGTTGGACGTATTGCTCACGAGAATACCCCTTAGGCTCTCGGCCGATGTCGTTGCGTTGCTGGGCAGGCAGGTTCATTACCGAAGTGACAAGGCTCGTCGGCAATTAGGCTTCGCGCCGACACAATCACTGGAGCATATGGTCCATGAGGCTGCAAGCTGGTTGACGAGTCGATAGGAGATTAGTCTTTGAATGCATGGATGATGCTTGATCCTCAAGCACGGCAGGACACGCCTGCTGTGACTGAGTTGAATGCATGGTTGCAGGACTGGGCGAAACGCCTGGACTTTCGCCTCATGGATGAGCGCCGTTGCCTGCCGCCGCACTTGGTGCTGGCAGTCGGGAACCGGGGTTTACTGGGAATGCAGGTGCCCGCCGACTATGGCGGCCGGTTGTGCTTGTCCAACTTCGAATTGCTGCGAGTACAGCGTCAATTGGGCGCCATTGATCTGACCTTGGCTTTTTTTATCGGTCTCAACAACGGGCTGGGTATCCGTCCTATTCAACGCTTCGCGGCGCCAGCCATCAAAGAGCGGTACCTGCCGCAACTGGCGAATGGTCGAATGCTCGCCGCGTTTGCGTTGACTGAGCGGGTGGCGGGCTCCAACCCGTTGGGCATGGCGGCCTGCGCGCAACGTGAAGGCAATGTGTTCAGGCTTGATGGGACTAAGTCCTGGTCAGGTTCGGCTGCATGGGCGGGCGTCATTTCGGTATTCGCCCGGCATATTGATGACCAAGGGCGTGAGCTCGGCTATTTGGGACTCTGTGTAGATGCAGAGCAACAAGGTATGCGCCAGGGTAGCGAAGCGATGACGCTTGGCCTCAAAGGCATGGTGCAGAACCAACTGCATTTTGAAGCTGCGCTGGTCAACCAGGACCGAGTCCTGGGAAGTGCCTATGCAGGCCTGGCTGTGGCCAGCGACACGATGGCGTTCGGCCGGCTGGGAATTGCCGCTACCTGTGTCGGTGGGTTATGGCGGTGTGTTCAGTTGATGATCCGCTATAGCACCCGACGTAGCCTGGGCGGTCACCGTCTTTGGGATCATGAGCATACTCAACGTGTGGTTGATGACGCGCTCTGTGCAGCGACTGCAATTGGTAATTGGGTCGATGACCTGGCGCTACGACTGGATCAGGGCTTACCTGACGCTCCCCCCGAGGTCCTGGCAGCGACGAAGTGGTTGGCCAGCGAGGTGCTTGGGGAGGTCAGTGATAGCGCGCTGCAGATGCTAGGGGCTCGCGGCTATTGCGATAACAATCCCATTGGACAACTCTGGCGCGACGCTCGTATTACGCGTTTATTCGAAGGGCCTTCGGAAACGCTGGCGGCTTTCATCGGCCAGCGCGTGCTGGAACAACCCAGCACGGTCATCGCCTACCTTGACCAGACTGCCCATGGCGAAATTACCCGAGCACGAATCCTGGAGTGGACCGCCGAAGAGGTGTCCGCCTCGCGTTTATCTGCGGGTACGCTCAGGTTGGGGGAATGTGCTGCCTGGTTGATGCTCTCGTCGCAACCGCTGGATGAATTCTGTCGCCGTTGGGTGGACTATCGACTGGAGAGGGCGCTGCACGCGTGGGAAAGAACACGTTTACCTATCAGAAAAACGAATTACTCAAGCGATTGGGCAACGATTGATGCAGGTCTTCAGGATTGCATCCAGCCCGGTGAAGAGCGCGAGATCGACCCTTTGCTTGCCTCACAGGTGAGCCTATGAACGTACCGGCAGTGAAGGTTGGCCTTGCATTAGCAACACTGAGTAATGTCTGTTGCGGCGCCGCTCTCGACGCACTCGATTTCAATGGTCGTCTGGAAACCCGACAGGCGTTGAACCGCGAAGGCGAGTGGGGGCTCAACGAGTACTCCGCATTGTTGGGGGGGAGCTGGCAGGATGCATCTGGCTGGCGCTACAAGTTGCAAGTCAGGGCTTTGCAGGAAAATAAACTGGACGGCGACTATCACGAAGTCGAGCCCCGTGAACTCTTCGCTGAATACCAAGGCGAACGATGTACCTCCACGCTGGGGATACAACAAGTCGTCTGGGGCAGCGCTGACCGGCTCAGGGTCCTGGACGTGATCCATGCGTTTGACCGTCGCGAAGGCTATTTCGGCGACTATGTCCAGCAACGACGCCCATTGGCCATGCTCAACAGTGAATGCTCGGTATTCCAGGATCAATCCTTACAACTGCTGTTGATCCCCCAGACGCGTAAGGACCTCCTTCCCGATAGCGGTGCCCGTTTTGCTGAAACCAGGGTCAGCGATTATTTGGGCAATATCCCTCAAACCGAAGCGGATGGTCCGGATTGGCGTAAACCTTCCGACTGGACACCCGCCTTGCGTTGGAGCGGCAACGCCCATGGGGTGGACTACTCCCTGAATGGCTGGCACGGCTGGCAGACTGAAGAGACCTACTCCGCCCGGCTGACACCCGCTGGCCTGAGTTATCGAGAAGCACTGAAGCGTCGCACACTGCTTGGCGGCTCATTCGCGATGCCGATAGGGCCGGTGGTATTCAAGGGGGAAGCGGCCTTCGTACCTGATGCCTATCGTTACTCCCAGGCACAAACCGGCATCGTTGAGCTGAAGAAGAACCGTGAGAAGCAATTGCTGCTGGGCGTGGATTACTTGAGTGGAGACTGGTTCTTCGGCATGCAGTACTACAACGTCTGGAAGGATGCCGTGGCGCATGCCGTCGATCAGGATCGCACGCAAATGATCAGCTTGGCGGTACGCCGCGAGCTGTGGCAGGGCCGGCTTTACCTCACCGCTTACGTTGCGCAGGACCTGCGCCTGGATGCGCAATATGCTTCTTTGGAAATGCGGTACGACGTTGATGCTCACTGGCAGCTACGTACGGGTGTGGACATATTCGAGGGAAGTCAGCGCAGCTTCGGTTATTTTGATGAACAAAGCCGGTGGATCAATGCTGTGCGTTATTCCTTTTAGCGTGGGCATGCGCTGCGTTAATGTCATTTTTGCGGGCGATGGCGACTCAGTCTGCAAATCCCTGGTGGTTCGATGAGTCGATATGCGAACTACTTAGCCCGCCGAGATGAGACATATGGTGTGACATCTCTGTCTTCTACAGCCTGAAGCTCGAAGAACTGCCCTTTGGCAATTGGTCGGTGTCTGGTAGCTCAGCGGAAAACTTGACCTGGCGTTGGCGTTGAAAGCCTCCGCCACTGGCCGAGCCTATTCGGTTAAATGTGATGTGGGCGAGCAGGACTACTTCCATGGCCTGAACCTTCTATGTGAGTCTTACTTCTTTGTCGTAGGGGGCAGCGTCAAGGCCAAGTGCCCCCCTGGGTTCTTTCTAATTTGCACCCAACAATGATTTACCGATTGCGTTAGGTGCGATAATGATGCGCTTGCCGTGAGGCGTTGGCCACACGAACTGACGGATCTCAAGTGGCGCAAATGTAAATCACCAAAACGCTCTCCTCTTCTGGTGAGGTGGTGGCCAGGAGTGGCAGTGACCCGATGAAGAACGCATAAATCACCTCCCTCGATGCCCGCTGCCAGAATCCAACCTTGTCCTAGGTTTTCAGTAGCAAACGCATGTACCCCATCTGCGCTACTACCGGCTCGGCAAGCAGAAGCGCATCTCCTTGGGCACCTATCCTGAGATTGGTCTGCGTGAAGCACGCACCTTGCGTGATGAAGCCCGGGCGCTCCTCGCGAAGGGTATCAATCCCATGACCGCAAATATGCTGCGGGTGTGAACAACATCTGGGCAAGTGAGCAGGCAAGTAAGCTAGGCTGTTCGCACGACAGGCCGTCGGTATTCGATGGCCTGAAAATAAAGGCGCTATCAATGTCGAAGCATTTGCTGTTGGGCTGGACCCGTTCCTTGTGCGTGCTTGCTGCCTTGAGCGGCGGGGCTACCATGGCAGTTGCTGCCTCGCCTGAAAAAACTGCTACGGCGGAATCGGACACCCAATCGGTGTCCCTGGCAGGCGGCAAGCTGAAGTTCATGTTGAAAGGCGTCGAGGCCCGTACCTTGAACAGCGAGAACGGCGGCACGATGTACTTCGATCCGAAAAGCGAGCAGGCCATCATCGTTACCGAAGGACCGGCGCCGACTGCGGGCACCACCCCGGACGCTGCGTTTCGCCTTGCCGTGGATACCTTGAAGGAAAAGCAGCAAACCGCGTCACCCAACTTTCGCATGACTGGCGAGAAGACCATTCAGGTGAACGGCTTGAAGATGTACCGCCTGGACGGCACCGACGATTTCAACGGCCTGAAACTACTGATGGCCTCGTTGATGACGATGAACGATCAGAAGATCACCATCATCGAAGTGATGTCCAGCGAAAACGACCCGGCCGGCCATACCGCTGCGTTGAAGAACATTCTGGGCAAGTAAACCGCAGGTTTCCGGATAGTCAGCCACATCGCGGCGCGCGCCGCGGGCAATAGTGGACCGAAATTAACAATAACTGATTGTTATAAAACAGGTTTATGGAATTTACTGGAACTCCATTACAAGCTATCGGGGTCCCCGAAGAACATCTGAATCCGCGAACGCAACCAGCGTTCACCCGGATCATTGTCCTGAGAACCCCGCCAAGCCATGTGCAGTTCGAAGCTGCGCACCGGTATGGGCGGGTCTTCGGCGCGTACGCCACCGGCGGCGGTCAGCGCGTCGGCGGTGTAGTCGGGCACGGTGGCGATGATGTCGGTGCCCGACAGCAGGGTGCTCAAGCCATTGAACTGCGGCACGGCCAACACCACATGGCGCTTGCGGTCGAGCTTCGCCAGCTCTTCATCGATGAAACCGCTCAGGTCACCGGCGAAGGAGACCAGGGCGTGGGGGCGGGCGCAGAACTCGTCCAGGGTCAGCCGTCCCGGCGCGGTGTCAGCCCGCAACACTTTGGGCAGGCTGCGCCGCAGGACCTTGCGCTTGGCGTTGGCCGGGAGGTCGTCGGTGTAGCTGACGCCGATGGAGATTTCACCGGACGCCAGCAGGCCCGGCATCAGGATGTAGTTGACCCGGCGCACCACCAGCACAATGCCCGGCGCTTCGGCCCGCAGGCGTTTGAGCAGCATGGGCAGCAGGGCGAATTCGGCGTCGTCCGACAGGCCGATGCGAAACACCGAGGTGCTGGTGGCCGGGTCGAATTCCGCGGCGCGGCTGACTGCCGTGGAAATCGAATCCAGGGCTGGAGAGAGCAGGGCGAAGATCTCGACCGCCCGGGCCGATGGTTCCATGCTGCGGCCGGTGCGCACGAACAGTGGGTCATCGAACAGGCTGCGCAGGCGCGACAGTGCGGCGCTGATGGCTGGCTGGCCAAGAAACAGCTTCTCGGCCGCGCGAGTCACGCTGCGTTCATGCATCAATGTTTCGAATACGATCAACAGGTTCAGATCGACACGCCGCAGGTCATTACGATTCATCTGGGGTCCTGGCAGATTCGGTAAGCTTGACGTGAACGGCCATATGGGAACAATGGCCGGCATGAATCTTACGGGGAAAGGCTGGTACTCTGCACCGGCTAATTGAGTTTTCTCAGGTTAAGTCCTACAGGAGTGGTTGGTTTTTCTTGCTGCGGAATCAATGACAGGCATGTCGACTATTAATAGCCACTGATGGTCTTGGCCACAAAGCCCGGATAGAGTTCGTGGCATTAGAGGTTACTTTGACGAGGTTTGCGATGTCCCGCACGATCCGTTTTCACAAGTTTGGTGGTGCCGAGGTGCTCAAATGCGAAGAGCATGCGGCGGCTCTTCCTGCGCCAGGAGAAGTGCAGGTCCGCGTCGAAGCGATCGGCATCAGTTGGTACGACACCTTGTGGCGCCAGAACCTGGCGTCCTCCCAGGCGCGCCTGCCTTCGGGCCTGGGCCATGAAATGGCCGGGGTGGTCACGGCCGTCGGCGACGGCATCGATGACTTGGCCGTGGGCGACAAGGTTGCCAGTTTTCCGGCCGAAAGCCCGAACGATTATCCGGTGTACGGTGAAGTCATCGTGCTGCCCCGCACCGCGCTGACCCGTTATCCCGACGTGCTCAGCCCGATCGAAGCCGCCGTGCATTACACGCCGCTGCTGATCGCCTATTTCGCCTACATGGACCTGGCGCGGGTCAAACCGGGGCAATTCGCCCTGGTCACCGATGCCAGTCATTGTGCCGGCCCGTCCTTTGTCCAGTTGGGCAAGGCCTTGGGAGTGCGGGTGATTGCGGCCACCAAGACAGCTGACGAGCGTGAATACCTGCTGTCGCTGGGCGCCGAGAAAGTCATCGTCACCGAAGAGCAGGACTTGCTGATGCAAATCAACAAGCTCACCGACAGCCGTGGCGTCGACGTGGTATTCGACGGCCTTGGCGGGCCGCAGATGTCGCTATTGGGCGATGTGCTGGCACCCCGTGGCAGCCTGGTGTTGTATGGCTTGCAGGGCGGCAACCAGACGCCGTTCCCGGCCTGCGCGGCGTTCCAGAAGAACATTCAGTTCTTCGTGCACTGCATCGGCAACTTTACCGGCAAACCGGAACTGGGCATCCTCCAGGACCACGTGGCGCTGCAGCGAGCATTGCGTGATATCAACCAACTGACCGCCGATCGCGTGCTGTTGCCACTCAAGACTCGGGTCTTCCCGTTCTCCGAGTTTGTCGAAGCGCACCGGTACATGGGTGAATGCCCTTGCCGTGAGCGCGTTGCCCTTCAGGTCGTCGACCCCGCCTGATAGCTGTCTTGCGCAAGAGTCATCGCCGGGCTCTTGCGCTGCCTCCGGTTCGATCCCTATCCCTCCTTTCCCACGCACTGGCGCCTGACGGCGGTGCGTTCGTGCCTCGTAAGGCCCCCCAAGCAACCTGTCCCGGTTCTCTTGAAGCAGAAACGGTTTACCGGTTAACAATCTGAACTGGTTTTTGCCCTCAATCTGTATCTTCTAATCATTATTTAAGTCCTGATAATTGAACGCTGATTTCCATATCAAGGAAGAAGTCGTGGTGCGGTGTAACTTTTTCGAAGGCTTTCATCCTTCAAGGCGCATTCAAGGTACAGCGAACGTTAATTGGCACGGGGCTATCTATCGATCCCGGAGAAAACAGGGTGAGGTACAAGGTCAAATAAAGTTCGGTAAGTTCCTTATTTCTCGTACTCATTGTCTGTGGGACGTTGTCGGAATTCTCCTAGGACGTGCCGCCAGCCCGGCAAGGCCCCGTATTTTCAAGGGTTGCAGCGACGGCACCCAGGAGCACGGGATGACTTTTCGCGTATGTATCAAATAATGACGACAAGCAACGCTTGGGCGTATTGCTAATACTCTTTGAGTACTAGAACGATTCATTCAGACCAACACGTCGCGCGGTCACGTTGGTGCGGGTGCGGCGCCGATAGTTGAATTTCAGGTAAATGGCTATGAGTGCAATTCATGAGCAGGCAATGACTCACGTATATCAACAGATACTGCAACGATTGTTGGGTTTTTATTCCCGGGCCGAACGGACCGCGTTGCAGCTTTTGATCCAGCGCTTGATTGTCGCCGCCGGAGGCATCGATCGGATTGGCGATTATCGTGTGTTGACGGTCCAGAACGGGAGCCGGGAGAGCTTTTATGTACTGACCGCCTTGCGGGCCGCCCAGTTGAGCATCGCCGGCCGGCATCCGGTGACCTTCGCCTTGCGCGTCGCCACGCCGCGCTTGAGCGAGACCACCCAGGCGATGCTGGAGAACATCCACCGCTGCTACAGCGCACTGTTTGTCTACGACGATCCCCGGGTCGAATTGCTGATGGCCGATAACCGCGAGGTGTTGCCGTTCAATCACCGCCAGCCCTTGTCGGTGGCGGGGCACGAGGCCAATCGCATGGACCTGCTGGCCTTGGGGCACCTTCGCTCGGTCGACAGTCCCCTGGAAATCGGGAACGACGGTTACCTGGCGATGGCCGAATTCTATCGGCACATGGCCCGCTGGGAGTCTGGCGTGGATTCGATGGTCAGCAGCGATACGCCGCGCCAGCAAAAACAGTTCATTTCAGGCCTGCGTCGCGCGGCCCGAAAAATCGGTCTGCCGACCGACAATATCGGTTGTTTCGACAGCCTCTTCGCGCACCTCGATACCTTGAGCAGCGACCTCTACGAGCATTTCTACGGTCCCGAGCGCCTCGGCGCCTGGAAGCCCGAGGGGCATTTCGAGGCCTGCCGGCGGATGAGCCACATCGGCATCGACGACCTGATCGTCGACCGCCTCGAGGGCACCAACTGGCCGCTTTTCAACGAATTCCTGCGGGTGCAGACCGACGGCCTCATGCCCTCGGCGATTGAAAACGAATACCTCAGCCCATTGCTGTCGGCCCATTTGCATGGCCTGCAGGCCTGCTACGTGCAAGGGCGCAGCTACGAAACGGGATACAGCGACTACGTACAGCGGGCGATCATGATCATGCATCGCAAGCAACTGCCAGAACACGCCTGCGAGCAGGCTCGGGCGTTGTTCGGCTCGCCTTCGGCGATTCCCGAGCGCCGCGCCTACGCCGCCCTCGAAGCGCAAAAGGTCCTGGGGCTCAGCGAAACGCAACTGGTGTGCATGCTGTTCGCGCCATTCGTGGGGCAGGGCGCGGGCCTGGAACACTTCCTGCGCTGTTGCCACCCCGGCATGCTGGTGGCGATGCCGGATCTGCACAAGGCCATGCAGGGCGCGGCGGTCGCCGATCAGATCGCGCAATGGATGATCGACGTCAGTGGCCTGCCCATCGATATCCTTGGCAAGCTGTACCGGGCGAGCGTCACGGTACCGGAACAACCGGAAGCGGTTCCGGAAGCTGATCTGCAGCAGACCCTCGACGACGTTGACACCGAAGGAGCCGGGCAGGCCGCCGACGAGTCGCACGAACGCTCGGCAAGGCACTGAGGAACGAGGTTTGATGGATTCGTCTACCTCGTCCCTGGTCGTGATGCCCGGCGTTGCGGCCTGGCCGACTGCAACCTTTTCGCCTGGTGTGATTCCATGAAAGGTTGCCGGGAGACAGACTTCGCCTACCAGGCGGTTTATCGCTACCTGACCACGTTGATCAACGAACTGGAGGTGGATGCCCGGGTGCGCCTGCCTTCGCTGCGGCAATTGGCCGAGCGTCTGAATGTGTCGATATCGACCATCCAGTACGCTTATTCGTTGCTGGAGAAGGAGGGGCGGGTCTACTCGATCGCCAAGTCCGGCTATTACGCGCTGCCGGCGCCCAGCATGACGACCCTGGAGGGCGGGGACGATTTGCTCGAGAGCCTGTACGTCAATGCCCGGCGGCCCGGCATGCTGGTGCTCAGCGCGGACGAACCGGCGTCGATGCAGCCGTTGGACAGCCCGATGCTGTTGCTCGAGCGCGAGCTGCTGCGCCAGTACCCACGTTCCTCGCAGACGCCCTCGCAACCCTGGGGCGAGCTGGAACTGCGCACGGCGCTGGCGGCCCGCTACACCTCTTCGCCGGCCCGTTGCTGGAATGCCGATGACGTCTACATCGGTGCCGATCTGCAGGGCGTGCTGGAGATCCTGATCGCCGTGCTTGCACTCAGGGGCGCCACAGTACTGATCGAGTCGCCCTGCGACTGGGCGGTGTTGCGCCTGCTGCAGGCAGCCGACATCAAGGTCATTGAGCTGCCTCTGGCCGGCGAGGGGATCGACATCGAGCAGTTGGAGCAGTTGCTGGAGAGCGAAGCGGTACGCCTGGTGGTGCTGTCCTCAGTCCTGAACATGCCAACGGGTTCGCTGGTTCCTGAAGAGAACCGTCGTGCCATCGCCCAATTGCTGGAACGGCATGGCACGTGGGTGCTGGAGAACGACAGTCATACCGACCTGGCGTTCGAGGCCGGGACGACACCTTTTCGGGACTTGCTCGACCCGGACCGGTTGATCGTCTATTCCACGTTCGAGAAGACCATCGGCCCAGAGGCGCCATATGGCTACGTGTTGTCGCGCCAGATGACCCTGCACCTGCAACGACATTTCCTGCTGCGGGCGTTTCGTCTGTCGCCGATTCGCCAGAAAGCCATCGCCCGGCTGTACAGCAACGGTCGGATTGACCAGCATTTGCTGGTGTTGCGGCGCCTGCTGCGCGAAAGCGCGGTTTCGACCGCACAATTGCTGCGCGAGCGGCTGGGCGATAGCCTGCAATGGACGGAACCCCAAGGTGGCGCGACGATCTGGATGCGCTCGACGCGACGGGTTGATTTACGGCGGGTTTTCCATCGGCTGCTGGCCCAGCGAATCGTCATCGCACCGGGGGAGTTGTTCAGCCTTCATGGCCTGTATGGGCAACATATGCGCCTGACCCATGCGCTCAATGGGCCCCAGGACCTGGATGCCGCACTCTGCGCGCTGGCTGACGCCCTGAGGCTCGAACAAGCGTAATTGGCGGCGATGGATCGAACCCGTCGCGCCATGGTCGAACTGTCAGTAAACTGCACCCCATTTCCCGAGCCACTCCACTCAGAGGTTTTGCATGACAGTCAGTCCATTTGCGGGCAAGCCGGCACCGGCAGAGTTGTTGATCGATATCCCGCGACTGGTGACGGCCTACTACACCGGCCGACCCGATGCCTCGGTTGCGACCCAGCGCGTGGCTTTTGGCACCTCCGGCCACCGTGGCAGCTCCTTCGACCTGGGCTTTAACGAGTGGCACGTGTTGGCAATCAGCCAGGCGATCTGCCTGTACCGCGAAGCCCAGGGCATCAACGGGCCGTTGTTCGTCGGTATCGATACCCATGCGCTGTCGACCCCGGCGGGCGCCAGCGCGCTGGAAGTCTTCGCGGCCAACGGTGTGACCGTCATGATCGCCGAGGGGGATGAATACACCCCGACGCCGGCGGTTTCCCACGCCATTCTCTGCTACAACCGTGGCCGCACCTCGGGCCTGGCGGACGGTATCGTCATCACGCCGTCCCACAACCCACCGCAAAGTGGCGGCTACAAGTACAACCCCACCAACGGCGGTCCGGCCGATACCCACATCACCAAGTGGATCGAAGCCAAGGCCAATGAACTGCTGGCCAACCAGCTCGTCGGCGTCAAGCGAGTCAGCTACGAGCAGGCCCTGAAAGCCGATACCACCCACCGTCACGACTATGTCAACACTTACGTGGCGGACCTGGTCAATGTCATCGATTTCGATGCCATCCGCACCGCCGGGTTGCACCTGGGCGTCGATCCGCTGGGCGGCGCAGGCGTGCGCTACTGGCCGGCCATTGCCGAGCATTACCGCCTGGACCTGGACGTGGTGAACACCCACGTGGATTCCACCTTCCGCTTCATGACCGTCGACTGGGATGGGCAGATCCGCATGGACCCATCCTCCAGCCACGCCATGCAAGGGTTGATTGGCCTGAAGGAGCGTTTCGACGTGGCCTTCGCCTGCGACCCGGACCATGACCGCCATGGCATCGTGACGCCGTCCGGCGGCCTGTTGGCGCCGAACAATTACCTGGCGGTGTCCATCGACTACCTGTTCCAGAATCGCCCGCAATGGCGTGCCGATGCCGGCGTGGGCAAGACGGTGGTCAGCAGCGGCCTGATCGATCGCGTCGCCAAGCGCCTGGGGCGCCGTCTCTATGAAGTGCCGGTAGGCTTCAAGTGGTTTGCCGACGGCCTGTTCGATGGTTCCCTGGGCTTTGGCGGTGAAGAAAGCGCCGGTGCTTCGTTCTTGCGCAAGGACGGCGGCGTCTGGAGCACCGACAAGGACGGCCTGATTCCGGCGTTGTTGGCGGCTGAAATGACGGCGCGCACCGGTCGCGACCCGAGCCAGGCCTACCGCGCCTTGACCGACGAACTGGGTGAACCGTTCTCGGTACGCGTCGATGCCAAGGCCAACCCGCAACAGAAGGCACTGCTGAGCAAGCTGTCGCCAGATCAGGTGACCTCTACCGAACTGGCGGGGGAGAAGATCCAGAGCATCCTCAGCCATGCACCGGGTAATGACCAGGCCATCGGTGGCCTGAAGGTCATGACCGAAAACGGCTGGTTCGCGGCGCGTCCGTCCGGCACCGAGGATATCTACAAGATCTACGCCGAAAGCTTCATTGGCGATGCGCACCTCAAGCAACTGGTGGCCGAGGCGCAAACGTTGGTGGATGGGGCGATCACCAGCAAGTGATACCTGTGATGTGAGCTTGTGGCGAGGGAGCTTGCTCCCGCGCCACAAGAGCAGCAGTGCAGCGATGTGGGGTTAGGCGAGGTCCACGAGCACGATTTCGCTGTCATCGATCGCGGTCACCCGCAATATCCGTTCATCTTCAATCGCAACACCGTCTCGAGCTTGTGCACGCAACCCATTGATTTCTATCAATCCTGTCGCTGGCACAAGATACGCTCGTCGTCCGGTGTCCAGCCGGTATTCCGCACTTTCACCCGCCTTGAGATTGGCCGCCACCAGGCGCGCGTCGGCGCGAATGCGCAGGCTCTGGTCGTCGCCGGCCTTGCCACTGGCCAAGGTCACGAAGCCTTCGCGCGAGTCCTTGGGAAACGGTTTGGCGCCCCACGACGGTGCCAGACCTTCTTCATTGGGAATGATCCATATCTGGAAAATGCGTGTGGCCGTCGATTCCAGGTTGTACTCGCTATGGGCGATCCCGGTGCCCGCGCTCATGACTTGTACGTCGCCAGCCTCCGTACGGCCCTTGTTGCCCAGGTTGTCTTGGTGGCTGATCGCGCCTTCGCGCACATAGGTGATGATTTCCATATCCCGGTGCGGGTGCTGGGGAAAACCGCTGCCGGGGGCGATGACATCGTCGTTCCAGACGCGCAGGTTGCCCCAGTGCATGCGTTGCGGGTCGTAATATTCGGCGAACGAAAAATGGTGGTGGGCATCCAGCCAGCCGTGGTTGGCGGCGCCCAAAGTGGCGAAGGGCCTGAGTTCGAGCATGTTGGTGTCCTTTTCGCTGGGAGCGAAAGCAATGGTTGATGGCGCTATTCTCGCGAAGGAAATCATCGACAAAAAGCGTAAAAAACGCGTCAAACCTATCGACTAACCAGATATGAAATCGTGAGCCAACTTTCACTTCATCGCCTAAACCCATGACTTAAAAGCTTTTGGGTGGAACCTGGCAGCAAATACAGACACCATAGCCGGCATGGTTCATGAACACCGGAGTCCCCAGCGTGTCGCAACACACTCCCGATCTTCCCCCCGAGCTCCTGCCCCTGGCCCAGATGCCCTTGCTCAAGCGCCTGGCCGCCCGACTCTTCGGCCATGGCCTGACGCGTCTGCGCGCCCAGCACCGAGCCTCCTGGCTGCACGGCCAGGCCGACGGCTTCCGCAGTGGTCATACCGCCGGTTTCGACTATGGCTACAAGGAAGGCCGAGCCGAAGGGCTCGAGGAGGGCCGCCAGGTCCTGTTGATCCGTGATTCGCGCAGCACAGAGCATCCGGCACCGCAGGTGGATGATTTACTGTTCGATGACTGGCGCCTGCCGCTGACCACCGAGCTGAAGAAACGTATCAAGGCGGACGTCGCCCGATTGTTGCCGGCCCATGCACAACCGAGTGCCGCGCAATGGAAGATGATTTTCAGCGACACGCCGTCTACCTCGGTGGTCGCCGGGGCGGGTGCGGGCAAGTCGACGACCCTGGTGCTGCGGATCGTGTTGCTGTCCCACTACCTGGGCTTCGAACTGGACTCAATGACCGTGGTGACGTTTACCCGGGAATCGCGCAAGGACTTCATTCAGAAATTGATCGAAGTGTTTACCCTGTGGGGGCGAACCGTCAGCCTCAAGCAAGCGCGTGATTTGGTGCGCACCTTCCATTCGCGTATCTTGCCCATGGTTCGCAGTCTGCCCGGGTTCGAGCGGCTCCAGGCCTTCGAGACCCTGAGTCATCGCGCCGAAGCGGACGACGACGCCCAAGGCAATCCCTTTGAATTGCGCATCAACGATGTCCAACGTCAGCAACTCAACGCCTGTTATTACAACCTTTACCAGCGGGACGCGCGTTTCCGTGAGCTGATCCAGCCGTTGTCCCGCCATGCCCTGCAACTCAAGGAGCTGGAGCGCGATCACCCGGATGTGCAAAAACGGGTGGCCGTGACCGAATTGGCGGCCCAGCGCGACGAAGAGTTGTGCGATGCCGTCGAAGACCTGTGGTTTCGCGCCGGTGCCTGGCCAATCAAGGGGATCGAGCCAAAGCGACAAACGTTCGAAATCAATGGTTCGACATTCCACTGCCATGGCTATGCGCCCTCACTGGATGCCTGGGTGATGCTGGGTTTCGATTCGCGGGAAGACGCCCGGCTCAGTCGTCCGGGCGCCAAGCTGAGTATCCGTGCGGAGTGGGCGGTAAAGCGCACCTTGTTTCAAGCTTTCTGTCGTAAACCACTGATATGGCTTGAAAGTTACGAGGCATCAAAGCGTGTGGTGGCATCCCTGGCCGGCGACGCCAGTGCCGGCCCCGGGTTCGACTATAAGGTCAAGGGTGAACTGGGTTCGGCGCCATTGTTGGACTGTTTTGTCGCGGCGGCGGGCTTTATCGAGAACCTTGGCCTGGACGTCCCGGACGCCGTGGGCCGGATGTCCTTTGCCCAGGATGACCCCGATCGGTATTTCTTCGAGGCGCTGAGCCGTTACTGGCGGGCATTCGAAGACCATTTGCTCGATCAATCGCCGCCGATCATGACCTATAACCGTATGTTCGCGCTGTTCAGCGAACACTCACCGGAAAACTTCAAGTTGCTGGCCGATGCCTTGCTCAGGCCGCTTTCGCACCTGATGATCGACGAGTTCCAGGACGTATCGCCGCAGATCGTCTCCTGGCTTCGCGCCAGCCTTCGGGAGGTCCGCAGCCGTGGCCCTGCGCTGCACGTGGGGCGCGGCGCCCAACGTTCTTCCTTGTTGTGTGTCGGGGACGACTGGCAATCGATCTATGGCTGGCGCGGCAGTTCACCGAGCTACTTCATGGCATTCAACAAGCAATTCCCGTCACCGGCGACAACTCGGGTGATGCTCACCGACAACTACCGTAGCCACCAGCACATCATCGACGCGGCCGAGCACATCGTGCGCGCCGCTGCGGCTATCCCAGGCAAAAAAGCCAAGGCCAGTGGCGCGCCCCGATCGCTGAGCCCGGTCAATGTGCTGGATCGAGACGACGAAGGGTTGGCCCAGCGACTGGATGAGCACTATCGCAAAGGCGATTCCATCTTGATGCTGTATCGAAAAAGTAGCGATAAAGTACTGATAGAAAAGCATATTAATCCAACAGTTAATGTCGATTCTAACTTGCCGTACGACGCCCGACGGCTCAGGCAAATGACCTACCACAGTGCCAAAGGGCTCCAGGCGGATGCGGTGTTCTTGTTGGGCGACTGCCAGCACCTGAGCAGTTCGCCCTACAAGAACCAGGTCTATCGAATGGCCGGGCTAGGTCGGGATGGAGATGCCGAACCCTACGACACGGCGCAAAAAGACGAAATCCTGCGCCTGGCGTATGTGGGCATCACGCGCGCGGTGCAGCACTGTTACTGGTACGTCGATGGCCAGGACGGCCAGGCGATCAACGCGCCTAAGGCATCGGATCGTATTGCGGCGGACAAGCCCTTTTTCGCTGACCATCGCCGTGCCCGCAAAGGATGAAGCAAACAGAAACACCGAGTGGCGGGGCAAAAGCGTACCGCAGGCCATAGAAAAACGGCGCCTTCCCTGGAGAGGAAGGCGCCGCTTTCAAATGGTAAGCACTGTTCCCTGTCAGGAAGCGAACCGCCGCAACCCTACCGGTGGCACAAACGCTTCCAGCTCGGCCTCCACGGCCTCGATTATTCGTTCCACATCCGGCGCATTCATTACCGTCGCGCAGGGGATCCCCGCAATGGCGATCATCGTCTCGCCGCTGGCACGGTCAAACAACCGGGCAACCATACTGCCAGGCGCATCCATGCTCGCCTCGAATCCCATGGGATGGAAGTGCCAGCGCATCAACTGGCAAGCGTTGGGGAACGTAACCTTGCTGAAAGATCCTTTATTCATGTGTTGCCCGCCTTCTTCAATCGAGCGCTTCCTTTTGCTCATGTCAGGAAGGAAGAGCCATCATGGCTCTACCAGTGAGAACTAAAAATAGCACCTGAAAATGAACCTCATGTGGATTTTTTCAGTCCGTTTTGCGATTGGTTCACTTTTTTTGATTTGGATCACGACTTAAGCGGTGATGCTCAGAATGCCATCACACCTGGCCAGGCGTGTCCTCGACTTCGTCCAACCGCTCTGGCACGCGGCATTTCAAGGCAATGACCACGGCCAGGACCGCCATCGCCAGGGCGGCGGCGAAGGTGGTGTGCAGTCCGTTCGTCACGGCCTCGGGGCTGGCGTGGGTGATGCCATTCGTCGCCGCTGCGCTCGCAAACACCGCGCCGAGCACGCAGGCTCCAGTGAAGAAACCCAGGTTGCGCGACAGGTTGAGCAGCCCGGCGATGACGCCTCGCCTTTGAGCGGCCACATCGGCCATGACGGCCGTGTTGTTGGCGGTCTGGAAAAACGCATAGCCCAGGGTCGTCACCACGATGGCGCTGATGTAGCCGGCGCTGCCAAGGGCAGGGGGAACCAGTGACAGCATCAGGCAGCCGAGGGCCATGGTCGCCAGGCCGGCGAACCGCATGGGTTGCACACCGAACCGACCCGCCAGGCGTCCGGCAGGCACCCCGGCCAGTGCCGCGACGGCCGGCCCTGTCGCCAGCGCCAACCCGACGAAGGTCGCTGGTAGCCCAAGGGTAATGGATAAGTAAAAAGGCCCGACCAGCAGCGTCGCCATCATGATCGTTGCGACCAGGGCGCTCGTCGCCAGGCCCGAGACCAATGACTTGTCGCGAAACACGGCCAAGGGAATCAGCGGCGACACGGCCCGGGACTGGACCCGAACGAACAGCGCGCCGCCCACGAGCGCGGCCAGTAGCAGTGCAATGTTCAACCCGCCAAAGCTCCCGCGCCCGACGGTCATGGCCAAGGCATAGGCGGCGAGCGTCAACGCCAAGAACACCGTGCCGGTGATATCGAAGCGAATCGTTTGCGCCTTCGGCGGCACTTGCCGCACCGGTAGCGAGTACCACGCCAGCCATAACGTCAGCAGGCCGAGGGGGATGTTGACCAGGAACAAGGCCTGCCAGCCGACCCCACTGATCAGCAGCCCGCCAAAGGACGGCCCGAGGGCCGTGCCCACCGCCGACAGCGTTGCCAGCAGCCCCATGGCGCTGGCGGTTTTTTCCTGGACGACTGTTTCGCCGACCAAGGCCAGGGTCAACGTCATCATGACAGCGGCCCCCAGGCCTTGCAGCGCCCGACCTGCAATCAGCAGCCAGAGCGAGGGGGCGAGGCCGCAAAGCAGCGAGGCCAAGGTGAACAAGGCGATGCCGACCAACAGCAGCTTGCGACGGCCCATCAGGTCACCCAAGCGGCCGACGCTGACAATCAGCGTGGTCATGGCGAGCAGATAGGCCAGCACCACCCATTGGACCTGCTGGAAGGAGGTATCGAGGGCCTGGGCCAGCGTCGGCAGCGCCACGGCGGCCACACTGGCGCCCAGGGAGGCCAACAGCGTCGAGAGTGCAAGGCTGGCCAGGGCCCAACGAGGTGAAGAGAACCGGCTCGCGGGTGCGGTTGCCGGCCGGCTGGGTTGCGTGTGGATGGGTTTCATCGTCTCACCTGTATCCGTGGCGCTCGAAATGGCGCTGTCAGAACGTTACAACCCGGCATAACATGGCGGAAGACGCAGCGTTTGCAGGTTATAGCTGCGCCAGACGCCATCTATTGAATCGAGACTTCTCCATGCCTTCGCCTGATCTCAATCTACTCGTCACCCTCGATGTGCTGCTCTCGGAAGGCAGTGTGGCCGGCGCCGCACGGCGGCTGCGGCTCAGCCCGTCGGCCATGAGCCGGGCACTGGCGCGGTTGCGGGAAACCACCGGTGACCCGCTGCTGGTTCGGGCCGGGCGAGGGTTGGTGCCGACACCCCGTGCGCTGGAGTTGCGTGAACAGGTCAGTCAGTTGGTGCAGCAGGCCCAGGCGGTACTTCGCCCGGTGACGACGCCGGATCTCGGGCGCTTGAGCCGTACCTTCACGCTGCGCACCCGCGAGGGGTTCGTGGAAAACTTTGCCATCGACCTGATCGCCCGTATTCACGAGCAAGCGCCGGGCGTGCGGTTGCGCTTCATGGAAAAGACTGACCGGGACAGCACGGCGCTTCGCGAAGGCACCGTGGATCTGGAGACCGCTGTCGTGGACAAGGACACCAGCCCGGAGTTGCGAACCCAGGCGCTGTTCAGCGACCGTTTGATTGGCGTGGTGCGCATGGGTCACCCACTGAGCCACGCGACGGTGAGCGCCGCCGGCTATGCGGCGGGTGGGCATGTCGGGGTCTCGATGCGTGGGTTGGACCATGGCCTTATCGACCAGGCCCTGGCGGCGCTGAACCTGTCCCGGGAAATCGTCACCACCGTGCCGGGTTTTTCCTCGGCGCTGGGGCTGGTCCGCGCCAGCGACCTGATCGCCAGCGTGCCTGAGCGCTACACCACCAGCCTGCGGGTCGGTCTGCACAGTTTCGCGTTGCCGTTCCCGGTGCCTGGGTTCACGATCGCCATGCTCTGGCATCCGCGAATGGATGCCGACCCCGTGCATCGCTGGTTTCGAGGCTGTTTGCGGGAAGTGTGCGCAAGTAAAGCGTAGAGGCTTAGTAGATATTCATTAATAGCACTTCACTGGCATTTAGTTGGTGAAAGTGCGACGTCGTCAGCAAATGGCTAGTTATCGCTATTTAATATTTAAATAGAGTTTTGTCCGACAATCTGCAACTCGGGCAGTTGAGTGCGCGCACTAGCTAGGCAGAAACCTATTGTTTATGGGCGTTAAGGGGCAGGGCGTGAAATTGAACAAAAAAAATGACTAGACGTTTGATTTCCAATTGTGTCAGGTTTCTTGCGTCCTCATTGGGCGAGTGATAGGACGATCTCGCCAGAGATCGCCTGTCTGACTAAATTGTTCCATTTGCAAACAAGGAAGTGTGTTTATGTCGAAAGTCAAAAACAGCGCTATCGATTCTGCCGAACAACTGCTCTGGGCGCCGCAACTGGCGGCTCCCAGTAATGCGTTCAACCAGATCAATAGCTTCAGCCACCAATACGACCGCGGCGGTAACCTGACCGTCAACGGTAAACCGTCGTACTCCGTCGACGAGGCGGCCGCGCAGTTGCTGCGTGACGGCGCGGCTTACCAGGACCGGGACGGCAGCGGCAAGATCGAGCTGACCTATACCTTCCTGACGTCTGCCTCTTCCAGCACCATGAACAAACATGGGATCAGCGGTTTCAGCCAGTTCAGCGCCCAGCAGAAAGGCCAGGCCGCCCTGGCGATGCAATCCTGGGCGGACGTGGCCAATGTCACCTTCACCGAGAAAGCCAGCGGTGGCGATGCCCACATGACCTTCGGCAACTACAGCGGCGGCCAGGATGGCGCGGCGGCATTCGCTTATCTGCCGGGGACCGGCGCCGGTTATGACGGGACGTCCTGGTATTTGATCAACAGCAGCTACACCCAGAACAAGACCCCGGACCTGAACAACTACGGTCGCCAGACCCTGACCCACGAAATCGGTCACACCCTCGGCCTGGCCCACCCGGGTGACTACAACGCCGGCGAAGGCAGCCCGACCTACGATGACGCCACCTATGGCCAGGACACCCGTGGCTACAGCGTCATGAGCTACTGGAGCGAAAGCAATACCAACCAGAACTTCAGCAAGGGCGGCGTCGAAGCCTATGCCTCGGGTCCGCTGATGGATGACATCGCGGCCATCCAGAAACTCTACGGCGCCAACACCTCGACCCGTACCGGCGACTCGACCTACGGTTTCAACTCCAACACCGGGCGCGATTTTCTCAGTGCCGCTTCGTCGTCGGACAAAGTGGTGTTTTCGGTATGGGACGCGGGCGGCCGCGATACCCTGGATTTCTCCGGGTTCACCCAGAACCAGAAGATCAACCTCAATGATGCCTCGTTCTCTGACGTGGGTGGCATGGTGGGTAACGTGTCCATCGCCAAGGGCGCCGTCATCGAAAATGCCATCGGCGGCTCGGGCAGCGACCTGTTGATCGGCAACTCGGTGGCCAACGAGCTCAAGGGCGGTGCCGGCAACGATATCCTGTGGGGCGCCGGTGGTGCGGACAAGCTCTGGGGTGGCTCGGGTTCGGACACCTTCGTGTTCGCCGCCAGTTCCGATTCGCGGCCGGGGGCAACCGACCAGATCCTCGATTTCGTCAGCGGCCTGGACAAGATCGACCTGACCGGCATCACCAAGGGCGCGGGCCTGCATTTCGTCAACGCCTTCACCGGTGCGGCGGGCGATGCGGTGCTATCGACATCAGGTGGCAACAGCCTGCTGTCGGTGGACTTCTCCGGGCACGGCGTGGCTGACTTCCTGGTCAGCACCGTCGGCCAGGCGGCGGCCTCGGATATCGTGGCGTAATGCTGAACCCCCTGTAGGAACTGCCGTAGGCTGCGATCTTTCAAGTGGTAGGAGAAAGATCGCAGCCTCGCTTCGCTCGACAGCGCCTGCAGGTCCCCGGCCAGGATCAAGCGAATGCGTAGAAAATCGATGCCCTGTAGCGTTCAGGCAACCGCCGGGTTGCTCGCTACGCTGATGATGTTTTGTGGAGAAGTCGCCATGGCGCGCAGCCTGTTGTTAGCAGAACCCTCGCAGTTGGCCGGTCAATGGCTGGCTGTTTTGTCGAGCCCGCAGGACACCGCGCAAAGCCAGGCGATACAGGACAAACCGTCCAACACTTGCCTTGTCGAGCTCAAGGCGGACCAGACCCTCGGTGGGCAAACCGAGTGCCTGGGGCACTGGTTGGGGGATGAGCCGGTTCATTGGTTTACCGAGCCCGACGGGCTTTCCCTGATCGGCAAGCAAGACTCCAGGACGCATCTGGGGTTGCGCCAGGAACATCATTATCAAATGACCCTTAAGTCCGGTTTGATACTTAGGCTTGAACGGAATAAGTCTCAGAGCGCTCATTAACGAGTTCGTACAGTTGAAACACGCTTGTTCAAACGGGCGTGCGTGTCGGTGTGGACCGAATAAAGAATCAAAGATTGGTCAGTTGAACTAACGGCCAGTTCGCTGGCAAAGCCAACAACAAGGAAGGTTCATGAACAAGGCAAGGAGCGCTGCCTCGGCGCCGCTGTTTAAAGCGCTGGGCGATTATAAAAGTATTCTGATCAGTGTCGGCTGTTTTACCGCGCTGATTAACGTCTTGATGCTCGCGCCTTCGATTTATATGCTGCAAGTGTATGACCGCGGGCTGTCATCACAGAACGAAACCACCCTGGTGATGTTGTCGCTGATGGTGGTGGGTTTCTTCGTGTTTATCGGGCTGCTGGAAATGGTGCGCAGCTTCGTGGTCATCCGCATCGGCAGCCAGTTGGAAAGACGCTTCAACCTTCAGGTTTACCGGGCCGCGTTCGAGCGCAATCTGCGCCAGGGCGAAGGCAACGCCGGGCAATCCCTGGGCGACCTCACGCATATTCGCCAATTCCTCACCGGCCCGGCGCTGTTCGCGTTCTTCGACGCGCCCTGGTTTCCCGTCTATCTGCTGGTGATCTACCTGTTCAACGTGTGGCTCGGCGTGTTCGCATCCGTCGGCACGCTGTTGTTGATCGGCTTGGCGTGCCTGAACGAGGCCATGACCAAGAAAGCCTTGGGGCAGGCCAGTATCTACTCGCAACAGTCCAGCCAATTGGCCACCAGCCATTTGCACAACGCCGAAACGATCCAGGCCATGGGCATGCTCGCGGCGCTGCGCAGCCGCTGGTTTGCCGTGCACTCACGCTTTCTCGGCCTGCAAAACCAGGCCAGCGATACCGGCGCGGTGATCAGTTCCCTGAGCAAGACCCTGCGCCTGTGCCTGCAATCACTGGTGCTGGGCCTGGGCGCATTGCTGGTGATCAAGGGCGACATGACCGCCGGGATGATGATTGCCGGGTCGATCCTGATGGGACGGGTGTTGAGCCCCATCGACCAATTGATTGCCGTGTGGAAGCAGTGGAGCGGCGCCAAGTTGGCTTACCGCCGTCTCGATGCGCTGTTGCAGGCGTTTGCGCCCCAGGACGACGGCATGACACTGCCAGCGCCCAAGGGCCAAGTGAGCTTTGAACACGTTAGCGCCGGCCCACCGGGGCAACGCAACGCGACACTGCAGCAGGTCAGCTTCAGCCTGGCCGCCGGGGACGTACTGGGCGTGCTGGGGGCGTCCGGTTCCGGCAAGTCCACCCTGGCCCGGGTATTGGTGGGCGTGTGGCCGACCCTCGCCGGGACGGTGCGCCTCGACGGGGCTGACATTCATCGCTGGAATCGCGACCAGCTCGGCCCACACATCGGCTATCTGCCCCAAGACATCGAACTGTTCAGCGGCAGCATCGCCGAGAACATCGCCCGGTTTCGTGAGGCCGATCCGCAGAAAGTCGTCGCCGCCGCGCAACAGGCCGGGGTTCATGAGCTGATTCTGCGCCTGCCCCAGGGCTATGACACGGTACTGGGGGAGGACGGCGGCGGTTTGTCCGGCGGGCAGAAGCAACGGGTTGCGCTGGCCCGGGCGATGTACGACCGACCGAGCCTGGTGGTGCTCGATGAGCCCAACTCCAATCTCGACACGGTTGGCGAAGCCGCGCTCGCCGGTGCCATTGCGCAGATGAAGGCCCAGGGCACCAGCGTCGTGCTGGTGACCCATCGCTCCTCGGCGCTGGCCCAGGCCGACAAACTGCTGGTGCTCAACGAAGGCCGGCTCCAGGCTTTCGGGCCTAGCCAGGAAGTACTGCGGGCGCTGTCCGGCCAATCGGAGACACCACAACGGGACCGTCCCCAGGCAACCCCCAACGGGCTGAGCATGAGTCGCCAGTACCAAGCTGCCAGCAAACCGGGTGGCGCATGAGCAAGGAATGCCAGATGAACCTCGAACAGGCTCAAGACGTTGAACGCCCGGAGCGCGACGCCCGTTTCTTCACCCGTATGGGCTGGGTGCTGGCGCTGGTGGGTGCCGGCAGTTTTTTCACCTGGGCCAGCCTGGCGCCGTTGGACCAAGGCATCCCCGTGCAAGGCACCGTGGTGGTTTCAGGCAAGCGCAAGGCCGTGCAATCGATGAGCAGCGGCGTGGTCAGCCGGATCCTGGTGCGCGAAGGCGAGGCGGTGAAGCAGGGCCAGCCGCTGTTCCGCCTGGACCAGACCCAAGCCGCCGCCGATGTGCAATCGCTGCAGGCGCAGTACCGGATGACCTGGGCCAGCCTGGCGCGCTGGCAAAGCGAGCGGGACAACCTGTTGCAGGTGAGTTTCCCGGCTGAGCTGAGTCGCGATCCCGATCCACGCCTGGCCCTGGTGCTCGAAGGCCAGCGGCAACTGTTCAGCAGTCGCCGCGAAGCCTTCGCCCGGGAGCAGGCGGGGTTGCGTGCCAGCATCGAGGGCGCCACGGCGCAATTGGCCGGCATGCGTCGGGCCCGCGGCGACTTGACTGCCCAGGCCGAATCCCTGCGTCTGCAACTGGGCAACCTGCAGCCCTTGGCGGACAACGGCTACATCCCGCGCAACCGCCTGCTGGACTATCAGCGCCAGTTGTCGCAGGTGCAGCAGGAACTGGCGCAGAACAGCGGAGAAAGCGGGCGGGTCGAGCAAGGGATCGTCGAGTCGCGCCTGAAGTTGCAGCAGCACAACGAGGAATACCAGAAAGAAGTGCGCAGTCAGCTGGCCGACGCCCAGCTCAAGAGCGAAACCCTGCAACAGCAACTGAAATCCGCGGGGTTCGAGTTGCAACACAGCGAAATCCTCGCCACCGCCGACGGCATCGCCGTGAACCTGGGTGTGCACACCGAAGGCGCAGTGGTGCGCCAGGGCGACACCTTGCTGGAAATCGTCCCCCAGGGCACGCGGCTGGAGGTGGAAGGGCACCTGCCGGTGCACCTGATCGACAAGGTCGGCCCGCATTTGCCGGTGGACATTCTGTTTACCGCCTTCAACCAGAACCGTACGCCGCGGGTGCCGGGGGAAGTCAGCCTGATTTCCGCCGACCAGATGCTCGATGAGAAGACCGGCACGCCGTATTACGTGCTACGCAGCAGCGTCAGCGACGTGGCGATGGACAAGCTCAACGGTCTGGTGATCAAGCCCGGCATGCCGGCCGAAATGTTCGTACGTACCGGCGAGCGCTCGTTGCTCAACTACCTGTTCAAACCGCTGCTCGACCGAGCCGGCTCTGCGTTGACCGAAGAATAAGGATGTCTGGCGGTATGAAGCGTTTCTATTGGATGGCCGTGCTGGCCGTTTCCGTGTGCGGCAACGCCTGGGCCATGGGGCCCTTCGAGTTCTACGAACAGGCCCTGCGCAATGACCCGGTCTACCTGGGCGCGATCAAGGAGCGCGAGGCGGGCCTGGAGAACCGCGCCATCGGCCGTGCCGGGCTGTTGCCGCACTTGGGCTACAGCTACAACAAGGGCCGCAACCAATCCAAGGTCACCTACCTCAATGACCGTGGCGCCAGCCAGCATGACGATCGCAACTACAGCAGCTACGGCTCCAGCCTGACGCTGCAACAACCCTTGCTGGACTACGAAGCGTACGCGGCCTACCGAAAGGGCGTGGCCCAGGCATTGTTCGCCGACGAAAGTTTTCGGGACAAGAGCCAGGCGCTGTTGGTGCGGGTGCTGAGTCAGTACACCCAGGCGTTGTTCGCCCAGGATCAGATCGACATTGCCCAGGCCAAGAAAAAGGCGTTCGAGCAGCAATTCCAGCAGAACCAACAGTTGTTTCGCCAGGGCGAAGGCACGCGCACCGACATCCTCGAGGCGCAGGCGCGCTATGAGCTGGCAATCGCCGAAGAAATCGAGGCGCGGGACGAGCAGGACGCCGCCTTGCGTGAACTCGGCTCGCTGATAGGCGTCCCGACCCTGGATATCGGCGACCTGGCGCCTTTGCACGACACCTTCCAGACCTTTGCCTTGCAGCCGGCCAGTTTCGACACCTGGCACGAACTGGCGGTGAGCAACAACCCCAGCCTGGCGTCCCAGCGCCAGGCGGTGGATGTGGCGCGCTTCGAGGTCGAACGCAACCGCGCCGGACACCTGCCCAAGGTCAATGCCTACGCAACAATGCGCCAGAACGAATCGGAAAGTGGCAACACCTACAACCAACGCTACGACACCAACACCATCGGCCTGGAAGTCAGCGTGCCGCTGTATGCCGGCGGCGGTGTCTCGGCGTCGACCCGCCAGGCCAGTCGCAACATGGAACAGGCCGAATACGAGTTGGAGGCCAAGACCCGCGAGACGCTGATCGAACTGCGCCGTCAGTTCAGCGCCTGCGTGTCGGGGATGAACAAACTGCGCGCCTATCAGAAAGCCCTCAGCTCCGCCGAAGCGCTGGTGGTCTCGACCCGGCAAAGCATCCTCGGCGGCGAGCGGGTCAACCTCGACGCGCTCAATGCCGAGCAACAGCTCTACACCACTCGCCGCGACCTGGCCCAGGCCCGCTACGACTACCTCATGGCCTGGACCAAGCTGCATTACTACGCCGGCACCCTCGGCCCGCAGGACCTGGCGAAGGTGGATGAGGCGTTTGTGTCCCGGGCGCCCATTCAATGACCCGTGGCGAGGGGATTTATCCCCGCTGGGCTGCGAAGCGGCCCCACCCCAAACACCGTGTTCTTCCAGACAGACCTCGGGCCCTCAGGCGACTGCTTCACAGTCGAGCGGGGATAAATCCCCTCGCTACAGAAGGGATTTACAACAATTGATAAAGCGCTACTAAGGATGGTTCGTGATGAAAATCGATAACAAAAAACACCCCAGGCCGGCAGGTCGCCTGTTCCTGCTCAAGGCCCTCAACCACGCCATGCTCTGCGCACTGGCGACCTTGGGCACGGCCCAGGCGGCGCCTTATGTCGAGAGCGGTAGGGCGGGTGACCCGGACAGCTGGCGCAGCGGCGAATTCAACGCCGAATGGGGGCTGGGTGCGATCAACGCGCAGCAGGCCTACGCCGCCGGATACACCGGCAAGGGCGTCAAGCTGGGGATCTTCGACCAGCCGGTCTACGCGGCCCACCCGGAGTTCTCCGGCACCGGCAAAGTCGTGACCTTGGTCACCAGCGGCATTCGTGAATACACCGACCCCTACATCCCGGTGAAGGCCGGCGATCCGTTCCGCTACGACGGTTCACCCACCGTCGGCTCGGACGGTAAGCTGGGGTCCCATGGCACCCATGTCGGCGGGATCGCCGCCGGCAGTCGCGACGGCAGCCCGATGCACGGCGTGGCGTTCGATGCGCAGATCATCAGCGCTGACAACGGCGACCCAGGGCCCGAAGACGGCATCATCCGCGGCAACGATGGCGCCGTGTACAAAGCCGGCTGGGACGCGTTGATCGCCAGCGGCGCACGGATCATCAACAACAGCTGGGGCATTGGTATCACCGACCGTTTCGACCAGGGTGGCCGCGATCCGGCGTTCCCGCACTTCACCGTGCGGGATGCGCAACTGCAATTCGATCAGATCAAACCGCTGTTGGGCACCAAGCCCGGCGGCGCCTACGAGGGGGCCATCGCGGCGGCGCGCAGCGGGATCGTGACGATCTTCGCTGCGGGCAACGACTACAACCTCAATAACCCCGATGCCATCGCGGGCCTGGCGTATTTCGTCCCGGACATCGCGCCGAACTGGCTCACCGTGGCGGCGCTGCAGGTCAGCCCGGACACCGCCAGCGCCAATCCATACACCATCAGTACCTTTTCCTCGCGCTGCGGCTACACCGCCAGTTTCTGCGTGTCGGCACCGGGCACCCGGGTCTACAGCGCCGTGATCGGCGGCACCCGTGCCGACGACCTGACCGTGGGCTACGCCAACAAGAGCGGCACGTCCATGGCCGCGCCCCATGTCGCTGGCAGCGTGGCGGTATTGATGGAGCGTTTCCCCTACATGACCGGCGCCCAGGTCGCGAGCGTGCTGCGTACCACCGCCACCGACATGGGCGCGCCGGGCGTCGATTCGTTGTACGGCTGGGGCATGATCAACCTCGGCAAGGCCATCGACGGTCCATCGATGCTGGTGACCGAACAGGACATCCCGGCGGAGTTTCGCATCGATGGCGCCTATGGTTCCGGTCAGTTCGTGGCGGACTTGCCGGGCATCGGCGCGATCATCGATGCTGGCAAACCCACGGAACGGGTGTGCAGTGGCATCCAATGTGGCCTGGACGTTTGGCGCAACGACATCGGCGGTCACGGCGGGCTGACCAAGGAAGGCATCGGCACCCTGGTACTCACCGGCGAAAACACCTACAGCGGGCCGACCCTGGTCAATCAAGGGCGACTGGCGATCAATGGCTCGCTGGCGTCGGCGGTTATCGTCAACGACGGCGGCATCCTCGGCGGCAACGGGCGCATCGCCAGCCTGACCGCCAGCCGCGGCGGCAGCGTGGCGCCGGGCAACTCCATCGGCACCTTGCAAGTAGCCGGCGACGTGACCTTCCAACCCGGTTCGAACTACGCGGTGGAAGTCTCGCCCACCTCCAGCGACCTGATCGTGGCGGGCGGCAAGGCGTCCATTGACGGGGCGACGGTGTCGCTGTCCTTGGAAAACAGCCCGACGCTGCTGACGGCTGGCGAAGTGAAGAGCTTGCTGGGCAGGCAGTTCAATATCTTGCAGGCCGCCGGTGGCATTGATGGGCGTTTCGCTGAAGTCTTGCCCAACTACGCGTTTCTGGGGGGTGACCTGGCGTACAGCGCCAGCGGCATTCAACTGGCGGTCGAGCGTAACGACGCGTCATTTGCCAGCCTCGGCTTGACGCCCAACCAGCGCTCCGTGGCCACTGCCGCCGAGCAATTGGGCGCTGGCAACGGGTTGTACGAGGCCTTGCTGCTGGCGCCCAGCGCCGCCGTGGCACAGCAGGCGTTCCAGCAGTTGTCTGGTGAAATCCATCCGGCCATCGGCACGCTGCTGATCAATGACAGCCGTCAATTGCGCGACGCCGTGGGTGATCGCCTGCGCCAAGGCGCGCTTTACGACGCCGGTACGCCGACCGACGCCAGCAGCAATGCCTGGTTCAAAGTGCTGGGCGCTTGGGGCAAGAACGAGGGTGGACACGATCAAGCCAGTACCACCCGCTCCATCGGTGGGTTGCTGGCCGGTGTCGATGGCCTGATCGGCGACCAGACACGCCTGGGCTTCGTCACCGGCTACAGCGACAGTTCGTTGAGCATGGGCGATGGCACCCATTCCTCGGCCAAGGCCGACAGCTATCACCTGGGTGTCTATGTGGGGCATGAGATCGACGCGCTGCGCCTGACCGCCGGCGGCGCCCACAGCTGGCATCGCATCGACGTCAAGCGTGACCTGCAATGGGGCGACGTCAGTGGCCGGGAGAAAACCAAGCGCGATGCCCGGACCACCCAGCTCTTCACCGAAGCGGCGTATCGCCTGGACGGGCAAGCGGTGGCCCTGGAACCGTTCGCCAACCTGGCCTATGTGCACCTGGACGGCGACAGCTTCCATGAGAAAGGCGACAACGCGGCCCTGCACGGTGGCGACGACCGTCGCGATGCCGTGCTCTCGACCCTGGGCGTGCGGGCCAGCCACACCCTGGCGCTGTCGGATCAACAGCAACTGCAGCTGTCCGGCTCCCTCGGCTGGCAGCACAACCTGAGCCATACCACGTCCGAACAGGATCTGGCCTTCGCCGGCAGCAGCAACACCTTCGCGGTGCAGAGCGTGTCCATGGACCGTAACGCCGCCGTGGTCGGCGCCCGTGCCGGGCTCGCGGTCGCCAAGGATGTGCGGGTCAACCTCGACTACAACGGCCTGATCGGCTCCCGGGATAAAACCCACGGCGTGGGCCTGACCCTGGATTGGCAGTTCTGACCAAGGAACTCAACACACACTTCTGTGGGTTCAAGAGCTGCGCAGGAGGCATGTAGGAGCCATGTAGGAGCTGTCGAGTGCAACGAGGCTGCGATCTTTCCCAGGACACTTGAATCTCAAGCGAAAGATCAAAAGATCGCAGCCTTCGGCAGCTCCTACGGGCCGCAGGCCACCCGGTTCTAGCATTCCAACAACAAAAAGAGAGCAACAACCATGGGTATCTACGACTACAAGAACCTCGGCACCGCCGAATCCAAGGCATTGGTCAGCGACGCAATGGCGATCATGCTGTACGCCTATCACAACCTCGACCACGGCTTTGCCGCCGGGTACCAGCACAACGGCTTCGGTGCCGGCCTGCCGGCGACCCTGGCCACCGCGCTGCTGGGGGGCACCGATTCCCAAGGGGTGATTCCCGGCGTGCCGTGGAACCCGGACTCGGAAAAACTGGCCCTGGAGGCGGTGCAGAAGGCTGGCTGGACGCCCATCAGCGCCACGCAGCTGGGCTACGCCGGCAAGGTGGATGGCCGCGGGACGTTTTTTGGTGAAAAAGCCGGTTACACCACCGCGCAGGTCGAGATCCTCGGCAAGTACGACACCGCGGGTCACCTGCAGGAAATCGGTGTGTCGTTTCGCGGCACCAGCGGCCCTCGGGAAAACCTGATTGGCGATTCCATTGGCGACGTGATCAACGACCTGATGGCCGCCCTGGGGCCCAAGGACTTTGCGAAAAACTACGCCGGCGAAGCCTTTGGCAACCTGCTGGGGGACGTCGCGAAGTTTGCCCAGGCCCATGGCCTGACGGGCGCGGACGTGCTGGTCAGCGGCCACAGCCTGGGCGGGTTGGCGGTCAACAGCCTGGCGGACTTGAGCGCCAGCCAATGGTCGGGGTTCTACGCCGATGCCAACTACATCGCCTACGCCTCGCCGACCCAGAGCAGCACCGACAAGGTCTTGAACATCGGTTACGAGAACGATCCGGTGTTCCGCGCCCTGGACGGCTCGACGTTCAACCTCGCGTCGCTGGGCGTGCACGATGGGCCACAGGAGTCCGCCACCAACAACATCGTCAGCTTCAACGACCACTACGCTTCGGCGGCATGGAACGTCTTGCCGTTTTCCATCCTCAACATCCCCACCTGGATTTCCCACCTGCCCAGCGGCTACAGCGATGGCATGGGCCGGATCATGGGCTCGGCGTTCTACGACCTCACCGAAAAAGACTCCACCGTTATCGTCGCCAACCTCTCAGACCCTGCCCGGGCCAATACCTGGGTGCAGGACCTCAACCGCAGCGCTGAAACCCATACCGGCAGCACATTCATCATCGGCAGCGACAGTAACGACCTGATCCAGGGCGGCCAGGGCAACGATTACCTGGAAGGCCGCGCCGGCAACGACACCTTTCGCGATGGCGGTGGCTACAACGTGATACTGGGCGGGCAGGGCAGCAACAGCCTGCAACTGCAGCAGTCGGTGACGGATTTCAGTTTCGCACATGACGGGGCAGGGACGCTGTACCTGCGCGATGCCCATGGCGGGATCAGCATCACCCGCGACATCGGCACGCTGGTCAGTAAGGAATCCGGATTGTTCTGGGGGCTGCTCAAGGATGAGGTGAGCCACGGCGTCACCGTCAATGGCCTGGTGGCGGGCGGCAACCTGACGGCGTATGCGTCTTCGGTCAAGGGCAGTGCGGCCAACGACACCCTGGTGGCGAGCGCGAAGGGTGACTGGCTGTTCGGCCAGGACGGCAACGACGTGCTGGTGGGCGGTGCGGGTAACGACACCTTCGTCGGCGGTGCGGGCAATGACCTGATGCAATCGGGCGGTGGCAGCGACACCTTTCTTTTCAATGGTGCGTTCGGCCAGGATCGGATCAGCGGTTACAAGGCAGGGGACAAGCTGGTGTTCCTCGGTGTACCCGGCGCCGGGGCGGGTCATGACTACAGTGAGCACCTGTCACAAGTGGGCAATGACACGCTGCTCAAGGTCGGTGACAGTTCCGTGACCCTGGTGGGGGTGAATATTGGTCAGGTTGGCGGCGAAGGGATCGTGTTCGCCTGAGTTCGCTATCGCGAGCAAGCTCCGCTCCCACAGTGGTTCACAGGATGTGTGTTCACCACCGGACCCTGTGGGAGCGAGCTTGCTCGCGATGGCTGCCTAGAGGCCTGGAAATCAGTCTTCCTTGCGAATGGTTGCCACATCATCGGCGCGGACCCGGACTTTCCTGCCGGAAATATCCTCGAACTCGTAGAAACCGTCGGCGGTGCGGGTGTTAGGGGTGTCCTTGGTCAAATACTGGGTACCGTTTTGCAAGGTTACTACCGTGGGCGACGCGCAGCCAGCCAGAGCCATAAATGCCACGGCGACCAGGGGTACGCCCAGAAACCTGATGTTCATAACCATAACCTCTCAATCAAAAGGACACGGAGCAACTGATTCGACCGCGCCATCACATTAGCCAACCGCCATTGGTCTCGCTTGCCGTAGGAAAGTTCATCGCTAGCTGAAGGATTTCACGTTAAATATAGGAGACCGTTCATCTTTTGCGGTTGCTTGAGTGGTTTACAGCTGTTATCTGTATGCATAACCAGTACCTCCGACACACTTGGCGTTTCTTCCCGTGGCAACCCGTTCTCTCGACGATCCGTATTACTACCTGAACAACTTCCAGCAGGTGCTCGCGTGGTTGAGCCAGCGTTATGCGGATGTGCTCAGCCACGAAGAGCAGCGCTTCATCGACGATTTCGCAGCGCTGCCCCGTGCTTCCCAAGGCTTGTTGGTGCGGATGGTGATGCGCAAGGGGCTGCGGTTTCGTCATAGCAAGCTGAGTTACCCGGAAATCGGCGACATTGGCGCCGCCGTCGCGCCGCTATTGGCCTTGGGATGGGTCGAGGAACAAGCCCCCATCGGGCTCCTTGAACTGTTCGACGTGCTGCTCAAGGCGGAAATCCTTCTGTGCCTGGGCCACCTGATCGAACAGCCCAAGGCGAAAAAGGCCGAATGGCTCCAGGCCCTGGATAATCACCCCAGCCCGCTCCAGCCTTTTCGTACCTGGTGTCCGCAGCTTGACGACCGCCTGTACAGCCTGACGATCATGCCTCTGTGCGACAGGCTGCGCTTGATGTTCTTTGGCAACCTCTACCAGGATTGGTCGGAATTCGTCCTGGCGGACCTGGGCATTTTCACCTACGAAACCGTTGAGTTCAGCGCCGAGTCACGGGGCTTGCGCAGTCGCGACGACGTCGATGCCTGTCTGTTCCTGCACGACTGCCAGCAACGCTTCGAAGCTGGCGAGCCCCCGGACGATATCGTCGCCCAGGTCAACGAACTGTCCCTGGATAATCCGTGGCTGGAGCGACGCCGGGGCAAGTTGTTGTTCCAGATCGGCCAGCATGGCGAGCGTATCGGCGATTTCGCCTTGGCCTTGTGTATCTATCGCGATTGCACCTACCCGGGCGCGCGGCTGCGGATGATCCGGGTATTGGAGCGAGTCGGCGAGTATGCCCTGGCCCTTGAATTGGGCGAGGCGGCGGCGCAGACACCGCAAAGCGCTGCCGAAACCCAGGCCTTGCTTCGGATCGTGCCTCGCCTGCGGCGCAAGCTGGGCGGCCCGCCGGTGCCACGGGTCATGGCCAGGGAAATGGAGCGCCTTGACCTGCATCTGCCGCGCGTCGATCCGGACTTGTCGGTGGAATACCACGTCCAGGCCCACTTGCACGATGAAACCGCACCGGTGCATTACGTCGAGAACAGCCTGATCAATTCACTGTTCGGCCTGCTGTGCTGGCCGGCGATCTTCGCGCCGTTGCCGGGCGCGTTTTTCCACCCGTTCCAGCGCGGGCCGGTCGACCTGCTCAATGAGGACTTCCATGCACGCCGCGCCGAGTTGTTCGCAGCCTGCCTGGCAGAGTTGGACGATGGCCGCTATCGGCAGACCATCGGTCGTCGTTACGTTGAGAAGTGGGGCGTGCAATCGCCTTTCGTGTTCTGGGGCGCGTTGTCCGAGCCCTTGCTGGAACAGGCCCTCGATTGCCTGCCGGCCGAGCACCTCAAGCACTGGTTCCAGCGCCTGCTGCTGGACATCAAGGCCAACCGCGCCGGCATGCCGGACCTGATCCAGTTCTGGCCGCAGCACAAGACTTACCGCATGATCGAAGTCAAAGGCCCCGGTGATCGCCTGCAAGACAACCAGCTGCGTTGGCTGGAGTTCTGTCACGAGCACCAGATGCCCGTCGCCGTTTGCTATGTGCAATGGGCAGCGTCTGTCATCGCGAGCGAGCTCGCTCCCACAGAAGACGAACCACCGCAGAATACCTGTGGAAGTGAGCAACCACCCCAGATCATCTGTGGGAGCGAGCTCGCTCGCGATGGGCGCACATGAGCCCGACACCCAGCTATAGCATCGCCGTGCGGGCGCTGTGTGAGTTCACCGCCAAGGTGGGCGACCTTGACCTGCGCTTCACTCCCTCGCCGACGGCCCTGGAAGGCATCGCCGGCCATCGCACCGTTGCTTCGCGGCGCACCGAGGGTTATCAGGCTGAAGTGGCCCTCGAAGGTCACTGGCAAACATTGACGGTCAAAGGCCGGGCCGACGGCTACGACCCGGTCCGCCAGTGCCTTGAAGAGGTGAAGACCTATCGGGGCGACTTGGGCAAGCAGCCGGCCAACCATCGCCAGCTGCATTGGGCCCAGGCGAAAATCTATGGCTGGTTGATGTGCCAAAAGTTGCAGTTGCCGCACATCGACGTGGCCCTGGTGTATTTCGACATCGTCAGCGAAAAGGAAACCTGCCTCACCCAACGCTTCGAGGCGGCTCAGCTGCAAGCCTTCTTCGAAGCACAATGCGCGCTGTTCCTGGCCTGGGCCGAGCAGGAAATGGCCCATCGGCAGGCGCGTAACCTCGGCGCGCAGGCGCTGGTCTTTCCCCATGCGGGCTTCAGGCCCGGGCAACGGCACTTGGCCGAATCGGTGTTCAAGGCAATCAGTACCGGCCGCTGCCTGATGGCCCAGGCGCCCACTGGCATCGGCAAAACCGTCGGCACCTTGTTCCCGATGCTCAAGGCGTTGGCACCGCAACAACTGGACAAGGTGTACTTTCTCACGGCGAAAACCCCGGGGCGCAAGCTGGCCCTGGATGCGGCGCGGGTGATTACCCACAGCGCGCCCTCGATGCCGTTGCGGGTGCTGGAAATGATCGCCCGGGACAAAGCCTGCGAGTACCCGGACAACGCCTGCCATGGCGAGTCCTGCCCGCTGGCCCGTGGTTTCTATGACCGCCTGCCGGGCGCCCGGGCTGCGGCAAGCCAGGTCTGCTTGCTGGATCAGGCGGCATTGCGCGACATTGCATTGGCCCATGAGGTGTGCCCGTATTACCTCAGCCAGGAAATGGCCCGTTGGGCTGACGTGGTGGTGGCCGACTACAACTATTACTTCGACTTCAGCGCCTTGCTCTTTGGCCTGGCCCAGGCCAATGGCTGGACGGTCGCGACCCTGGTGGACGAGGCTCATAACCTGGTGGAGCGCGGACGGCAGATGTACAGCGCGGCCCTTGACCAAGCCACGTTGAGCAGCGTGCGCAAAACCGCCCCCGAACCGCTGAAAAAATCCCTGGAGCGGGTCAATCGCCAGTGGAACGCCTTGCATACGCCCCAGGTGGCGGCCTATCAGGCCTATGAAAAACTGCCGGAAAAGCTGCTCCAGGCCTTGGCCACCTGCACCACCGCCATCGGCGATTACCTCAACGATCACCCCCAGGGCCTGGACAGCGGCTTGCAGGCGTTCTACTTCGACGCCTTGCAGTTCGGCCGGGTGGCGGAAGCCTTCGACGAGCACTTTCTGTTCGACATCCACAAGCGCGAACTCGGTCGCCAGCGCAGCCTGTCGACGCTGTGCCTGCGCAACGTGGTGCCGGCCGCGTTCCTGCGGCCCAGGCTGACGGCGGCCCGCAGCACCGTGCTGTTTTCGGCGACCCTGAGCCCTCGACATTACTACGCGGACTTGCTGGGAACGCCGGGCGACACGGTGTGGATCGATGTCGAATCGCCGTTCAAGGCCGAGCAGTTGGACGTACAGGTGGTCAGCCGCATCTCCACACGCTTTGTCCATCGCCAGGCGTCCCTGGAACCGATTGTCACGTTGATGGCCCGCCAGTTCAGCGAGCGCCCGGGCAACTACCTGGCCTTTTTCAGCAGTTTCGATTACTTGCAGCAAGTGGCCGGGCTGTTTGCCGAGCGGCACCCGCAGATCGCCCTCTGGACGCAATCGCGGGGCATGGGCGAAGCGCCCCGGCAGGCGTTTCTCGAACGATTCATGGAACACAGCCAAGGCATTGGCTTTGCGGTGCTGGGGGGCGCGTTCGGCGAGGGCATCGACTTGCCGGGTTCACGCCTGATCGGTGCGTTCATCGCCACCTTGGGGCTGGCGCAGTTCAACCCGGTCAATGAGCAGATGAAGCAACGCATGGCGGCGATCTTCGGCGATGGCTATGACTACACTTACCTGTATCCCGGCTTGCAGAAAGTCGTACAGGCGGCAGGCCGCGTGATCCGCACCCAACAGGATCGCGGGGTGGTGATACTGATCGATGATCGGTTCGGCGAGACCAGGGTGCAGCACCTATTGCCGCGCTGGTGGTCAGTTACCCAAGAGGCCCAATCCCCTTGTGGGAGCGAGCTTGCTCGCGATGGCAGACTGTCAGCCAGCATTGATGCAAACTGACCCACCGCTATCGCGAGCAAGCTCGCTCCCACAGGATGGAAGGCTTGAGGATTTTTCCTGACACCCGACTTGCTCCATAATCTGCAAAAAATCCACACGGATGCCCCGGCCAGATGCTCGAGAATGCCCCCAAGACCCCGCTCATGAACGAAGAACAGCGCTTCCGCCTGCTCATCGACGCGGTGGTCGACTACGCCATCTACATGACCGACCCTTCGGGCATCATCACCAGTTGGAACTCCGGGGCCAGGCGTTTCAAAGGTTACGAGGAGTCCGAGATCCTCGGCCAGCATTTCTCCCGTTTCTATACCGATCAGGACCGCGCCGCCGGCCTGCCGCAACGGGCGCTGGACACGGCCCTGCATGAGGGGCGTTTCGAAGGCGAGGGCTGGCGGGTGCGCAAGGACGGCACGCTGTTCTGGTCCCATGTGGTGATCGATCCGATCATCGACAGCCAGAGTGGTACCTTGCTCGGCTTCGCCAAGATCACCCGCGACCTGACCGACCGCAAGATGGCCGAGGAAACCCTCAAGCAAAGCGAGCAGCAGTTTCGCCTGCTGGTGCAAAGCGTCACCGACTACGCCATCTACATGCTCGACCCGCAAGGTCAGGTCACCAACTGGAACCTGGGGGCGCAGCGGATCAAGGGCTACCTTCCGGTGGAAGCCATCGGCCGGCATTTCTCGATGTTCTACACCCCCGAAGATCGTGATGCCGGCGAGCCGCAGCGCGCGTTGAGCATCGCCGCCAGCGAAGGGCGTTTCGAGAAAAAGGGCTGGCGCATGCGCAAGGATGGCACGCGCTTCATGGCCCACGTGGTCATCGATGCGATTCGCAGCGATACCGGTGCGCTGCTGGGGTTTGCCAAGATCACCCGCGACATTACCGATGCCACCCAGGCCCAGCAGGCCCTTGAACAGGCTCGCGAGGCGTTGTTTCAATCCCAGAAACTGCAAGCCATCGGTCAGCTCACCGGCGGTATTGCCCATGATTTCAATAACCTGTTGACGGTCATCCTTGGCAACCTGGAGATCGTGCGCAAGCGCATGGCCAACGAACCGAAACTCACTCAATTGCTGGACAATGCGACCCAGGGCGCGCTGCGCGGGGTTTCGCTGACCCAGCGCATGCTGGCGTTTGCCCGTCGGCAGAAATTGACCTACGAATCGGTCGAGCTGTCGGCCTTGGTGCAGGGCATCAGCGGCCTGCTGCAAAGCTCCCTGGGTCCGTCGATACACATCCAGACCCGTTTCGCCGAGGCGCTGCCGCCGGTGCTGGCCGATGTCAATCAACTGGAACTGGCGATTCTCAACCTGGCGACCAATGCCCGGGACGCCATGCCCCATGGCGGCCAGATCCTCATTGCAGCCGAGGAACGGCGAGGGGCTGATGCCGGGCCGGACAAGCCAATGGCCCCCGGGCACTACATCTGCCTGGCGATGACCGATGAAGGCGAGGGCATGGACGACGCCACGCTGGCCTCGGCCGTGGACCCGTTCTTCACCACCAAGGGCGTCGGCAAGGGCACGGGCCTGGGGCTGTCCATGGTGCATGGCCTGGCGGAACAGCTCGGTGGCCGCCTGATACTCAAAAGCCAGAAAGGCCTGGGGACCACCGCCGAACTGTGGTTGCCGGTGGCCGGCGATACGGCCCCTGGCAAAGCGGAGATCGAAGAGGCGGCGCCGCCGGTCCACGAGTTGAAAGTGCTGGTGGTCGACGATGACAGCCTGGTGTTGACCAGTACTCGCTTGTTGATCGAAGACCTGGGGCATCGAGTCCTTTGCGCCCCATCGGGGGTTCAGGCGCTGGAGCTGTACGAGCGCAACCCGGACATCGACCTGGTGATCACCGACATGGCCATGCCGCAGATGGACGGTGCGCAGTTGGCAAAACTGTTGCGCGACCGCCAACCGACCTTGCCCATCATCCTGGCCACCGGCTATGCCGAACGCCTGGAGGGTTTCGCCACGCAACTGCCTCGGTTGATCAAGCCATTCAAGCAAATCGACCTGATGCAGGTCATTGGGCAGACGATGAAGTAAACAGGAATGCAAGGCCCGGCTCCTGTGGCAACGGAGCTGCGTAGGAGCTATGTAGGAGCTGTCGAGTGCAACGAGGCTGCGATCTTTCCCCAGACACTTGAGTCCCAAGCGAAAGATCAAAAGATCGCAGCCTTCGGCAGCTCCTACAGCACAAGAGCAGGCGTTTATTCAGTGTTCTTCTTGAACCCACGCAAATTCATCGCACACAAGCAAAACTGCAACACGATCAATGCATACGCATGGGTATGCAGCCCCCAGACCACCCACAGAATATTGCTCGCGATAAAACAACTGAATCCGGCCACCCTGCGGCGGGGTTGGCGTGAGCCGATCAACCAGGCGGCCAGCACCGTGACGAGCATCGCCGGCCATTGCACCCATCCAAGATAATCCACACAACCGTCCTCTTGTTCTTACACAGTAGAGACCTTGGCGGTCGGGTAGCGTTTCCTCGGACTTCGCTGCACCTGTGGTCCATTGACTTGAACTTGCCGCGCGCCGGGTTCTTCTAATGAGTCCGAATCCTCACCGAGGCACCGCCTGCGCAATGCCCAGAATACTCACCGGGCCCACCCCGGAAGAAGAACTGACGGAACACAACGCCAAACTGTTCGGCTCGCCCAAGGAGCGACTGGACTTCTATCGCCGGGAGATCCAATACGAAACCAGCATCCTGGCCAATCGAACCGATGCTTACCTGGCCGCCCAGTCCTTCCTGGTGATCGCCTTTGCCTCCTGCATGGCCAACCTGAACCCGGAGTGGGGCAAGTTATTCACGCTGATCGTGCCGCCATTCCTGGCCTTGCTGGGTTTCCTCAGCTCGCTCAATGCCTGGCCGGGCATCAAGGCGGCCTACGAGATCATCGATCACTGGCATTTCAAGCAGAGCGAACTGTTGCGCGCCGAACCCTTGATGGGCCTGGCCTATGACGAATCGCCGCTGTTCAGCGAGCGGGAGTCGACCCACAAGGGCTACCGCAAGTCGTTGCTGTTTTCGTTGCGTACCCCTTGGATCTTCGCCACCTTCTGGGTATTGCTGGGGGCGTACTCGGTCTATATCCAGCTGAGCAACCCAGGCGGTTGAGGCACACTCGCCTCAACTCGACCGCTTACGGCGCTCATACCATGCCAACGTGGGCTGGGTGGTGACGCCATGCACCAGAATGCTCAGGGCCACCACCGACAACGTGAGGTCGATGCACAGTTGCGCCACCGCTGGCGGCAGATCGTGGTTCAAGGCGAAGAACAGATAAAACAGGCTGCCGATCCCGCGAATGCCAAACCAGCCGATCAGCAGCCGTTGCGGTCCGTCGAGCGATCGTCGCCAGGGCACCACCAGCACACTCAATGGGCGAATCACGAAAAACAGCAGGGCACCGATCGCCACGGCTCGCCAGTCCCAATGGCTGGCCAGCACGACCCCCAGCAGGGTCACCAGGAACACTTCCATCGACCGCTCCACCAAGCTACCGAACGCCAGCATGTCGCTCATCATCACCCCAGCGGCCAATTGTCCATCGTCCAGCGTCTCGGTATCGCCCACGACGGCCTGTTGGGGATCGACGGTTTCGTGGCCCACCACCGGTTGCACCAGGTGTTCCGCCGGTGGCGCCCCTTCATCGGTGGATTGGACCTCGGCCTGACGCAACCCCAGGCCGGCGGCGAACACCGAGAGAAAGCCATAGCCCTGGATCCACTCGGCCACGACGTAGGCCAGGGCAATCAGCGCCAGGGCCAGGTAATCATTGGGCGACAAAGTGCTGTCGGCATTCCTGATGCGCATCGACAAGGTCAGCTTGCCGATGCCGCGGCCCATCCAGTAACCGACCAGCAACCCGGCCGGCACGGCCCACAGGACGTTGCGCAGCAGCCACTCACCGAGAAAATCGCTGCCGTCCTCACGCAGCATCAACAGGCCGAGGATCACGAAGGGAAACGCCGTACCGTCGTTCAGTCCCGCTTCGCCCGACAGGCCGAACCGCACCCGGTCGTCATCCCGGGCATCGTTGACCTGCACCAGCGCCGCCAGTACCGGGTCGGTGGGCGCCAGCAGCGCGCCGATCAGCATCGACACGCCCCAACCCAGGCCCAACAGCGAGTGCAACGCCAGGCACAGGCCGGCGATGCACAGGATCATCACCGGTCCAGCCAGCCCATAGGCCACGCGCCAGGTACGGTCCTTGAGCGGCAGGCGCAACTTGAGACCGCTGACGAACAGCGAAAACACCACGGCGACTTCCGTGAGGTGTTCCATCCAGACCGACGAGTCGCTGACGTCGAGCTTCAGCACGTCCAGCCCCAGCGGCCCGATGGCGACACCCAGCACCAGGCACATCGCCGAGGTGGTGACCGGCATCCAGCGCAGATAAGAGGAGGTCAGGGCCAGGGTCAGCAATACCGCACCGAGCACCGCTACCCATACTGTGAACGTCATCGTTGCTCCTTGGATAGCGCCTGGAGGGTCTCAGTATTCGAGGCCCGGAGCGAAGCGAGGGTTCCCACCAAAGCAGCAGGTCCCGTTTATCCGCCTGCCATTCAATCCAACGGAATTTTTCGCCGTTCCCCGCGCTCTGCAACAGAAGAGACGTTCTGACTCAGCGTCCGCCAAGAACCCGAGAGGCCCTTATGACTGCGCTGACACCCCTCCAATCCCAGCCGGCCACCGTGCACCCCGTCATCCATAACGGACAGGTGCGCCAATGCTATGAACGGCTGTTCCAGGGCCCCGACGATGCCGACAAGCAAGCCGTCGCCCAAGCGTTCCTCCAGCAATGCATCGCCAAAGCCGAGGCGCTCCCCCAGGCGATGCCCTCTGATCCCATGGCGCTGCAGGCCTGGGTCGAACAACACAGCGCCGGCGTGGCCCGGCAATACGCTGATTACCTGGAGCGGCGCCAGAACGGCGGCCCACGGGAGTTCTTCAGCGGCAAGGCCCATGCCCTGTACTTCCTCCAAGCCGTGGCCCCGACCAAACGGGTGGACGGCGCCTGGCTGTATGGCGTGGTCAAGCACTGGCACGACCACCGTTTCGAAGGGTTGCTGTGCACCTATCTGGAAGAACTGGGGGACGGTCATCCCGCGCAAAATCATGTGGTGCTCTATCGCAAGTTGCTCGCCGAATACGACCTGTCGGACGCCCCGGACATCGACGACGATCTGTATCTGCAAGGCGCCGTGCAATTGGCCCTTGGCTATGCCGGCGACGAGTACCTGCCGGAGGTCATCGGCTACAACCTGGGCTACGAGCAATTGCCCCTGCATCTGTTGATCAGCGCCTATGAGCTGAGCGAACTGGACATCGATCCGTACTATTTCACCCTCCACGTCACCATCGACAACGCCAGCACCGGCCACGCCCACAAAGCCGTGCAAGCGCTGCTGCAACTGATGCCGATGGAAGCGGACCGTGGGGCTTTCTGGCAGCGGGTCACGCTGGGCTATCGCCTCAATGACCTGGGGCAGGGCAGCCAGGCCATCATCGGCTCGTTCGACCTGGATCGCGAAGTGCTGGACATGCTCGAACGCAAACGCCCGTTCGGTCAGCACATGCATTCCGATTACTGCAAATTCGAAGGCAAGACCGTCAACCAGTGGCTCTCGGCACCGGGCCAGCTGGAAGGGTTCCTGACGGCCATGCAGAACAAAGGTTGGATCAAGCGCCATGAAGACCCGCAAAACAGTCGTTTCTGGACGCTGATCGACGGGGCAGGCGCGGCCATGTTCGGGGTCTTCAGCCCCTACGAAAAACAGCTGCTGCATGACTGGATTGCCGGTGACTGGCTGGACGAGGGCGTGAAGTCCGGCGCCCGGCGTGCTCCGGTTGCGGCTTGCGCCCCCGCGACGCCGATGGACGATCCCGATGTGCAAAACCTGCAACAGGCGCTGCAAGGCCGCACGCCGGACGAGCAGATGCAAGTCCTGATGCCCTGGCTCGGTGCCCGCTGCCATAGCCATCCGGCTGGGCTGCTGGCGACTCGCCAGTTCATCGAACTCAAATCCGCACTTCGCTAGGGAGCCCTGCATGAATGAGGAACAACGCCTGTCCGAGCCGGACCTTGCGCTGCTGCAACTGGGCCGACGCCTGCAAGCCGACGGCTATCGTTTCATCACCCCGACCCCGTTGACCCATGAACGGGTCAACCAGCGTCCCGGCAATGAGCGCGCCAAGACCTTGCGGGACGTGTTCGGCTGGTCGCGGCCGTTTGCACCGGGACTGATCAGCACCGACGAACAGCGGCAACTGCAAGACGCCCAGGTGCTGGAAGCACACGACGGTTTGTTGCGTAGCCGGGTGCGCTGGTCGAGCCTGGATGGCTTGCTGTTTGCCCATTCGCAGTTTCCCACGCAAGCCAGCGATGCGGTGTTCTTCGGCCCTGACAGCTATCGTTTCGCCCAACTGATCCATACTCACCTGCAACAGAACTTCACGGCTGTGCAGCGCGCCGTGGACATCGGTTGCGGCGCGGGTGTCGGGGCCATCGTGATTGCCCGCGCCCGTCGTGAAGCGCAAGTGCTGGCCGTGGACATCAATCCCCAGGCCCTGCGCCTGAGCGCTGTGAACGCCGCGCTGGCAGAGGTGGCCAACGTCGAGGTCGCCCACAGTGACGTGTTGCAGGACGTGCCAGGGCAGTTCGACCTGATCGTCGCCAACCCGCCGTACATGGCCGATCCCTCCGAGCGCGCCTATCGCCATGGCGGCGGCACACTGGGCGCCGGGCTGTCGCTGCGCATCGTCGAGCAGGCCTTGCCCCGGCTCACACCTGGCGGCTCGCTGGTGCTCTACACCGGCGTGGCCATGGTGGATGGGCGCGATCCGTTCCTCGAAGCGCTGGGGCAATGGCGTGACTCGGCGGATTTCGGCTGGACCTACAAGGAATTGGACCCGGACGTGTTCGGTGAAGAACTGCTCACGCCGGGCTATCAGGACGTGGAAAGGATCGCCGTGGTGGCGTTGGTTGTAACCCGCATTGGCGCAGGTCTGGGCGGGCCTATCGGAGGGACTATCGATGAACAGGCGCATGAAATTCGGCGTTGAAGAGGAGTATTTCATCACTGACCTGAACACCCGGTGCATGCCGGGTGAACCCCCTGCGGAGGCGATCGCCGCATGCCAGGCTGAACTGGGCAAGCATTTCGCCCATGAGATGTTCCAATGCCAAGTGGAAATGGCTTCGCCCATCTTTCGCAGCCTGCCCGAGGCTGCCGATTACCTGAACCAAGTGCGTACGGGCCTGAACCAGCGCCTGGCACCTTATGGACTGGGCCTGCTCAGTGCCGGCTCACACCCGATGGCCACCCAGGTGCTGCAACCCACCGACGAGCTGCACTTCCAGCAACTGTTCGATGATTACCAGCGGGTGGCGCGGCGCAGCGTGCTGTCGGGCCTGCATGTACACGTGGAAGTCCCGGCCACGCAGGATCGGGTGCGGATCATGAATGAGGTCCTGCCGTGGTTGCCGATGTTCCTGGCCCTGAGCGCGTCATCGCCATTCTGGAACGGTGGCTACAGCGGCTTCAGCAGCTATCGACAAGTGGCCTGCGATGAATGGCCGCGCATGGGGGTGCCGGAGTATTTCGAAGATGAGTCGGCGTTCGGCGGTTATGTCGACATGCTCATGCGCACCGGGTCCATTCGCCAGGCCAGCGATTGCTGGTGGGTGATACGGCCTTCCTCGCGTTATCCCACGTTGGAGCTGCGCATTTGCGATGCCTGCCCGCGAGCGGACGACGTCCTTTGCCTGGTCTCGCTGTTTCGCCTGATGGTGGCCCATGCCGTGACGCAGCGCCGGCCCGGCGCCCACTACAGCCAGATGTCCCAGTGGATCCTCAAGGAAAACCGCTGGCGGGCCAAGCGCCACGGGATTCTCGCGGAGTTTATCGTCGAGGGACAGGAACAGCCGATGCTGATCGGTGAGTGGCTGACCCTGGCAGAGCAGACTTTCGGTGAAACCGCGGCCAACCTGGGCGTCCAGGACGTGTTCAAGCAGGCCCGCCGGATCGTCCAGGAAGGCACCAGCGCCGATCGGCAAATCGTGCTCTACGAACAAGGCCTGCTGCTGGGCGATTCGGTTGAACAGGCCTTGAGCCGGGTGGTCGATCAGCTGCTCGCGGAAACCGCGGGGATGCCGGTAGCCGACCCAGCCTTGCAACAGGTGGCAGGTGGTCCATGAGCAGCAAGACCCTGGATGACTACAACCGCATGCGAGATTTCGCCGCCACCCCGGAGCCGGCGGCGAAACGCTCGCGCAAGTCGGCAAAAACCGCCCACGCCTTGCAGTTCTGCATTCAAAAGCACGATGCCTCGCGGCTGCATTACGACTTCCGGCTGGAGCTGGACGGTGCGCTCAAGAGCTGGGCGGTGCCCAAGGGCCCCTCCCTGGACCCCAAAGCCAAACGCCTGGCCGTGCATGTCGAAGATCATCCACTGGATTACGCCACGTTCGAGGGCAACATTCCTGAAGGCCACTACGGCGCCGGTGACGTGATCGTCTGGGACCGGGGCGTCTGGATTCCCCAGGGGGATCCCCATGAGGCCTACGAAAAAGGCCGGCTCAAGTTCGAGCTGCAAGGGGAAAAGCTCAGCGGCCTGTGGAACCTGGTACGCACCCATATGCCCGGCAAGCAGGAGCAGTGGTTCCTGATCAAGCATCAGGACCAGGCCGCCCGCCCCGAAAGCGAATACGACGTGGTCCAGGCCGAGCCGGACAGCGTGCTCAGCGATCGCACCCTCGTGCCCAAGCGTCGAGGCAAGGCTGCCGCCAAAGCGGTGAAGCAACCGGAAAAAGCCGCGCAGCCGAAATCGCCGAAACGCGCCTCGAAAGGCACCCTCAGCGGTGCGGTCGCCGGGCCGCTGCCAGAAACCCTCAAGCCGGAACTGGCGACGCTGGTGGAAAGTGCGCCCGATGGCGAATGGCTCTATGAGATCAAGTTCGACGGTTACCGAGTCATGACGCGAATCGAAAACGGCGACGTCAGGCTACTCACCCGCAACGGCCATGACTGGACCCACAAATTGCCAAGGCAGGCCGAGGCCTTGGCCACGCTGGGGTTGGAATCGGCCTGGCTCGACGGCGAGATGGTGGTCGCCAACGAGCAGGGGGTGCCGGACTTCCAGGCTTTGCAAAACGCCTTCGAGGCCGGCAGCAGCGGCAAGATCGCCTATTACCTGTTCGACGTGCCTTATCTCAATGGCATGGATTTGCGCAACGTGCCGGTGCAAGAGCGCCGGGCCGCCTTGGCCGCCGTGCTGGAACCGAACGAAAGCCCCTTGCTGCGCTTTTCCGATGCCTTCGAAGAAACCCCAGACGCGCTGCTCAACAGCGCCTGCCAGATGCAGATGGAAGGACTGATCGGCAAGCGCGTCGGCAGCACCTATGTGTCCAGGCGCAGCAACGACTGGATCAAGCTCAAATGCAAGAATCGCCAGGAGTTCGTGGTGGTGGGCTTCAGCGATCCGAAAGGCGCCCGCAGTGCCTTCGGTGCCTTGCTGCTGGGGCTGCATGATGCCGACAGCGGCCAGTTGCGCTACGCCGGTAAGGTCGGCACCGGGTTCAACGAAACCACCCTTAAGAGTATCTACCAGCAATTGCTGCCCCTGGAGACGAAAAAGGCCGCCGTGGTGAACCCGCCCACCGGCTACGAAGCCAAGGGCGTGCACTGGCTGGAACCGACGCTGCTGGCCGAAGTGGCCTTTGCCGAAATGACCAAGGAAGGCTCGGTGCGCCATGCGGTCTTCCATGGCTTGCGTAACGACAAGCCGGCCAAGGACATCACTCAGGAGCTTGCCAAACCCGTGAAAAAAACCACTGCGGCGAAAAAAACCAGCACCCAGGACGAACCTGACGCGAAACCGCACAAGGCAAAGACCAGGACAAAAGCCAAGGCCCCGGCCATGGACGGCAAGGTCCGCATCACTCACCCGGAGCGGGTCATCGACGCCAGCAGTGGCACCACCAAGCTGCAGTTGGCCGAGTATTATGCCAGCGTTGCCGAATTCATCCTGCCGGAACTGGAAGACCGCCCGGTCGCCTTGGTCCGGGCGCCGGATGGCATCGCCGGTGAGCTGTTTTTCCAGAAAAACCCCGAGCGCCTGGCGATTCCCGGTATCACCAGCCTGGACAAGGAACTGACCGGACAGCCAGTGATGATCATCAACAACGCCGAGGCGCTGATCGGCGCGGTGCAGATGAGCACGGTGGAACTGCACACCTGGAATGCCACGTCTGTCGACCTGGACAAGCCCGACCGCTTCGTCCTCGACCTCGACCCGGACCCGGCGCTGCCCTGGAAAAGCATGGTCGAGGCGACGCAGCTCACCTTGTCGGTGCTCGATGAACTAGGCCTCAAGGCGTTCCTGAAGACCAGCGGCGGCAAGGGCATTCATGTGGTGGTGCCGTTGACGCGCAAGTTGGGCTGGGACGAGGTCAAGGGCTTCAGTCATGCGATTGTCAGTCACATGGCCAAGCTGCTGCCGGACCGTTTTTCGGCGGTGTCCGGGCCGAAGAACCGGGTAGGGCGGATCTTCATCGATTACCTGCGCAATGGGTTGGGCTCCACGACCATCTGTGCCTACGCCGCCCGGACCCGGGAGGGGTTGCCGGTGTCGGTGCCGATATTTCGTGAGGAGGTGGCTGAGCTCAAGGGAGCGAACCTGTGGAATGTGCACAATGTTCATGAGCGTCTGGCGGAGGTGGGGCATGAGCCTTGGGCTGGGCTGAAGAAGACTCGGCAGAGTATTACGGCTGAGATGCGCAGGCGTATCGGCATGAAGAAAGCTTAAGGTGTAGCGGCTATACGCCGCAGTCCTTCGTGGGAGCGAGCTTGCTCGCGAAGAAGCCAGCAAGCTCACTATCCATGTCACTGAACCACCGCCATCGCGAGCAACCTCGCTCCCACAGGATGAACCCGATCATCCAAAAGGCTGCCTCATAGGCTGGAAAAATGCGGCCCTCCCCCAAAAAAGGCAGCCCAGGCTCAGTTCACCTGCGAACGCAACAACTGCTCGATCGTGTCGATCAGTTCGTCATAGGACACCGGCTTGCCAATGTGCTGATCGAACCCCGATTGCCGGGACTTCTGCATGTCGGCAGACGCCCCGTACCCCGTCAACGCAATGGCCGGGATGTGCTTGGCATGGGGCAGTTCGCGCAATGCCTGCACCAACTCATGGCCATTCATCACGGGCATGCCCAGGTCGGAAATCACCACATCGAAACGGGCATCCCGGGCTCTTTGCAGCGCTTCTTGCGGCAGCTCGAAGGCGAGCACGCGGGCGTCCTCCATCTCCAGCAACAGCTTGAGGGTATCCAACACTTCGGGGGAGTCATCCACCAGCAGAACGGTCAGGCCGCTGAGACGGCCGGATGGCTCGCCGCTGGGCGCTTGTTGGGCCAGTGGTTCGCCAGTCTTGCTCAAGGGCAGGCGGACAGTGAACGTGCAGCCCTTGCCCAACCCGTCGGACTTGACCTCCACGCTGCCGCCATGGGCCTCGGTCAACTGCCGCACCAGGGACAGGCCGATGCCCAGCCCTTCGCGTTGGTGGGTCGCATGCTGGGTTTCGGCCTGGCCGAACAGGTCGAACACTTCGTTCAAGTGCTCGGCTTCGATGCCCACGCCGGAATCCTTGACATCCAGCCGCGCCATGCCGCCGTCCTGGCTGGCGATCAACTGCACGCGCCCACCGTTGGGGGTGAATTTCAGGGCATTGTTCACCAGGTTCCAGATGACCTGCTCCAACCGGGTCGGGTCAGCGTTGACGATCAGTTCGCCAGGCCCTTCGGGCAGTTCCAGGGAGACCTTGTTCGGGTGGTTGTCATTGATCACCACCGTGTAGATGTCCTGGAGGACGCGGCCCAGGTCCACAGCCTGGCGCTTGAGCTTGAGCTTGCCGGTGCGTACCCGTGCCACGTCCAGCAAATCGTCGATGATTCGCGCCTGGCTGGCCACCGCGTCACAGATGGTGTTGACGGCCTTGGCCGCCGCGCTGACGGTCTTGGTCACGGGCAAGCGACGTAACAATTCGGCGTTGAGCTGGATCAGGTTCAACGGGTGCTTGAGTTCGTGGGACATGACCGCGAAAAACTCGTCCTTCAGGTGACTGCTGTTCTGGGTTTCCATCAGTCGTTGGGTCTGTTCTTCGTGCAGGCGCTTGTGGCCGGTCAGGTCGCGGGCGATTTTCACGTAGCCGTGCAGGTGATCGCCTTGCAACAAGGTGACCTCGCCACTGCAAAAGAAGCGGCTGCCGTCCTTGCGCAGGTGCCAGCGCTCGTCCTCGCTGCGTCCGTTGTCCCGGGCCAGGCGCAACTCGTTTTCCGGCGCGCCGTCGGCGCGGTCCTGGGGCGAAAAGATGAAATCGTAGTAAGCGCCCTCGGCTTCGGCCTTGGAATAGCCAAAGATCAATTCGGCACCGGTGTTCCAGCGGGTGATCACGCCATGTTCGTCCAACAGGATGATCGCGTAGTCGCGGGTGCCCTCGGCGACCAAACGCATGCGTTCTTCGCCCAGGCGCAACTCTTCCTCGGCCGCCCGGCGCTTGCTGATGTCGATGAAGGTCAATACCGTGCCGTCGATGTGGTCCTCGCTGGAACGGTACGGCAGTAGCCGGGCGATATACCAGCGACCGTCGTTGCTGCTGACTTCACGTTCGATCATGTTCAAGGACTCGAACACTTGCGTGGCGTCCGCCGCCATGTCGGCGTAATCCAGGCGATGGGTGATGTCCAGCAGCGAACGTCCGGTGTCCACCGGCAGCATGCTGAAGATTTCCGTCGCCCGGGGCGTGAACCACTTGATGCGTACGCTGCGGTCGACAAACACCGTGGCGATATCGGTGGAGGCGATCAGGTTGGTGAGGTAGTCATTGATCTTGTCGGTCTCTTCGACCTTGGTCTTGAGCTCATAGTTGACCGTCAGCAATTCCTCATTGATCGACTGCAACTCTTCCTTGCTGGTCTCCAACTCTTCAGTGGCCGAGCGCAGTTCTTCGTTGATCGCCTGCATTTCCTCATTGGAGGCCTTGAGCTCCTCGCTGGAGACCTCGGCCTGCTCGATGGTGTCCTGCAAATGCAGTTTGGTGCGTTGCAGTTCCCGTTCCAGATTGGAGAGGACCTGGTTTTCAGTCTGGTTGGCGTTGGCTTCCAGCTGTTCGGCCGCGTCGATTTCCCGCTCTTCGAACACCACCAGCACAAACTCACCATCGGACAGGTCGTCGCGATAGGGCTGGGCCAGCAGATCCACCAGGAACCGCCGCCCATCCCGTTCGAGGTTGACCTGGCGGGACTTGACCGCTTGGCCGCTTTGATTGACCTGGAACAGCGTGGTGCGGATTTCCAGGCGCAACTGCGGGTTGATCAGCGTCAGCAAGTTGCGTGACATCTCGCCGCCGACATGACGCAGGAAGCGGCCGGCGCTTTCGGCCATATGCAGGATATCGGCATTGGCATCGACGATCATGCTTGGCGGTGCGGAACGCTCGATGGCGCGCAGGTGGATGTCGGCAAACGATACCTTGCGTGCCGGCGGTGCCAGGGACTCCGCCGGAGAAGACGTCGCGCGCACGTAACCGCCCCGGGGCATGGTGGGTGTGCGGCGGCTGCTGGCGGTGCCGTATTTGCTGCGGAAGATCCGGTTGCGCTTGTCCACCGGCGTGAACAGATCCTGGCAAGCATCGGCCGACTCCGACGAACCGAGAAACAGATACCCCCCCGGGCGCAGGGCGAAATGGAACATCTGCAGGATCTCCCGCTGCACCTCACGGTCGAGGTAGATCAGCAGGTTACGGCAGACAATCAGGTCGATCTGGGAAAAGGGCGGGTCCGACAGCAAGTTGTGCTTGGCGAACAGTACCCGCTCGCGGATCTCCTTGCGCACCCGGTAACTGGCGCCGTCCTTGAGAAAATACTGGCGCAACCGGGTCGGTGGCACATCGGTGATGATCGCCTGCGGATAGGCGCCGCTGCGGCCCACGGCGATGGCGCGTTCGTCGATGTCGGTGGCAAACACCTGCAGCTTGGCGGGGCTGGCGTCGTGTACCAATTGATCGCTGGCCAGCATCGCCAGGGTGTAGGCCTCTTCGCCGGTGGAGCAGCCCGCGGACCATATGCGTATTTCCTCTGGCGGCACACTGCCGGCTTCGACGGGCTTGAGCAGGTTGGGCAATACATCCCGTTCCAGGGCTTCGAAGGCCTCACGGTCACGGAAGAAATTGGTCACACCGATCAGCAAATCACCGAGCAGGGCTTTGGTTTCTTCCGGGTTGTTTTGCAGGTAGGCGTAGTAGGAGGGCAGATCCACCTGGGCGGTGACCTGCATTCGCCGTTCGATACGTCGCAGCACCGTGGCACGTTTGTAATGCTTGAAGTCGTGACCGGTACCGACACGCAGCTGAACCAGGATATCCAGCAGCGACTGTTCAGCCGCGGTGGCCTCGCGCTCGGATGAGGGCGGTTGGGTGCTTACTTCCGGATCGTTGACGGTCGGCAGGCGGATCGCCTGGGCGTTGCTCCACAGTTCCAGCAACTTTTGCGGCATTTCCGCCACCGGTAGCACCAGATCGACCATCTGGGTATCGATGGCGGCCCGGGGCATGCCATCGAACTCAGCCTCTTCGGGGGCTTGGGCGATTGTCACGCCGCCTTGCTCCTTGATCCGCGACAGGCCTACGGCGCCATCGGAGCCGGTGCCCGAGAGAACCAGGCAAAAGGCCCTTTCCTTGTGCACATCCGCCAAGTCGCGGAAAAACAGGTCGATGGCCACGTGGGCGCCCTGGCGGGGTTCGGCGGGGGTGACGTGCAGATAGCCGTCATTCATGTGCAGGCTTTGGGCGGGGGCAATCACATAGACGTGGTTCTTGTCGATCGGCACGGCTTCGGTGACTTGCAGCACCGGCATCCGGGTGGTTTCCTGGATGATCTTGCACACCAGGCTCTGATGATCGGGCGCCAGGTGCATGACAATGACGAACGCCATGCCGTTGTCCCTGGGCATGTGCTCGAAGAACTGCTTGACGGCCTGCAAACCGCCCGCCGAAGCGCCGATTCCCACCACTGGGAAGTCCAGGTCACTGGGGCTCAGCTCTCGTCGCTGTGGCACGTTGGGAGAGCGTTTGCTTTTCGATGACATAAATTCTTGGCCTTAAAGGGCGGGATAGTCCAGTCCCGCCACATCGAATCAGGGGGCAAAAACCCGCAGGATAGTCCGGTTGCGCGAAGATTGCGAAACCGAGCGCGGCCCAAGCCGCTGTCATCGGCATTGTGCACCCCGAAAACGCGTTCAGCCCACCGGGACACGCAAATATTCCGGCTGCAGGTAGTTGAACCAGAGCAGGATCATTTCCACCAGGATCGTCACCAGGACCAGCAGGCCCACGCCCCAGACACTTGCCGAATACAGCAGGCCCTGTTCCTTCTTGAGGCCCATGAACTTGGGCAGCCCGACGAACAGCAGGAATGTCGAGTAGGCCGACGCCAGCAACAGCACCGCCACGGCCAGCCAGCGGCTCGGGTAAAGCCCGAAGATTCCGGCCAGGAAATACGGCGTTGCGGTATAGGCGGCGAAACCGATGCATTGATTGACCGTCGGGCGCGCTTCGAAAGTGCGGGACATCCAGCGGATGAACAGCCCCATCAACGTGACGCCGACGACGCTGGTCAGGTACAGCAGCACGCACAGTTGAAGGGCGCTGGCACTGCTGAGCCGTACCGTTTCGTTTTCGGCCAGGCTCCATCCGGTCCAGGTGGTGCCGATGAACAGGCATGCCGCGGGGATCAGCGCGAGCAGCAGCAAATGAGCCAGGTAGTGGCGTGGATGTGCCTGTTCTTGCTCGCGTATGTCGGCCCAGGCGAATTCGGGCTGCGTGAACAGTTTGACGAAAGGTGCGGACATGACGACCTCCTGATCAGGACGGCCTCTGCATGAGGCCCTTATTGGGTTTGAGGCACAGAAAAACACCCGGGTTTCATTTATTTGCTGGTCCTGGCCGACGGGGCGATAAAGGGAATGAATCAAGACGGCAAAGGTCAACCCATCAGCCCCCTGAAGGACCATCTGCCATGACTGTTGCCCAAATTCTGGTTGATTATTTGCGCGATCATGATCTGCGCCTGACCACGGCCGAGTCCTGCACCGCCGGAAAGATCGTCACATTGCTGGCCGAGGTGCCCGGCAGTGGGGCACTGATCGAAAGCGGTTATGTGGTGTATTCCCCGGAGGCCAAGCAGCGCTTGCTCGGTGTCAGCCCACGCACCATCGAGACGTTCAATCTCACCAGCCGCGAAGTCGCCGAGGAGATGGCCCTCGGTGCCTTGCACGATGCCGATGCCAACGCGGCGGTGGCCACCACCGGCCTGCTCGGGCCAGACGACAAGGACGGAATACCCGCCGGCACCGTCTGCTTTGCCTGGGCGTTCGATGTGAACGGTCAGCGAGCACTGTTCAGTCGTTGCGTGCGGTTCTTCGGCAGTCGCGGTCAGGTGCAATTGCGGGCCGCCGAATACGTGTTGCAACAACTGCCCGGCTTTCACCAGCGCGCCGTGGCCGGCGAGCGGCGATAGGAGGGCGGGCCGTGAGCGACCCCTACGAGCAGGACGACCACCGGAGCCGCCAGTTTCCGGTACGCGAAGACATGGCGTTCCAGCACAAGGTCTGGCGTTTCGAGCGAGTTGGCTGGTACGTGTTGGTGTTGTTGGTGGTCCTGGCCTTGCTGGGACTGTTTTCCCGTGGCCCGCTGAGCAGCCGGGAGCTGCACAGCGACGACGGCAGCCTTGGCGTCGAGTACCAGGCCTTCCACCGCAACGGCTCCAGCAACGTCCTGGTCATCCGTCTCAAGGGCCAGCCCAACGCCGTGTTGGCAGTCGAGTTGGGCGGCGATTGGCTGGAAGGTTTCGAGGTGCAGGCGTTGCAACCTGCACCGATGCGCTCGGCGGGTGCGGGGCAGGGCATGACCCTCTGGGTACAGGCCGATGAACGAGGGCAGGCCAGCCTGCACCTGTCATTGCTCGGCGACGGTTTCGGGACCTATCACAGCCGCATCGCAACCCCCGGCGGTGCCTCGGTGAGTTTCAATCAGTTCATTTTTCCTTAGGTGACCTATGGACTCGGTGCTGCGAGCTGCCGTGATGTATGCGGCGTTGATGGTGTTGTTCAAGATCGCCGGGCGACGTTCGCTGGCAGAACTCACCACCTTTGACTTCGTGTTACTGATGATCATCGGCGAGGCCACTCAACAGGCGCTGCTGGGGGATGATTTCTCGATGACCAACGCGCTGATGGTCATCGTGACGCTGATTGCCATTGATGTCGGTTTTTCATTGCTTAAACTGCGCTCCCAATGGGTGTCGCGGCTGATCGACGGTGGCCCGACCATCATCGTCGAGGACGGGCGAATCCTGCGCGGGCGGATGCGTCATGCGCGCCTGGTGGAGGCGGACATCATGGAAGCGGCGCGCTCCAGCCAGGGGATCGAGACCCTCGAGCAGATCAAGTTTGCCATCATCGAGCGCAACGGGAAGATATCGGTGATTGCCAAGGAGCCGTCCTGAGCACTGTCGCCGGTACGTTGTGCCAAGGGCACTGCTGTTCCGATCGACTGGCTGGGCACAATCCACTGTGGGAGCGAGCTTGCTCGCGATAGGGTCAGATCAGGCAACATCAATGGTGGCTGGTTCACCGCTATCGCGAGCAAGCTCGCTCCCACAGGTAAAACACTGCGCCATGCTCAAAGCATCGGCTTGCCCCCGGTAACTCCATAACGGGCCCCGGAGATGTAGCTGCCTTCGTCCGAGGCCAGCAGCACATAGATCGGCGCCACTTCAACCGGCTGGCCAGGGCGGCCAAGGGGGGTCTGGGAGCCGAAATTCTGCACTTCTTCCTCGGGCATGGTCGCCACGATCAGCGGCGTCCAGATCGGTCCCGGCGCCACGCTGTTCACGCGGATGCCCTTGGGCCCGAGCATCTGCGCCAGGCCACCGGTGAAGTTGGCGATGGCGCCTTTGGTGGTGGCATAGGCCAGCAGCGTCGGCTTGGGCATGTCGGAATTGACCGAGCTGGTATTGATGATCGAGCCACCAGGCTTCATGTGCGGCACGGCAGCCTGGCAGATCCTGAACATCGCCGTGATATTGATATCGAAGGTACGCACCCATTCTTCGTCGGGAATGTCCTCCAGGTTTTCGTGGGTCATCTGGAACGCGGCGTTGTTGACCAGGACGTCGATACGGCCGAAGCGGGCGACGGTTTCATCGACGATCTTGCGGCACAGGCCTTTGTCCGCCAGATCACCTGGCAACAACAGGCACTGACGTCCGGCCTGCTCGACCCAACGTGCGGTTTCTCTGGCGTCTTCATGCTCGTCCAGATAGGCAATCGCCACATCCGCACCTTCACGGGCGAAGGCAATGGCGACAGCGCGACCGATGCCGCTGTCGGCGCCGGTGATCAGGGCGATCTTGTTCGCCAATCGTCCGGAGCCGGTGTAGCTCTGTTCGCCGCAGTCCGGGTAAGGGTCCATTTTGCGCTGGGTGCCGGGCACCGGCTGGCTTTGTTTAGGGAAAGGCGGGAAAGGGTAGTCGACCATCGTCGTTCTCCAGGTGGGGTGCGATGGAGGGTGGACTTTGGGTTTTCGGGCAGAGTTCGGTCGGATTGTCCGGCCGGTCGATGAGCGTGATAAGGAGCGTTTCGTCGGCGAATAGAGGGGCCTGGCGAACATTGGACGAGCCTGTATTCTCCAATGTCAGTAAGGGTGTCGATTAAGGAGCAGGGCAATGTTCAGCCACATACAGATCGGCGCGCGCGACCTGCCGACAATGGTCGCTTTTTATGACGCAGTCCTCGGCTGCCTGGGGCTGGAGCGCATCGAGGGCGAAAACGATTCGGGCCCGCCGGGAGAAGGCTGGCGTCAGCCCGGCAAGCATTGGCCGCAGGTTTTTGTCCAGTTGCCTTTCAATGGCCTGCCCGCGACCTGGGGCAATGGCATGCAAGTGAGCTTCGCCGCCGATTCCCCGCAAACCGTCCGCGCTGCCTGGGAGCAGGCGATGGCCATGGGCGGTACCGACGAAGGTCCACCGGGTCCGCGGCCGCAGTATTGCGAAGGCTATTTCGGCGCGTATTGCCGCGACCCGGAGGGGAACAAGCTGTGCTTTGTCCATGCGCCGGATATGCACGAATAAAACGATCGTGTCAGATGACTATTGTGGCGAGGGGATTTATCCCCGCTGGGCTGCGAAGCGGCCCTAAAAACAGATCACTCGTTGTGTCAGGTTTACTTCGTATGCTGTTTATTGGGGCTGCTTCGCAGCCCAACGGGGATAAATCCCCTCGCCACAGGGGGCATTGGCAGTTGCATCAGCCCCTGGCTTTCAGGCTGCGCTCCATGCGCGCGATGCCTTCCTCCAGCAACGCCCGCGGGCAGCCGAAGTTCAGGCGCACGAACTGCCCGGCATCGTCACCAAAATCCAGGCCGGCACTCAGCCCGACCTTGGCTTCATTCAAGAAGAACCCTTGCGGGTTATCCAGCCCCAGCCCGGAGCAGTCCAGCCAGGCCAGGTAGGTGCCCTGGGGCACGGTCATGGTGATGCCCGGCAGACGGGTGCTCACCGCCTCGACCAGGTAATCGCGGTTGGCTTGCAGATAAGCTTTCAAGGCCTCCAGCCATGGGCCGGCTTCGCTGTAGGCCGCGCGGGTCGCTTCCAGGCCCAGGGCATTGACGCTGTCGACCATGCCGGCCCGCGCGTTGTTGACCCGCTCGCGCAGCTTGGCGTCCTGGATAATGGCGAACGATGTTTTCAGCCCCGCGATGTTGTAGGCCTTGCTGGCGGACATCAGGGTGATGGTGCGCTCGGCAATCTCCGGGCCGAGGGAGGCGGTCGGAATGTGCACCCGGCCGTCAAAGCACAATTCGGCATGGATTTCGTCGGAGATGATCCAGGCGTCCTGCGCCAGGCAAATGTCCGCCACGGCCTTGAGCTCTTCGCGGCCAAACACCTTGCCCAGCGGGTTGTGGGGGTTGCTCAGCAACAGGGCGCCACCGCCCTGCAACGCTTCGCGCAACGCGGCCAACGGCGTATGGAATTCACCCTTGATCGGGGTGAACGGCAACTCCACTTTGTTCAACTGCCAGTGACCGGGGGCGTGTCGCAGCGGAGGGTAGTTGGGCACTTGCACCACGACATTCTGTCGGGGTTCCACCAGGGCATGCAGCGCCATGTTGAAACCCGGCTCGACGCCAGGCAGGAACACGATCTGCTGAGGCTCGACACGCCAGGCGTACTTGCTCCACAGGTCAGCCACGATGGCCGCGCGCAGATTGTCCTGGGCGACGCTGTAGCCCAGCATCGGATGTTCGAGGCGCTTGTGCAGCGCGTCGATGACCGCCGGTGGTACGGGGAAGTCCATGTCGGCCACCCACATTGGCAGCACATCGGCCGGGTAGCGGCTCCATTTGGTACTGCCGGTGCCGTGGCGCTCCAATACGGTGTCGAAATCGAAAGTCATGGGGGGTTCCATCAGTCAGTCATGAGATGGCGCACATCATAAAGCAAAGGTCGCTGAGAAAAGCTTGGTGGCGCAGTGCCACCAATTGCTGATAATCAGTTAAAGTTCCCTCTCGAAACGCCGCCGGGCCGTTAGCGGCATTCGGTAACGGACCTCCAAAGTCTTTGAAAAGGACGACCCCCATGACATCGCCCGTGCGCTTTAACGATCACCACCGTAAAGCCGACCGCATCATGCTGGGGCTGCTTTGGCTCACGTTGCTGTATTCCCTGAGCCTGGCGTTCCTGCACTCGACGTTCACCCAGGCGCTGCTGGTGGGGGCGACCACCTGCGGGGCGAGCACCGCGCTTTATCGCGTCCTGGCCGGCACCCGGGCCATGCGCTGCGTCATCGCGGTGGCGCTGATGGTCATGGCGGCATTGCACATCAACCAGACCCAAGGCGTGATCGAATTCCACTTCGGGATTTTCGTGCTGCTGGCCGTGTTGACGTTCTATCGTGACTGGTTACCAATTGTCGTTGCCGCCGCCACCATCGCGGTTCATCACCTTGGTTTTCACTGGCTTCAACACCAGGGTTATCCGGTATTCGTCATGGACAGCCACGGTGGCTGGTCGATGATCTTTCTTCACGCGTTCTACGTGGTGGTGGAAAGCGTGATCCTGATTTACCTGGCGAACCAGAGCCTGGCCGACGCCACGGAAAACCAGGAGGTGCTCGACAAGGTACTGGCGGCGGCCGCGCAGTTGAGCAACGACGCCGACAGGCAGCGCAGCGACGGCGTCAAGGTCTCTTCGAGTGAGCGTTTCGATCATTTCCTCCAGCAGGTTACCCAACTGGTGGACGGCGTGGTGCGCGACACCCGCAACCTCTCGGACCTGGGCCAGGATCTGTCCCAGGTTGGCCAGACCCTGGAAACCGGCGCCCGCCACCAACTCGACGAAGTGGCCCAGATGAGTGGTGCGATCAGCCATCTGGTGACGGCCATGGAGAACATCGCCGGCCATGTCGACCAGACCCTGCAGCGCGCCGGCCAGGCCAACGAGCAGGTCAACCGCGGGCGCACCACGGTTGACCAGACCCGCGAAGAGATTGTCGAGCTGGCAGGGCGCATCAACCTGACCAACGAAACCGTGCAGATCCTGGCCGACCAGGCGCAGCAGATCGGCCAGGTGCTGGATGTGATCAACGGCATTGCCGAGCAGACCAACCTGCTGGCCCTCAATGCCGCCATTGAGGCGGCCCGGGCTGGTGAGCAAGGCCGAGGGTTCGCGGTGGTGGCCGACGAGGTCCGCACGCTGTCACAAAAGACCTCGACGTCCACCACCGAGATCCAGCAGATCATCGCCAAGCTGCAGCAAGGCAGCCGCCAGGCCGCCGTCGCGATGCAAGACAGCCGCGATGGGGTGGAGCGCTGCGTGTCCGCCAGCCAACTGGCTTCGCAGCTGTTACATGCCGTCGTCGAAGACATCGCCGTGATCAATCATTTCAACGACCTGATCGCCAGCACCACCCAGGAACAATCCAAGGCGTCGATGGGCATCAACCAGCGCCTGCAAAGCGTGCAGGCCGTGGCTGAGCGCAACGCCGACAACATCGGCATCCTGACCCGCAGCAGCCAATGCTTGCCACCGTTGGCGGAGCGGTTGGCGGTGTTGGGGCAGGCGTTTCATGGGAAGCCACTTTAAGCGACTGGCTGGCCCCTCGATCGAAACCCGCAGCAAGCGCAAAAGCCGTGTAGAAGCCGCGTAGGCGCTGCGTAGGAGCTGTCGAGTGCAACGAGGCTGCGATCTTTCCCCCGACACTTGAGTCTCAAGCGAAAGATCAAAAGATCGCAGGCTTCGCCAGCTCCTACACAAAACGGGTCCTCCTGATACGAATGTATCTCTGTGTATCCAGGCTCCCGACCGATACGTGCCGTTGCATTCAAGCCCGTCGCTGACACATCCGCGATACCTGGCCAACGTCAAATGGGGCCCATCGAGACAGCTCAAGCCGTCTCACCGGCTCACCCCACGTCGTTCGCAAGGAGCTTCACATGGATATAAACCCTACCTCCGCTTCCCGCCATCGCCGCCTGCTCGCGCCAACCCTTCTGGCGTTGGCAATGATGCAGCTTGGCGCCTTGGGATTGACTTCGTCCCAGGCAAGCGCGGCCGATGTGCCGGCGAGCACTGTCGGCGCGATTACCCCTGGCAGCCACACGTCGTTCGGCCCGCTCAAGCATGTCAAGGCCGGGCTGCTGGACGTGGCCTATGCCGAGGTCGGTCCCGCCGATGGGCCGGTGGTGATCCTGTTGCACGGTTGGCCCTACGACATCCATAGCTATGCAGATGTGGCGCCGGCGCTGGCGGAGAAGGGCTATCGCGTGCTGATTCCCTACGCCCGCGGTTATGGCGATACGCGCTTCCTGTCTGCCAAGACCCTGCGCAACGGCCAGCCCTCCGCACTGGCAAGCGATCTCATCGACTTCATGGACGCGCTGAACATCAGACAGGCGGTGCTGGGCGGTTATGACTGGGGCGCACGCACCGCAGACATTGTCGCGGCCCTCTGGCCGGAGCGGGTGAAGGCGCTGGTGGCGGTGAGTGGCTACCTGATCGGCAGCCAGGAGGCCGGCAAGGCGCCGTTGCCGCCGGCTGCGGAGTTGCAGTGGTGGTATCAGTTCTATTTTGCGACCGAGCGTGGCCGCCTCGGTTACGAGAAAAACACCCACGACTTCGCCAAGCTGATCTGGAAGCTGGCGTCGCCGAAGTGGAACTTCGATGACGCGACGTACGACCGAAGCGCCGCCGCCTTGCAGAACCCCGATCATGTCGCGGTTTCAATCTTCAACTATCGCTGGCGCCTGGGCCTGGTCAAGGGCGAAGCCAAGTACGACAGGCTGGAAAAGAAACTGGCGACGTTCCCCTCGATCGGCGTACCGACCATCACCCTGGAAGGCGACGCCAACGGCGCTCCCCATCCGCCCGCTGAAGCCTATGCCAAGCGCTTCACCGGCAAATATGAGCATCGCCTGATCGACGGCGGCATCGGTCACAACCTGCCGCAAGAGGCGCCGCAGGCGTTCGCCCAGGCAGTGATCGACGCCGATCATCTTCAATGATGCCGCGTTCCCGGTATCCGGAGTGAAGAGTTGCCTGAAACAACGGTTTTTCCTGCCAAGGGCCGCCCCCTGAAAACACCTTGGATCAGGCAACTATGTCGGCGGATCCGGCAAGCGGATCGGTGTTTCGCTCCCCATACTCTCGCGGCCCTGAGGCCCTGCCACAGCTGTATCGCAGTGGCGGGGCCTGTTGAAGGCGGTCGAAAACATGTGTGCGAGTGCTTGATATGGAAAACAACACTGTCCGTTTTGCCTGCAACGGCTGCGGGATTTGCTGCAAAGGTCGGCTGATTCCACTGACGTTGGACGAGGCGAGGCAATGGTTACAACGCGGACATGAGGTGGCGGTCGTGCTGGAGGCGTTCGATGAGTCGACCTGGCCTTCGCAACCCCGACAATTCGCCCACAGCGCCCAAAGAGCCGTGGAAGTCACCAGTGGCGATGCCCGGATCCGAGTCGTTGCGGTGTTGGCCGGCAATGCCCTGACCCAGTGCCGCAATCTCGGCGACGACGGTCGTTGCGGCATCTATGAAGAGCGGCCGTTGGTCTGTCGAATCTACCCGATGGAAATCAATCCGTTCATTGCCTTGCGTCCAGCCGACAAGGCCTGTCCTCCCGAAGTCTGGGAGACGGGGGAGGTCTTGTTTACCGACCGCGTCGTCGATCCGATCCTGGCCGATCAGATCGAGCGTTCCCGCCAGGCGGACCGGGACGATGCCCAGGCCAAGATTGCGCTGTGTGAAGCGATGGGCATGAACGTCGCCGCCTGGAAGGGCAACGCGTTGGCGGTGTACTTGCCTGATCGGGTGCAGTTGGCTGAAGCGATCATTCGCTACGACCGCGCCCCCGAGGCACCGACAGGCCTGGACTGGAAAGTGCGGGTCGAAACACCGGCCCTGGCCCAACGACTGCTGCAAGCAGGTGTCGCGTTGGATGATCAACGGTCAACCGGCTATATCTTCCAGGGGCTCTAGTTTTCGAACCCTGTCGTCACTTTGTGCATTTTCAGCCCGCGAAACATCTTGCAATACATAGGCCTCGGTGACTTGCGTCGGTTGCAGCTCGTTGAATCGTGCAAGAAATTGCGCCAATCAGGCAAGCGGTCCGAACCGCCGACCCAGCATACTGCGTCCATATTGATCAACGATTTGCGGTGATGCCGAGCAGTGTTCGCCATCACCGCAAGTCGTGGGCCCGATGTTTCAAGGAGTGAAGTGTGCACACCGATTTCAAAAGCGACAAGGGCGCCAGCGATCTCAGTCGCCTGGCCGGTTCGGTCAGCCGGCTTGTGCCCAGCGAGGGTGACCATATGACCGCCATTGCCGGTTTGAGCCTGCATCGGCGCAAGGCAATCACCGCGCCCATGCACTGTATATACGGCCTGGGCATTGGCGTGACCTTGCAAGGGCGCAAGCAAGCCATGATCGGGGACGAGATACTGACTTATGCCCCCGGTCAGTCCATGGTGACTTGCGTGGACCTGCCGGTCATTTCCCACGTCTCCCAGGCCAGCGTCGCCAAGCCGTTCCTGGGCATGATGCTGAGATTCGACAGCACGATGGTGATGCAAGTGGCCGAGCGCATGCAGCTGTCACAACGCATGAAAGACGACGCGTTTCGACCGATTACCGTACAGGCGCTGGATGCCGGGGTGCTGGATGCCCTGAGGCGTTTGATAGACCTGCTGGACGAGCCGCCGTTGCTTGAGACCGTGGCCCCGCTGATCAAGGAAGAGATTGTCGCTCGCCTGTTGAACGGTGCCCATGCGCCGCAGTTGCTGCATGTCATCGCCGCCGGTTCACCCAGCCAGCACATTGCCAAGACGGTCGCCTGGCTGAAACTGAATTTTCGCCAGGCGTTGCGCATGGACGACCTGGCGGCGCAAGCGCACATGAGTCCTTCCACTTTCCGCCAGCATTTTCGGACCGTGACCGGAATGAGCCCGTTGCAATACCAGAAGCAACTGCGGCTGCAAGCTGCTCGGCAATTGATGTTGAGCCAGAAGGTCGACGCGAGCAGTGCAGGGGGGCTGGTTGGCTACGAGAGTGCCTCGCAGTTCAGCCGTGAATACAGTCGCCTGTTTGGAGAGCCCCCGCAGCGGGATATCAAGCGGATTCGTTTGTGATCGTGAGGCTGGCCTGGCATTGCGGCCAGACAGCCTCACGCGCCGGTCACGCCAACTTGAACGGCAACTCACGCAACGGTTTGCCCGTCAGGCTCGCCACGGCATTGGCAAACGCCGGGGCCAGCGCCGGCAGGCCGGGTTCGCCCATTCCCGTGGGCGGCTCGGCGCTGGGCACGATGTGAACGGCGAATTCCGGCATGTCGGTAATGCGCGGCACGCTGAAGTCAGCAAAATTGCTCTGCTGCACGACACCGTCTTTCAGGGTAATGGCACCACCGGGCAGGCACATCGACAAGCCCATCAGCGCCGCGCCCTGGACCTGGGCCTCGACACTGCGGGGGTTGACGGCCAGGTTGCAGTGCACGCCAGCGGTCACGTTGTGCAGCACCGGACGACCATCCTGCACCGAGGCTTCGACCACATAAGCCACCACCGAACTGAACGACTCGTGGACCGCCACACCCCAGGCACGGCCCGCCGGTAGCTGGCGCTTGCCGTACTCGCTCTTGTCCACGGCCAATTGCAGCGCCTCGCGATGGCGTGGACTCTGGTCGCCAAACAACTTCATCCGGTAGGCCACCGGATCCTGTTTAGTGGCGCGGGCGATCTCGTCGATCAGTGTTTCCATCACAAAAGCCGTATGGGTGGAACCGACGCTGCGCCACCACAGTACGGGGACGTTGAGTTTCGGGTGATGCACCGTCAGCCGCATGGGCAGCGGATACGGGTCGCGCAGGCCCTCGGTGGCGGTCGGGTCGATGCCATTTTTCACCCGCCCGCCAAACACGGTGCCGGTGATGATCGATTGGCCAACCAAGGCGTGGTCCCAGGCGAGAACCTTGCCACTGTCATCAAAACCGATGCGCGCACGGTGCAGGTGCATGGGGCGGTAGTAGCCGCCCTTGATGTCGTCTTCCCGGCTCCAGAGTGTGCGAATAGGCGCGTCGACCCCGGCGGTGCGGGCGGCCTTGGCCACTTCGCAAGCCAGTACCACGAAATCGTTGGTGGGTACGCCGCGCCGGCCAAAACCTCCGCCAGCGGTTTGCACGTTCACCTGGATCTGCTCGGGCTTGAGGTCCAGCACCTTGGCGGCGGCGGCCGCATCGCCGCCGGGGAATTGCGTGCCGACCCACAACTGAGCGCCATTGCCGGCAAGCTGCACGGTGCAATTGAGCGGTTCCATGGGGGCATGGGCGAGGTAGGGGAACAGGAACTCGGCCTCCAGTCGATGTGGCGCCGTGGCGAGTGGCGTCATGTCGGCATCGAAGTGCAACGGGCCGGGCTGGTTGGCCAGCTCGCGGTATTGAGCCAATTGTTTTTCGCTGTCTACCTTTTCCACGGCGGACGCGTTCCATTCCACCTTCAGCGCATCGCGTGCCAGCTTCGCCTGCCAGTAGCTGTCGGCGACCACCGCGACACCTTCGGCGCCGCCATCCAGCGGTATGCGCAACACGGCCTTCACGCCTTTGGTGGCCCGCGCCGCGCTGTCGTCCAGAGTAGCGATTCTGGCGCCGAACACCGGTGGCCGGGCGACGACCGCCGTGAGTTGCCCCGGCAGGTGCATGTCGATGCCGAAATCCTGTTGGCCGCTGCTCTTGGCCTTGGCATCGATGCGTGTGGTGGCCTGGCCGATGATGCGGAAATCCTTGGGATCCTTGAGGGTGATCTGCTCGGGTACAGGCATCGCCATCGCGGCTTGCGCCAGTTCACCGTAGCTCGCTTTACGGCCCGCCGGGCCGAGCACCATGCCGGCCTGGGTGGTCAGGCTCGCCACATCCACGTTCCAGCGCGCGGCGGCCGCACCCAGCAGCATGGCGCGCGCACGGGCACCAAGTTCGCGGTACTGGGTGTAGCTGTTCTTGATCGTGTTGGAACCACCCGTGAGGTGGATGCCGAACGCCGGGTCCATGTAGGCCGCGTCGTTGCTGCCGTTGCGACTGCGCACCAGGCTCCAGTCGGCATCCAGTTCTTCGGCGAGAATCATGGGCAGGCCGGTCTGCACGCCCTGGCCGAATTCCAACCGATTGATGGTGACCGTGACCTCGCCATTGGGCGCGATCTGCACGAATGCGGAGGGTTGCTGGGTCGGTTTGAGCGGCGCTGCGACGGCGCCGTTGGCTTCCTGCGCCAGGGCCAGGTGTGGAAACGCACCCAAGGCCAGCCCGCCGATGCCGACGATCTTGAGGAAGCTGCGCCGGGGCAGGGCAGCGGGGCCGTCATCCTCGCCGCGTTCAAGCATATGTTGCAAGGCGCGGGGGAGCTCGTTTGGGAGGATCTCATTCAGCATGGTCAGCTCCGATCAGGCAAGGGCTTTGGCGGCATCAGCCACCGCGGCGCGGATTCGGGCGTAGGTGCCACAGCGGCAGATATTGCCGGCCATGGCCGAGTCGATTTCGGCGGCCGTGGGCTGCTTGCCCTTGGGCCGGGCCTTGAGAAAAGCCGTTGCGCTCATGATCTGGCCACTCTGGCAGTAGCCGCATTGCGCCACGTCGTGTTTGACCCACGCCTCGTGCACGGCGCTGCCGACCGGGTCACTTCCATTGGTTGCCGCTTCGATGGTGGTGATCTTCTTGCCTACGGCGGCGGCAATGGGCGTCACGCAGGAACGAATGGCCTGGCCATCCAGGTGCACGGTGCAGGCGCCACACAGCGCCGCGCCGCAGCCGAACTTGGTGCCGGTCATGCCCAGCGTGTCGCGCAGGGTCCAGAGGATAGGGGTGCCAGGGTCGACGTCGACCGTGTATTCACGGCCGTTGATGTTGAGGGCGCTCATAGGGGGGACCAGCTCCAGATGGTTTGGCTCTGGTTAACTATAGGAAGGAATAGTCGGGGTGGGTTGCACGATCCGGGCTGATTATTGCCTGATCATGCGAATCAGCGTGCCCCCGCGAAGGTGCACGCTGTTGATGTCAGTGACGGATGTCTACCCTTGATGGCCTACTCATTGGGCTCCTGCATGTTAGTGCAAGCCTGCTGTAAACCCGCACTGCCTGGCCGACCACACCACCGCCAACGTCAGCAGCAGGAGAACGACCAGGACCGGCGCAAACGCCACGACCCCCAGGTGGTCGAGCAGAATGCCGCCGACGATCCCGCCGCCGGCAATGGCGAGGTTCCAGGCCGTGACCAGCATTGACTGGGCCAGATCCGCCGCATCACCGGCTGTCTTGGCGATGGCTGTCTGGAACAGCGTCCCAGCCCCTCCGAAAGCGATTCCCCAAGCGGCCACGGCGATATACACCGCCGCAGGCCTGTCGCTCATTGCCCCTAGCATCATTGTCGAAAGGGCGAACAGCACCGTACCTGCGAGCGTCAACGCCCGCAGATGGCGATCGATCAGCATGCCGACGACCCAGATCCCCAGTAACGACGCGACGCCAAAGACCAACAGGACCAGATCCGTCCGATCGCCCAGGCCTGCCGCCGTCAAGAACGGAGCGATGTAGGTAAAGAGAATGTTGTGCGCCAGGACAAAAGCCAGTACCACGAACAACACCGAGCGAACGCCCGGCAGGGTGAAGACCTGGCCCAAGGCAAGACGTTTGTTGGAGGCCTGCCCGGGAAAGTCAGGCACCTTGAGTCGTACCCAGACCATCAAGGCTACGGCGAACAGGCTCATGAGGGCGAAGCTCATTCGCCAGCCGATCAGATTGCCGAGCAGCGTGCCAGCCGGTACGCCCAGGGACAACGCTAAGGGCGCGCCCACCATGGCGATTGCAATCGCTCGACCTTTCTGGCTTTCAGGCACCATGCGGGCGGCATAACCGGCCAACAAGGCCCACAGCAGCCCGGCCGATACGCCACCCAGCAAGCGCGCGACAATCGTCAAACCATAATGGGTAGAAAACGTCGTGACGGTATTGGCAACGGCGAAACCGGCGATGGCCGTCAGCAAGAGCGATCTGCGTCGCATGCCTTGGGTCGCGGCGGTCAATGGAATGGCCGCCAGCAAGGAACCGATCGCGTAGACCGTGACCAACTGGCCGGCGAGGGCTTCGGAGATCGCCAGCCCTTCGCTGATCTGTGAAAGAAGACCGGCGGGCAAGGCTTCGGTGAGGATGGTCACGAACGCCGCCAGTGCGAGGGCAAACAGTGATCCGATGGGAAGCGGCGCAGTGTCTTGAACGACCTCGGCATCGGCGTTGATAGGGGTGTTGGCAATCGTCATGTGTCACCTGCTGGAGCGCTCCTGACCCGCCGGGACGACGCGGTCAATCGCAGATTGATAAGTGTCGACTACGGTAGGTGTCCCTCTTTGGCGAGACAAGAATGCTAGAGTGCACAACACATCGGAAAAAATGTCCGCAATGGGAGCTGGCGTGGAATCACTGAGCGGGATTGATTTTTTTGTGCGCGCGGCCGAAACCCGCAGTTTTTCAGAGGCGGGCAGGGCGCTGGGCATTTCGTCTTCGGCGGTGGGCAAAAGCGTCGCCCGGCTCGAGGAACGGCTGGGTGTGCGGCTGTTTCATCGCAGCACGCGAAGTATCACGCTGACGGCGGAAGGGACACTGTTTCTCGAACGTTGCCGGCGCATTCTCTGCGAGGTCGAAGCGGCCGAGCAGGAACTGTCGCAAACCCGCCAAGCGCCTCGGGGCAAACTGCGCGTGAGCCTGCCTCTCGTCGCGGACCTGGTCATGCCGACGCTGATCGCCTTCATGCGGCGCTACCCCAGCATTGAACTGGACCTGGATTTTTCCGACAGGCTGGTGGACATCATCGAGGAGGGGTTCGATGCGGTCATTCGGACCGGAGAGCCGAACGACTCCCGGCTGATGTCCCGTCCGTTGGGCCCGTTCAAGCTCGTTGTGGTCGGTTCGCCCCGGTACTTCGCCGAACACGGCACACCGCACGTACCGACGGATCTTCTGCGCCATGCCTGCCTGTTATACAAGTTTCCCAGTACTGGCAGGATGCAGGTCTGGCCGGTAAACGGGGACGGGGAGCCGGAACTCAACCTGCCGGCGACCCTGGTCTGCAACACCACCGAGGCGTTGCTGCACGTGGTGCATGATGCGCTGGGGATCGCCTGCGTGCCGGATTTCACTGTGCATGAGTCCATCGCGGCCGGTGAGCTGGTCACCGTCCTGGACGACTTCAACAGGCATCAGAGCACCTTCCGCATGCTCTGGCCCTCAAGCAAACACCTGGCGCCGAAACTGCGGGTGTTCATTGATTTTATGAGCAGTGAGTTATTCAAGTGACTGGCCCAGCCCCCACAGGAAAAGGTGCTGGCCATGGATTTCAGGTCAAGGGGCCTTGTTCTCCACCAGGCAGTTGCCGCCATCCACCACGATGACTTCGCCCGTGATGTAGCTCGCCTCTGAAGACGCCAGAAAAGCCACCAGTGCCGCTACCTCTTCGGGCCGTCCCGCCCGGCCCATCGGCGTGTAGCCTGCCGCGGTGGCTTCCTCGGCAGTGGTCGACCCTGTGGCGATCCAGCCGGGCGCGACGCTGTTTACAGTGACCCCTTGCTGGGCGACTTCCAGCGCCAGGCTCATGCTCATTCCGACCATCGCGGCCTTTGCGGCGCTGTAAGCCGCTTCACCAGGGTTACTGCAGCGGGTGCCGGTCGTGGAGCTGATGTTGACGATCCGCCCGTATCGGCGCGCCCGCATACCGGGCAGAACAGCCCGTGTCAGCAGAAAAGCCGTGGTGAGATTGCGCGCCAGTGTCAGGTTCCAGGTGTGCAGGTCCATGACCGCCAACTCGGAAAAGCTCTCCGGACTGCCTTGCATGGCCATGCCCGCGTTGTTCACCAGAATATCGACCTGCCCCCAGACGGACTCTGCCCACACCATAAACTCACGCACCTGGTTTTCATCGGTAAGGTCGATGGCCCGCCCTTCCACTTCGAACCCTTCGGCACGCAACTGCGCGACGCGCTCAAGGATGCGAGCACTGCTCGCGGTGACGATCAATCGGGCGCCGGCGGCGCCCAGCCTGCGTGCGATCGCCATGCCGATTCCGATCTCGCTTCCAACCCCACTGATGAGTGCCACAGGGTTCTGCCCAGTTGCGTTTGGCATGGTGCCTCCAGAGGGGGGGGTAAGTGATTGCCAGGTGTCGGAGCGCTATATAAACATCCTGGTCAACGCCCGAACAGCGCCGTCATTCCCAACAACCGCTTTTGCCGCCAAGCCGGCGCGCTGGTAGGGAAAAGCACTTCGTCGGGCCGGAAGCGGGCGAGACCGCAGGCCGCGGCGATGCGCTGGCGTTGCTGGCCGCGGACAAGGGCTTGCTGAAAGCTGTGTTCGCTATGGGCCAATCCCAGCATGTAACGAGTCCCCACCTGAAAGTGTCCGCCGTTGGCTTGCCACCATCGTTCGATTGCCTGCGGGTCGGGCCAGGGCAGGTTTTCATCGGGGTCCATGGCGACATTGGGATCTTCAGGGTCGTCGTTCGGGCCCCCATCGAAATCCGGCAGGTCCTGCAATTCCAGATCAAGCAACGCCAGGTCAGCGCCGCTGATCAGGCTGAAGGCTTCACCGGCGACGCGGGCATAGGGCAGGTCGCTCATCTGCTGGATCAACCAGGGCACGCTGACCGGATCGCCCAGCAGTCCAAGGGCCTGGATGCCGATGCGCCGATCCCGGGGATCCTGTACCAATTGCCGTATCCAGGCGATGCTGGAGTCGCGCTCTTGCCAAGCCAGCAGTACGCCGAGTGCGCGGTATTGGAACTCGCCCGGTTGCTCGGCGAATGAGCGCAGAGGCTCCAAGGCCTGCTGGTCGCCCATTTGGACAGTGGCCCAATTGGCCCAAAAGCGCGTGGCGGTGTCTGCATGCTGGCGGTGGGCACGAATCGACGGGAACAGGTCACGCCGGCGCAGTTCGCCCGCCGTGCGGGCGGCACGTGCCAGCACGCTTGGGTCGGCATCGGAAAGCCCGGCCAGCAGGGCGGGGCCGGGGTCGTGGCGATGCATGCCGCAGGCCGCAAGGCCGAGACGGCGAAACAGCGGCTCGGGGGAGGCGAGCATACGTTCTATCCACGGAGACACCCGTTCCCAGTCGAGCCAGCCCAGGGCCATCAGGTAACCGCGCTCCGTTTCCAAGGCACTGCGCAACTGCTCGCTGAGCCGCGACAGCACTTTGGCGTTGGCCGCCTCGAAAGCCAGCACCACGCTGGCGAACATCTCGCCGATGGCGTGGGGGCCGAGTTGGCCCAGCAGCGTTTCCAGCCCCGCTGGGCCGGCGATACGCAGGCCATCGAGATGGGCATCGATGCGGTTGTCGAGCGTGCCGAGGTGGTCCAGATCGTAGTGTGGCGCACGTACGGCATAGTCCCTTAGGACCGCGAGGAAACTGGCCTCTTCGGTGTGTTGGTCGAGAATCGGTGACAAACTTTCCATGTATTTCTCTGCATTCGTCTCAAGGACTGGGTATGCGTGTCCAATTCGCTCCGTCAAAAGCGGCAAGGTGTCGTTCACCGGATGACCATAGGCACTGCTCATTCGCGTCGAGGTATCTGAAGGTCTGATCGCCGGGAAGTCCTGTCTCGACCTTCTCCAGCTTGTCGCCTTGTAGCGTATAGAGGGCTTTGGTGGTTGACAGCCAGAGTTGATCATTGAACCAGGCCATGTCCCAGAAGGTATCTTCAGTGAGCTCATGCTCAACGAGCTCCCAGCGGTCGAGACGACCTCGCATGACGATGCCCAACTGGCCTGAGATGTAAACCACGCCATCGGGCGCGCAGAGAACGTTTTCCAGAATGATGTTGGTCGGGCTTTCGCTGCGCTGCCAGGTACCCTGCCAGCGGTACCAGATTTCGCCCTGGTTACCGGTGGCATAGATTTCATCTTCATTAAAACCGTCGATGGACTCGAAGCCACTGAGGCTGTCGGCGGTCGGGTCTTCGACCACCCCTTTGTCGCAGCGCTGCCAGACTCTGTCCTTTCGAACATAGACCTGGCGGCCGAAGCCGGTGGCGTAGACATTTGCACCGATAGGGCGGATGTCGCGCAGCAAACCGTGTTTGCTGGGTTTTTCCGCGACGATATCCTCGTAGGCTTGCCCGTCAGGCGCAGCGCGATGAACGCGACCATCGGCACACAGCGTCAGGATTTCGGGAGGTGCGCCGCGAACGGCGCAGATACCGGCGCAGATCCCTTGAACATAATAGTTGTCCCATCCTCCGGTCCATCGAAAAACGCGGGTGCCGGGCTCGCGTTTGGAGTAGGCAAGTACATAGACGCGGTTTTTATCAAAGACCGCTACTCGGCTCAGCGTCCAATCCAATGTTTGAGTCATGTCGTCCCTGCTCCAATTGAGCTACCAAGCACTGATAGTGACCTCTGGGATCATTTCGTGGGCCAGCTCTTTCTGATTGTCTTGAAGGTTGGGGGTGTGAGTCCTCACTGGGGTTTTGTCCCCGACTCCCACCGTATTCTTGTGGTAAGCGTCTAGCTGCGCTTCCAGGCATTTCTTTGAGCATTTCGATTTCGGAAAGGTTTGCTGGAGCGCTCGTACGCCCGCTCCACGGGATTGGCCATAGTTCCAGGCGTAATCCTTTTGGGCGGTTGGCGCGCGCTCTATCGCGGCCTGTTCCAGCTTGCCTTGGGCTGCATGCATGAAGCCATGATCCCCTTCATAACGTCCGCTTCCGTCCTGAGGGCATTGCACGCAAATGCACGGTGCGTCTTTTTCGTCGTAGTTGGGGAATTGAGGAAGCGGCGTCTGGCGATTCGTGCCTGGCACTGTAAAACTGTGGGCTTCAACGAGATGGTGGCCAGTTTCGCCAGGACAACAGGCTACTTCACTGTTCTGCGCCTTGGAGTCCGCCTGTTTCTTGGAGACCAGCAAACACTTTTTTGCGGCCGTACAGGCCTTGTCGCCACACCGTTCGGCTTTGGTCTTCAACTCCCCACATGCCTTGTTTTTCCTGGCGACTTCTTTCTTGCAACGCTCCACAGGCGCCGTCGCGGAGGCGTCGGTATAAGCCCATGGAGGCGTATTTCCGGGTTTGGACGCATGGTTATGAGTCATCAAGTCTAAATGCCTGACGACATTTTCCCCTTCGAACTTCACGTCCATCGACCAGGCAATGAAGTACACCTTTCCCTTGATCTTGCTGGTCACCACGCCTTTCTTCGGCGTATTCCCGGCTTCATCACCCGTACTGGTCTTGAAACAACTCTTGTCTTTGAGCATCACCTCTTTGCCGGTGATTTTGACCGTTCGTGTCCCCCTGGTCGTATCCTTCGCCATGCCGGTATTGGGGTAGGGGATCGGCACCCCTAGTGGGGTGGGCGGAGCCTGGGGCGGGGTGAAGCAGACATCCGGGAAGCAGGCGATCGACTTGCCCGCCGCCGACTTGCAGGAAACTTCCATATTGTTGGCGTAGACCTCATTCGCCATCAGGCAGCCCTCACAGTCTGGTAACTGAGCAGCGCGACGGCGCGCTCGCCGGCGTCGTTGCCAAGATGACAGAAGATATTCGGACCTTCGCCGTAGCCCTTGCGACTGGCGGCCAACGCCACCGCGAGCATGGCCGGACCGATGGCGGCGCCGACTTCGCCGATGCAGTCGGCCGGATGCCAGAGATGGAAGAACTCCTTGCGCACGCGCAGGGTCCGGCTGAGGGCCAGGGAGGCTTCCTTGAAGTAGTACTGCTCGCCGGAGATGTCGGTGAGCCGATAATCCATTTGCTCCAACCCACAGCCGGCTTCGCCAAGGGCTGCCCGCACAGCTTGTGTCAGGCCTTCGGCGCGCAAGGGAATGTCTTCGGCCTCCACGGTGGCCTTCTCCACACCGAACCCCAGGCCGATGCAAGCCAGTTGCGGCGTTGCGCTGGCCACCGGAGCAGCCAGTACCACAGACGCAGCCCCTTCGCCGGGAATAAAACCGTTGGAGTTCTCGCTGGTAAGCAGGCGCTCGCGCTCTTCGAAGGCGGCCAGGGTCGGTCCGCAAAGGAAGGAGTCGACGCCTGCGACCAACACGTGGCGATGGCCGCCTTGATAGATCAGCGTGCGTGCATTCAGCAGGGCCACGGCGGCGCTGACCCGGCCGCGGGCGATGACGGTGGAGTCCGGGTGAAAGCGCAGGCCCAGTTCCGCTTCGATGTCCTGCAACAGTCTTCTATCGAGTCCATCCAGACGGCCGGGGCGTTCGACTTCGGCCACGCCCAGCAGCAGCGGGGTCTTTTCCGGGTCAACCCCGGGGGTGCTCTGTAACGCCTCGGCGATGGCGCGGGCGGCCATCTTGAGCAACTTGATGCGGCCGCGCCAGGGCTGCTCCAGAGGTACGCTGGCGGCAATCAACCACTCGCCACCTTGGTCGATGAAGCGGGTTTCCTGGAAATTGTCGATGGCGCAGCGGATCGCCGCGCAGCTTGCGGGTGCAGTGAGGCCGACAGCGCTGACCATGCCGGAGCCGATGATACAGAGCGCAGTCACCAGTCCGTCTCCTCGGGCGCCTGCTTGGCTCTTACCAGGGAGGACAGCGACGGGTAGTAATCCTTGCCCAGTTCACGGGCGCGCCACCAGCCCGTGGACATCGTGCCGACCAGCACCTGGGCGATCTCGAACAGGTTGCGCTGCAGGGGACGGGAGACTCGCCAGGTCAGTTGCACCTGGTGTGCGTCCGTGTCGATCAGCAGGGTATCGATCACCGCCTGCACAGTCTCATGGCCACCTTTTTTCAGGAAGAAAGTCACTGGCACGTCCATTTCGGGGATGCGAAAGCTCGCGTGCTCCCGGGGCGTGAGGTTGAGCAGCAGCACGTCCTCGCCGCCACGCGGGTAAGGAATCTGCTGATCGTCGGGGGCCGCCTGGAAGTAGCGACGGTCGAAATCCTGCGGCAGAAACGGAAAGCAGTCGGCCAACCAGGCTTCGTCGTAAGTACCGGCAAACCGGACGCGTTGCGGCCAACTACGGCCAATGGGACCGAGCGCCATGGGGCGAAAGTCGCCGGAGGGGCTGTCGATCGGCTTGCCCAACTCCTCGGTATTGGGCATTGGCTTGCCCGCGATTTGCGCACTGTCGATGCTGCCTGGAAACCAACCGCAACCACTCGGGTTGTCCGGATACCCATGCAGCATGTCCGGCTTGTTGGCCATGGGATGGGAGCCTCCGTAGGCCTGGACATAAGAGATGTCCTGCTCGGTAAAGGGCTGCGGCAAACCGGGAGAAACACCCAATAGCCCCGGTTGCCATCGGCGGGGCCCGAGGACGGAAAAAGCCTTGCTCATCTGACCGACGCGAATGCCTGCGGGCAGTTGCGTCACGGGCCGCCCGCCTGGGGCATAGGCCTTGCCGCGTAGCAGCACATCGCAGAATGGCTTGATTGGGGCGAAGTCCATTTCCTGCAGTGGGGCACTGAGGCCAGGTTCGCCGACGAATGCATCGGCCATAAACAACGGTTGCTGGGTGTCGGCGAGGGTTGCCGCCCGACCGTCCAGCGGCAAATTGAACGTGCCTTTGGCCACGATCACCAGGGATTCGCGGCCATCGGGCTCCATGCCCTGGGTGTAGGCAGCAAGCAGTTTGCTGGCGTTGAGCAGCTCCATGAGTCGACTACCTGTCTAGTTGATCTGCACCGAACCGCCCTTGATGCGGTTCACGCCGGATGATCGGCTTGAGAGGTAGGTCCCACGGATCAGCACCTTGCCCTCACGGGTGAGGGTAATGCTGGCCTTGCCGCAGCGCAGGACGATTTCCCGCTCTGCCGTGAACTCCAGGCGCTCGCCGTCCAGGTGGGCGGCGGTTGGCGTTGCGGTTTGCGGCAGGCGCTGGATGCGACCGATCACCAGCGGCCGGGTCAGGTCGCCGGCCTCGAACATCAGCGCGACCTGGGCACCGATGTCTTCACGGGTGAGCGGGGTGGTGGTGCGCGCGGCGAGGCCCGTTTCGCCGGGGCAGCCCGGGAAGGCCACCACCGGGGCGTCCGCCCCGGGCACATCCAGCAGCACCCCGATCACTACGCCATCCACGCGCGCGGGCGCGGCGGTAGAGGAAACAGGAAAATGATATTCAACGGTCATGGCGCCCACTCCGTGGCTAGTTCTGCAGGATTTTCTGGCCTTTGACGACCACGTTCTTGTTCGCCTTGATGTTGATGGCGCCGGAGCCGTCGATGGTGATGTTCTTGCCTCTGATCACGATGGTGCCGTCCTTCTTCATGGTGATGCTGGCCGCGCCCGTGGTCAGGCTGATGGAGTCGCCAGCGTTGAGGGAGAAGTGCTTGCCCACGTCCAGGCTGTCGTTCTGCTTGATGCCCGTGCTGCGGTTCTGGGCGACGTCGCGGGATTCGTTCTGGCCGATCTGGGTACTCTGGTTGCCGTTGATCTCGATGCCTTCGTTGCCCTGGACCGTTTCGTTACGGTTGCCGCTGATGCCGATGGTCTCGTTGCCACCCACGTCCTCGGTCCGGTTGCTGGCAATGCTGATTTTTTCGTTGGCGCCGACCTTTTCCGTGCGGTCCGCACCGATGGTAATGGTCTCGTTGCTGCCCACCTTCTCGGTGCGATTGGCGCCAATGGTGATTTTCTCGTTGCTGCCGACATCCTCGGTGCGGTTCACACCGATGGAGATGGTTTCGTTATTGCCGACCTTTTCCTTGCGATCCACACCAATGGTGATGGTTTCGTTGTTATCGACGGTTTCGGTGCGGTCGTGTTTGACGTGCACGGTCTCGTCGTTGTCGATGGTCTTGCGGCGGTCATGGCCAACCCAGTGGGTCTCGTCGTTCTCGACCTCGATGTCCTGGTTTTTCTCGGCGTGGATAAACAGCTGCTCGGCGCCTTTCTTGTCCTCCATGCGGATTTCATTGAAGTTGGCCGGCGAGCCGCCCTTGCTTGAACGGCTTTTCACCCCGCTCTGGGTGGCATTGGCCGGCAACCCGTAGGGCACGGTCTGTTCAGCGTTGTAGACACGGCCGGTGATGATCGGCCGATCCGGATCGCCCTCGAGAAAACTGACGATCACTTCCTGGCCGATCCGCGGGAGCTGCACGGATCCCCAGTTCTTGCCGGCCCAGGCCTGGGAGACGCGAATCCAGCAGGAGCTGTTTTCATTGGACTGGTCATGGCGGTCCCAATGGAAATGCACCTTGACCCGGCCATATTGGTCGGTCCAGATCTCCTCGCCACTGGGGCCCACCACCACGGCGGTCTGCGGCCCGCGGACGATGGGCATCGGAGTGAGGGGCAGAGGACGGAAGGCCTGGTTGGCGTCCATGCAGTCCAGCTCGCTGACGAACTGTTCGGCGACGTCAGACTGCCCGCTTTCATAGGCATCCTGACGAATCTGATAACGGGCGGCCACCACCAGATACTCGCGGTTCTGGTCCGCACGATCGTATCCCGTGAGCGTGAACACATGACCGCAACCGATGCCGCGGGCGCGTCCACGCAATTGCACACGCTCGAACTGACTGTGGATGGCTTCGATGCGAGTACGCGCGTAGTGATCGCCATCGTTGCTCTGGACGTATTCACCGGGGTAGTCGTAAAGCGGGTAGTCGGCGTTGGTGTGGTTGCGCGGTACGCTGGAGCGCACCTCGAGGCTGGCACGCGGGCGCAGGAAGTCGTAGTCGTTCAGCGCCAGCGAGCCGGGTTGGACTTCCCGTGCCAGTTGCCAGTCGTAGAAATGATCGCGCTCACGCATTTGCCGATCGGGCGGGTAGAAGGGCACCGAGGCGTAGTCCGCCGCCGTGGAGTGGGCACCATAGGCATCGGCCAGCACCAGCACATGACGGTTTTTTTCATGGCGAAAGTAGTAATAGATGCCTTCCTGCTCCATCAGTCGACTGACGAAGTCGAAGCTGGTTTCACGGTACTGCACGCAATATTCCCACTCGCGATAGCTGCCGCTCAGGCTGTCTTCGAAATCGGAGAAGCCGAGGTCACGGAACACCTGCTTGATGATGTCCGGCACCGTCTTGTTCTGGAAAATCCGGCAATCGGAGGTGCGCGTGAGCAGCCAGAACCAGGGCCGCAGGCTGACGCGGTAACCGGCGAACTGGCCGTGCCCGGTCAACTGCCGGCAACTGCAGACGATGCCGTGGAAATAGCGTTTTGCGCCGTCGTACAGCTCCAGGGTCAGGCCCATCGGCTTGCCCAGCAACTGGTCGAACGTGATCGCCCGGTCTTCGGAGGTCAGGTCCAACTCGTAGTGGAACAACCGCCCCAACTCTTCGCTACCTTCCATGCTTTGCAGCAACAGGACATCGCCGCCCAGAGGGCTGTCGACCTGCACCAAACGGTTGTTTTGGGTGATTGCCATGAGCGGCTTCCTTGGCTCGGGTTCGGGCGTCAGTTGGCCGTCGTAAGAAAGGTGGCGCCGTAGGCGAAGGCGCCGCCAAAGGGAACGTGAAGGGAAATCAAGCTCAACGTCTGCTGCACATCCACCACAGAGGTGATCTCCTTATCAGTCTGGCGGTCTTTAGCATGCGGCCAGATTGGCAGATGCTGAGGTCAAGATAGGTGACTGAAAGGTCGTTTGCTTAGTTTCATTAGCTATATATCTGATTCTTTAATCGAATAACCATGAAAGTGAATGCTGACTCAGACACCCTGGCCATAGGGGTGTGAAGCTGCGTACCCACTGCTGTTCTTCTAGGGTTTCGCCGGGCTCAATAGCTCGGTTTCCATGGCTGAACGTCTATCGATGCGCGCCACGGTGTAGGCGCACACACCCAGCACCGCGGGACACAGGGCCAATACCGCGAAGCTCTTCACGACAGGCATGCCACTGTTGAGCACATGGGCACCGAGCAGCGGCCCGCATACCGAGCCGAACTTGCCCATGGAGGCGGCCCAGCCGGCGCCGTTGCCGCGAATGGCACTGGGGTAGAAAATCCCGGCGATGCTGGTGATGCCGTAGTGACTGCCCTTGACGAAGATGGCACCGACCATGCTCAGCGCAATGAAGGCGTTACCTTGCAGGTCGCCAATGCCCAGCGCCAGCAGGAAGGGTAATGAAAGCAGGGGATAGATCATCACCGCATAGGGCCCTCGGGTATCGACGACGCGCATCAGAACAAGCCCGGCCATGGCACCGCTGAAGGACGCGAAGGAGCTTACCCAGGACGCGGTAGCCCGGTCGAAGCCCGCATACTGATACACCAGCGGGCTCCATGACGCGAGGAAATACATGGCCATGGAGCTTGCGCCAAAGCCGATCCAGATCATGGGCGTGATCCATTTCAGTTTGCCGATGAACAACTGGCCGACCCGAAATGGCTGGCGGCCGATGTCGATTTCATCGGCCAGGAAATAGCGATCCCCGGCGCGCACATCGATGCCGGGATCCAGGCGCTTGAGGATTCGCAGCACGGTTTGCGGTTGCTTCTGCTTGCTCACCAGGAACCGCACCGACTCCGGCAGGGTAAAAAACAACAGGACGCTGGAGAGCAGCGTGGCGATGCCGCCCAACACGAACACACTGGCCCAGCCGTACTGAGGTGCGAGCCATACGGTCAGTGGACCGGCTGCCGCGCCCCCCAGGCTGAAGCCGACCATGATGAGGGTGATCACGCTGGCACGGTAGCGCTTGGGCACGAATTCGATATTCAGTGCCCAGCACAGCGGCAGCATGGCGCCCAGGGCGAAGCCGTTGAGAAAACGCAGCGCCAGCAGCGAGGCGTAGCTGTCGGCGAAGGTGAACAGCAGCGTCAGCACACCAAAGGCACTGGTGGACAGCATGATGGTCGGACGGCGCCCGATCCGGTCGCCGAGATAACCGAAAAAGAACCCGCCCAGCATCATGCCGAACAACCCGATGGAAAAAATGTTGCCCAGTTGCAGTTTGTCCAGGCCGATGTCCTCGGCCATATAGGCGGCGGTATGGGACAGCATCAACAAGTCGAAACCATCGAGGAAGGTGATCAGCACCGACACGCAGATGATCAGATAGTTGAAGCCCGACAGTTTGCGCCCCTCGATCAGGGCGGCGACATCAATGGCGCGTGACGACGTCATGGGTGTTCTCCCGGTAAGACGTATGCGAGCGAGTGTTCCGGTGGGCGGGGCTCACCACAGTTTCCAGGTGTAGGCCACGATCAGGCGGTTCTCATCGAGTTGCTGGGTCAGGCCGTTTCCGGAGCGGAAGGTGAGGTTGCGCCAACGCACGTTCAGGCCTTCCAGGGCACCGCTTTGGAACACGTAAGCCAGGTCGGTGTCGCGCTCCCACTCACTGCCGTCGCTGACGGTGCGCGTGTGGATATCGCTGCCTTTCACGTAACGGGTCATGAACGTCAGGCCGGGTACGCCGAGCGCGGCGAAGTCATACTCGTAGCGCAACTGCCAGGACTTCTCGTTGGCTTTGATGAACGAGTTGTAGGTGACCAGGTTCGCCACGTAGGGCGTGCCGGTATCGATGACCGGAAACACACTCTCGCCCGACAGCCGCTGGAACGCCGCGGAGAAGCGCTGGGCCCCGACGGTCAGGGTGAACATGCCATTGAAGTTGCGGTTATCGATTTTCCCGGCTTTGCCAACACCGATATCATCGCTGTCGACGTAGCGCAGGTCGGAGCGCAGGCTCACGCCTTCACCCAGGGGCAGTACATGGATCAGGCCGGCGAACTGCTGGCGGTAGATGTCTTGCAGCTCACCGTAGTGGTAGCGCAGGGTCAGTTGCTTGCCGACGGTGTAATCGCCGCCGAGCAGGTCCAGGTGATCACTGCTTTGGCCGGCATAACCGATGTCGTCGTTGCTGGATGAGTCGCGGCCATTGGCTTTGGTCAGTCTTGCCGCGGTGACGGTCAAGTTGTCGAGCTCGCCGGACGTCAGGTAGGCACCGGTGAAGGTGGAGGGCAACAGTCGGGTATCGCTGTAATACGCCAGCGGATGAATCGGCATCAGCGTGCCGACCTTGAGCTGGGTCTTGGACAGGCGCATTTTTGCGGTCAGCCCCAATTCGCTGTAGTCGTCCACCGGTTGATTGCTGTCGGGGCCATAAGGCAACAGCCCACCGCCACGGCGGCCCGCGCCGGAGTCGAGTTTGATCCCCAGTTCGCCCAGGGCATCGAGTCCGAAGCCAACGGTGCCTTCGGTGTAGCCCGATTGCAGCTCGGCAATGAAGCCTTGGGTCCATTCCTCGGCCTTGGCCTGAGGCGCGTCGCTCTGGCGGAAATCGCGATTCAAGTAAAAGTTGCGTGTCGTCAGCGTCGCACTGCTGTCTTTGATGAAGTCCGCATGGGCGCCGGTGACTGGGCCACAGAGCGTCAGGGCGGCGGCGAGAAGAAGGTTCCTGTTCATTTTTATTGGTCTCAGGATCAGTAGGATTTTCAGGACGAGTTTTGCCTGACCGCGTCGATAGCGACGCGGTACGGGCTGCCTGGGTCAGGCGCGGTAAGCCGGCAGAAAGGTGCTCAGGTCTGTGATGAGGCGGGCAGGGGGGCCGCCCCACGATGGCGGCGTGTCAGGTGGCCAATGACGAAGGCACAGGCCGCCAGCACGGCGGGGCAGACCGCCAGGACCAGGAAACTCTTGACCACCGGCAGGCCACTATTGAGCACATAGGCGCCCAGCAATGGGCCGAGGATCGAGCCGATCTTGGCGATGGAGGTGGCCCAGCCGGCGCCATTGGCGCGAATGGCACTGGGATAGAACACCCCGGCGATGCTGAGGATCCCATAGTGGGAGCCTTTGACGAACACGCCGCCGACCAGGCTCAACATCAGGAACGCGGTGCCTTGCATGCCGGTGATGCCCAGTACCAGCAGGAAAGGCAAGGCCAGCAACGGATAGATCATCACCATGTACGGTCCACGGGTATCGACGAAACGCATCATCGCCAGGCCCGCCATCGCACCGCTGAAGGATGCGATCGAGCTGACCCACGACGCTGTCGCGCGGTCGAAGCCAGCGTATTGATAGACCAGCGGGCTCCAGGAGGCGAGGAAATACATGGCCATGGAGCTGGCGGAGTAGCCCAGCCAGATCATGGGCGTGATCCATTTCAAGCGGCCGATGAACAACTGGCTGACCCGAAATGCCTGGCGACCGATGTCCGGCTCGTCCAGCAGGACGAATTGGTCAGTAGGAAGCACGTCCAGGTTCGGGTCCATGCGCTTGAGAATCGCCGCGATTTTCTCCGGTGCCTGGCGCTTGCTGGCCAGGAAACGCACCGATTCGGGCAGGGTGAACAACAACAGCACCCAGGCGCACAATGTGACCACACCGCCGAACACGAACACGCCCTGCCAACCGATATGCGGCGCCAGCCACACCGTCAGCGGGCCGGCCATCGCGCTGCCAAGGCTGAACCCGACCATGATGATGGTGACCACCGTGGAGCGATAACGCTTGGGAACGAACTCGATGTTCAAGGCCCAGCACAACGGCAACATGGCGCCCAGGGCGAAGCCGTTGAAAAAACGCAGGACCATCAGCGATTCGTAGCTGTCGGCCATGACAAACAGCAACGTCAACAGGCCGAACGAGCAGGTGGAAAACAGAATGGTGGGGCGCCGTCCGATGCGATCCCCCAGGTAACCGAAGAAGAACCCGCCCAGCATCATGCCCAGCAGGCCGATGGAGAAGATTTCGCCCAGTTGGATCTTGTCCAGGCCGACCTCATCGGCGATGTAGGAGGCGGTGTGGGAGAGCACCAACAAGTCGAAGCCGTCGAGGAAGGTGATCAAGACCGAAACCAGAATCACCACGTAGTTGAAACGTGACAGTTTGCGCGCCTCTATAAGCGCCGCGACATCCAGGGTACGGGACTGTGACATGTGCGTTCTCCACTGCATTTTTTATTGTTGTCGGAGTGGCGCCCCCCCGTTCACATGGCGGGCGCATCGAACTGCTTGAAAAACCTATTCCAGATTGAACGCCAGCCGTTCGCGCAACACCTGCGCGGGTATATCACTCAGGCGCCCGTCCGGGCCAGCCAGATCCAGTGCATGGGCGGCCGCGGCCCCCATGGCGATACACGGCCCCATCACGCGCACACTCGACAGCGCGGCCGCGTCAGCGTCAATGCAGCGGCCCGCGACCACCAGGTTATCGCTGCCTTCGGGGAGCATGCTGCGCAACGGCACACTGTGGACATGGTCGTCGCCAAAGGGCTCCCACTGGTAACCGGTGCTGTCGCCGTGCAATTCCACCGGCCAGGAGGTGCGCGCCACCGCATCCGGAAACATCGTAGCGGCTCGCACTTCATCGGTGGTCAGGTGATGTTGGCCGACGATCCAGCGGGTCTGGCGAATGCCGGGCAATGCATACGCTCGCACCCTGGCCTTGCCGTAGGCCTGGGGGTACTCCGCTTTGAGGAAGTGGATCACCTGGTCCACCTGTTGGCGCCCGGCGAGGGCGACGTGAGACGCGGCAACCGGATCCAGCGGCGTTTCGATGTGCGTCATGTTGAACGCCGCGGTGCCGCGTCCGGGGAACTGGAAGAACAGGCCGTCGTCGCGCTCGATGCCGTAGTGCCTGGCTTTTTCCTTGACCCGTTCGGTGAATTGCGCGCGCGTCGGCAGGTGGGCCTCATTGATATGCTCTAGGACAAACATCTGGGTGCCATAGATGGGGGTGTCCGGTTCGCGACAGGCGAGCCCGGCGTTCCAGACCAGTGCCGCATCGCCGCTGGCATCGATAAAGCCGTTGGCCGCCACGCGCACGTCGCCATAACGGGTGGCCAACTCCACTTCCTGGACCCGCGGGCCTTCGCGCACCACCTCACGCAACACCGCACCGAGCACCACGGTGATGCCAGCGTCGAGCACCTTTTGACCAATCCAGCGACCGAGGGCCACTTCGTCGTAGTAAACCACGGTGGTCAAGGGACCGATGGCCTGGTGCAAATCACCCGAGGCGCCCAGGTCGCGAAGGATGCCGTCGGCGATGCCATGGGTCAGCAACTGGCGGTTCGGGCCATTGGAGAACAAACCGCAAAAAGTCCCGATGATCGAGCCGACCGCCTGGCCACCGAGCATGGGCAGGGCATCGAACAGCACGACGCGCTTGCCGAGCGCGGCGGCCTCCAGGGCGGCGGAAATACCGGAAATACCCGCGCCGGCGATGCAGACATCAGCCTGCAGGCGTTGCGGGGTGGGGGCGCTGGTACGGCGTACCGTGCGAATGACATGAGCCATAAAACTTCCTTTGTGGGGTAAAAAAGGCAGCCGAACCCGAACCCGTTGGCCGATGACCACGGGGAGCGGTTGTTTTCAGCGGGTTTCTTCGGGTTACAACGGCGCCGGCGTTCGCTGCGGAGCGTTGGGCTGTTGCGGTAGGGGCGGGTCACTGCACGATGAGCGTGGGGTCACTTCGACGATCCCGGCGTCGGCATCGACGCGCACCCAGTCCCCGGTACGGATCCGCTCCAGCGGGTCCTCGGTAAAGCCGGTCATGGCGGGTGCGTGCACGACCACCGCGCCCAGGCCCATTTTCGCAGTCATTTCATTGAACAGCATGGCGCCAGGGGCCACGCCGGCGAGGCGCGCGATGTGGAACTGCGAAGACCAGCCGGACGAGCCCTTGGCCCCCGGAAATACCAGCACCTTGCCGGCAAAACTGATGCCCTTGAGTTCGTGGCGGGTCTCAATGACGGTGCCGCTGCGCGGGTCGATGCCGCCCCAGCCAGAGATGCGGTCATGGGTCACCAGGGCTTCGCCTTCGAAGCAGCCGCCAACGACCTTGCGGCCTCGGAGGGTAAAGGTTGCGCTCATCTCAATACTCCTTTCCAGCGGCCGTCGATGGCCGCCTGGATGCATTCGGCGGTGGTGCCGAACCACGCCTGGATGCCCATGATCGCCGGCAGGTAATGGGCCTGTTTGGCCGAGTCCACGGCCGCCACGCGCGTGCCCTCGGGCAGCACCTTGCCGATTGCCGAGCAGGTATCGGTCATCACATGCCCGCCGGCCTGCTCGATGATGCGGGTGTAACCGGCCACATCAGCCAGTTGCTTGATCGACGCGGCGGTAAATATCCAGAGCTCGGTGTTCGCACTCAGGCGCTGGCCTTCCAGCAGTTGGCAGACTTCCCAGATTTGTTCGAGGCTGTAATGCGGACAGCCCAGCATGACGAAGTCGACTTGTGCATCGTGCGCCGTGACGTTGACTTGCTCATAGGCCCAGCGCCGTTCGGCTTCACCGAAGCGCAAGATGGCTGAAGGCCGGGAGGCGCCGAACGCTTGCTCGCGGGTGCGTGCTTCCGGCGTGACCCCGACCAGGTGATACATCTCCACGCCACCGCTGGAAGCTGCCGCCGCGCCGAAGTGCTTGAGGCGAGCCAGATTGGGCTGGTGGCTCACCCCTTCGATGACCGGGATGCAATCCTGCACCTGCTCACCGACCCAGTAGCCGAGCAGTCCCCAATCGGCCGTGGTGCTCACGTCCATGTCCAACTGGATCAGGTGGGTGCCGCGACGGTTCTCGTCCAGGTGCAGGCCCCAATAGGGAATCTTGCCGGTCAGCATCGCCGCGCCGGTGCTTTCCCGGCCCTCGGCATTGGTTCGGGCGCCGAGCACCGAGTTGATGTAGATCACGGCGGAAGACTCCATCCAGGCGCAGTGCTCGCCTTTCACCGGTACGTTGCCGACTTGATAAGGCGTGCAGGTGTTCAACGGTTGGACGCCCAGGCCGCTGCTGTAGGCCTGGCCGGTTTCATAAATGCGCACCACGTCCTCGCCAATGCCCTGGCGCTTGGCGTGCCGAGGGTCGATGCCTTGTTGCAGGTGACTGCTGAAGACCTTGACCTTGGGGATCTGTACCACCTCGGCGCTGTCGAGGTTGAACTCGCTGAACACCGCGTCCATGCCGCCCTCACGTTCGGCGTACTGACGCAGGAAAGGGGTGGTGGCGCCGATGGTTCCGGCCACATTCCGCGTGTCCACCAGGCATTGTGCATCCAGGGCCTCGCCATAACGCACCAGCAGGTCCATGGCTTTCTGCACGGCCGGGCCTTGATCGCCGGCAAGCATGGCTTTCTCGTCGTCGCGCAACCTCATTGCGGTTGTTCTCCGGCGTGGGTGATGTCGCGCGGCTTGATCAGTACCGCACCGCGCTCCATGGAAGACACGTTATGGCGGTAGATATCCAGCCAGCCGCCGCCGAACTGCGGCGCCAGAGGCTGCCAACGGGCGCGCCGCGCCTGCATGTCGGTTTCGCTGACATGGGCGTCGAGGCTGTTGTGGTCCAGGTCGATGGTGATGATGTCGCCGTCCTCGACCAGCGCCAACGGACCACCGACGGCCGCTTCAGGCGCGACTTCGGCCACCACCAGCCCCTTGCACACCAACCCTGAAAGATGGCCGTCCGTCAGCATGGCCACGTGGTCGCCGAGCCCGGCACCGTCGATGGCGAATACCACTTTCGAGGCGCCGCCGCCCATGGCCGGGCCGCCGCGCACACCGGCACCGCGCATGACCACCACGTGGCCAGGTTGTATGCGGCCATCCTGCAAGGCTTGGATCGCATCGGCGGAGCGCTCGAAACAGATCGCAGGGCCTTCGAAGCGGCGCATCTTGTTCGGGTCGATGCCGTATTTGACGATGCCCGCTTGGGGCGCGATGTTGCCACTGAGCATCACGATGGCGGGCTGGGTGGCGAAGGGGTTGTCCAGCGGGCGTATCACCGCGTCATCGCTGACGGTCACCCCTTGCAGATTCTGCTTCAGGGTTTTCCCGGTGACCGTCAGCACGTCGCCATGCAGCAGCGGTTCCAGGCGCTTGAGCAGCCCACGCCCGCCACCCGCGGCCTCCATCTGCTCGATGCTGTGTTCTCCCACCGGCCTTACACCGACCAGCACCGGCACCTTGTTTCCCAGGTCCCTGAAGAGTTGATAGACGTCGACCTCGACGCCGCCTTCGGCGGCTACCGCCTGCATATGTTTGATGGTGTTGACGGAGCCGCCCGCGGCGAGAATGGTCGCGACGGCGTTGGCGAAGGCATTGGGGGTCAGGATATCCCGAGGCTTGAGGTCTTCCTCGATCATTTCCACAATGCGCTGGCCGGCCTGGCGCACGAAATCGAACATCTGCGGGCTGTTGGCGGCAATCGGTGCGCTGCCGGGCAGGGCCATGCCCAGGGCTTCGCACACCAGGTGCATCGAGTTGGCGGTGCCCATCCCCGAGCAGACCCCGGGCCCCTTGATGGCATTGCGGGCCATGCCGGCCAGCTCATCGACCGGCAGCTTGCCGGTCACCACGTGCATGGAACTGATGAACACGTCTTCGATATCGACATGCTTGCCGTTGTACTCGCCGCTTGGCTGGTAGCCGCAGACCACCACCAGGGTCGGGATATTCAGGCGGGCGGCAGCCATCAGTTGGCCGGGTACCGTTTTATCGCAAGAGGCCAGGCAGATCATGCCGTCGAGCTGAGCCCCTTCGACCGCGACTTCGATATCGTTGGTGATGAGGTCGCGGGCAGCGAGCATGTAGGCGCCGCCGGCACCGGCACCGGTGATGAAGTCGCTGGGGGCGGCCGTGCGAATTTCGAAGGGCAGGGCGCCGGCATCGCGTATCGACTGCTTGAGGACCTCCGCGATGCCATCCAGGTGACTGAAGCAGATCGCCAGGTTGGACGATGAGTTCACGATGGCGATCTTGGGTTTCTCCAACTCGCTTTCGTCGATGCCCAAGGCACGCCACTGGGCGGCGCGTACGGCCCATAAATAGGAGCCGTAGGGGAAATTGCTGCGCAGCTTCTTGGGCATGGTGTGCTCCGTTATTGTTATGGGGGATGTCAATTCGGTTAATCGAGTTAACGATCTTGTGCCGAGTCTAGGCTTCGACCTAGAATCCGAAAACCTTATTTCACTTATAGATAAAATCCAAAATATGGATATCAAGGACGTCGATCTCAACCTGCTGAAAGTCTTCGATGCGCTGCGCAAAAAGCAAAGCGTGACCCTGGCCGGCGATCTCATGGGGCTCAGCCAACCTGCCATGAGTTTCGCCCTGGCCAAGCTCCGCACGCTGTTCGACGATCCTTTGTTCATCCGTACTTCCCGCGGCATGCAGCCTACCGCCAGGGCCCTGCAGATCGCCGAGCCGGTGCAGCGGATCCTGGAGATGGTCAGCAGCGAAGTGCTGCCGTCCACGGGCTTCATCCCCGAACACTCCGACCGACAACTGGTGCTGTGCATGTCGGACATTGGCGAAATGGTGTTCCTGCCCCGGCTGATGCGCATGCTCGACAAGGCCGCGCCGAATTTGAGAATTCGCACCCAGGCATTGTCGTCGGAGCAATTGGAGGAGGGCCTGGACGCTGGCGAGGTGGACGCGGCCATCGGCTATTTCCCGCGCCTGCTCAACACCTCGATCCGCAATAGGGCGCTGTACAGCCACTCGTTCGTGTGCATCGTGCGCAACGATCACCCCACCATCGGCGACAGCATAAGTGCCGAACAGTACCAGCAGGCCGTGCACGTCGCGGTCCAGGCCGAAGAGCGAGGCATGAGTGTGCTGGACCGTGAACTCGCCGCCCATGGCGTCACGCGCCGGGTGCGCTTCAGCTTGCCACGGTTCATGGGCGTGCCGTTTCTGGTGGCCGAGTCCGACATGATCGCCACCGTGCCCCTGGCGGTCGGCCGACGTTTCGCCGAAATCACCGATGTGCGCCTGGTGCCGCTGCCTTGGGCCATTTGCGGCTACGACATTCATCTTTACTGGCATACGCGGTTCCACCATGACCCGGCGAATCGTTGGTTGCGTCAATCCTTCATCGAATTGCTCGCCGACTTCTCTCCCGCGGAAACGGTATCCATCTGAGCCGTGGTTATCGTGCGTCGAGGTTGGCCATTGAACCGTTTCTGACAAGAATGTCAGGAAGCGGTCAGCCTCCAGACACCTTCACTGTCTAGACTCATTGGGTTGCCCCCGTTGCCGCAGAGGAATCAGCTGATGCGTTTGCTCATTGTCGAGGACGAAGAAAAAACCTCCTCCTACGTCCATCGTGGCTTGACCGAGCTTGGCTATATTGTCGACGTCGCGACCAATGGCATTGATGGGCTGCATTACGCGCTGGAATGGGACTACGACGTGGTGATCCTGGATGTGATGCTGCCGGGCAAGGACGGCTATGACGTGCTGCAAGGCCTGCGCCTGCAAAAGAAAACCCCGGTCATCATGTTGTCGGCCAGGGGGACGGTGGATGATCGCATTCGCGGCCTGCGCGAGGGTGCCGACGATTACCTGGGCAAACCTTTTTCATTTGCCGAGCTCGTCGCGCGCGTCCAGGCCTTGATCCGTCGCCGCACGGGTGACACGGCCGACCTGACGCATCTGCGCATCGACGACCTGGAGGTCGATCTGCAAGCGCGCAAAGTGACCCGGGGAGGGCTGCGGCTGGACCTGACGGCCAAGGAGTTCTGCCTGTTGAGCCTGTTGGCGCGGCACCAGGGCGAGATCCTTTCCAAGCTGATGATTGCCGAGCAGGTCTGGGACATGAACTTCGACAGTGATGCCAACGTGGTCGAGGTCGCGATCAAGCGGGTTCGCGCCAAGGTGGATGCCCCGTATCCACGCAAGCTGCTGCATACCGTTCGCGGCATGGGGTATGTACTGGAAAGCCGCGAGGAAAGTGGCAGGCAAAGCGGTACGTCTTGATGAAACGATCGATCGCCAAGCGGCTCGCCCTGATGTTCGCCCTCGCTGTCCTGCTGATCATGTCGATCAGCGCGACGCTACTGCGTTGTTCCTTGAAGCAATCGCTCGATGAGCAGATGCAGAACGAGTTGATCCTGCGCCATTCCGTGCTCGACCCGGTGCTGGCGAAATACGATTCGCCGACGTTCTGGGTCGGCTTGCGCCAGAAGCTCGACGGCCTGACGCCCGCCGATGAACGGGTCCGCTATTGGATCCTGGTCGATGACCCGGCCTTCAGCTACGGCGGGGCGATGCCGGACGGCCAGGATTGGTCGACGCGCTCCGATGGGCTTTTTACCCTCGACCTCCCTGAGCGCGAGCGTCCCATGATGGTGTTGCTCAAGACCATTGCGGCCATGGGCGACCGTCCGGAACTGCGCTTTATCGTGGGGCTGGATTCAACGCCCTTCAGGAAGACCCTGGACCACTTCACCAAAATACTGATCCTGACCTCGGCGTTGGGTATCGGTTTGGTTGCACTGCTCGGTTACTGGATCGCGCGCTTCGGCCTGGGGCCGGTGAGGCGCTTGAGCCATCAAGCCAATAGCCTGCCGCCGGGGGATTCGAAACAGCGACTGGACACCGAGGCGCTGCCGGGCGAATTGCAGGAACTGGCGGTGTCGTTCAACGGCGCCCTGGCTCGCCAGGAAGCGGCCTGGTGCCAGCTCGAAGGGTTCAATGCCAATGTCGCCCATGAACTGCGAACGCCCTTGACCAACCTGATCGGACAGACCCAGGTGGCATTGGCCCACGGGCGTGAGGTGGGCGAGCTTCAGGACTTGCTGCAGTCGAACCTCGAAGAGCTGGAGCGGATGGGCACCATCGTCAACGACATGCTGTTCCTGGCCGGCGCGGAGAGCGGCCAACGGGCAACCGAGCTCAGCGATGTCTCGCTTTATGAAGAGGCGGCGAAGACGGTGGAGTATCTGGAGCCGGTGTTGCACGACAAACAGCTGAGCGTGGTGATCCAGGGCGACATGCGCGTGTGCATCGACCGACGTCTTTTTCACCGCTCCCTGGCCAATCTGCTACAGAACGCGGCGCGATACGCCGTGCCGACCAGCACTGTCACGGTAAGCCTGGTCAACCACGGCATGCAGGTCGAGGTGAGCGTTTCCAATGCCGGCGAGCCCATCGACACCGTGCACCTGGAGCGTTTGTTCGAGCGTTTCTACCGTGCCGACGCCGCCCGGACGCGAAGCGATGCGCACCACGGCCTGGGCCTTTCCATCGTGCGTGCGGTGGCGTCCATGCACGGTGGGCGCGTGTTCGCCCACAGCGAGAACGGGCTCAACACCTTCGGATTTTCCTTGATGAACCAGGCGGCGCCTTAGTCGTCGCCCCGCGAGTAAAACCCACCCGCGTTTGACATCTTCCCGTCAGCCAGCAGTCACCTTGACGTCAGTCGCCCCCGCCTAAAGTGCTACGACCGTCCCCCGAGGACACAGTGTCGTGGAGTCCACTATGAACACTCAAAACCTGTCGATTGCCGGCCTGCTGGTCGTCATCGCCCTGAGCGGTTCGCCGCTGCTCGCCAAAGAACAAACGCAAGTCCCGGCCTACGAATATGGCATGCCGCTGGACATCGCCAAGGTCATCCGTATCGAGGCACCGACACCGCCGATGTGCGAGGTCGTGCAAGCGAAGATGACCTACTTGAATACCCAAGGGGTAAAGAAACACCTCAGCTTTCTGCAGTTGGCCGAGGCGTGCTCGAGACAGTGACCGTCCGGCGATGCCGGTTCATTCTTCAGACAGGGAACATCACCATGTGGAATAGCACAACAACCCCCGCCATTGGCCGCATGAGCAACATCAGCCGGCTTGGAAGACTGGCGAAAGCCCTTGCCGCTGGCTTCGCGCTGCTCAGTGCGGCGAGTATCGAAGCGTCCGCTCGCGCCGCACCGAAACCAGACTGGTCGACCGGCGACATGCCGTCCCAGAAAGGTCGGATTGTCCTGATCACCGGTGGCACCAGTGGCATGGGCTATGAGGACGCGCTGGCCTTGGCGCGCGCCGGCGCCGACGTGATCATCGCCGCGCGCAACCCGGAACGCGGTGCGCAGGCCATTGCGCGTATTCGCCAGTCCGTGCCCGACGCCAAGGTACAGTTCGAGGCCGTGGACCTGGCCGATCTTTCGTCGGTGCGCGGCCTGGCCCAGCGGCTCAATCAGCGACTGCCGCGCCTCGACGTGTTGATCAACAACGCCGCCGTCATGGCGCCTCCCGAGCGGGGGACTTCCGCCGATGGCTTTGAACTTCAATTGGCCACCAACTACCTGGGGCACTTCGCGCTGACCGGCCTGTTGGTGCCGCTCTTGCGTCAAAGCGAGGATGCCCGGGTGGTGAGCCTGTCAAGCATTGCCGCTGCGCGTGGCGCGATGAACCTCGATGACCTCCAGAGCGAGCAGAAATACGACCCCTACGCGGCCTACGCACAATCGAAACTGGCCGTGCTGCACTGGGCCTTTGCCTTGCAGCGGCGCAGTGACGCCGAAAACTGGGGCATTCGCAGCATCGCGGCGCACCCCGGCGTTGCCGTGACCGAGCTGGTCGAACGAGGTCCAGGCCTGGACAGCGAGTTCGGTCGGCGCTGGGCAAAGGACCGCGACGCGTACCACTCAGCGGCACAAGGGGCGCTGCCCACGTTATATGCCGCCACGGCTGCCCAAGCCGTAGGCGGGGCTTATTACGGCCCGACCGGTGATGGAGAAAGACGCGGTCCGCTGGGGTTCGCCAAGACGCCGCCTGCCGCCAGCGCGGAGGCGGACGCCGAGCGACTCTGGGCGGTCTCCGAGCGCCTGACCGGCGTGACCTATCGCTGATACGACCCTGGGCGCGGGCGTCCGTCCCGCGCTTGACCTTTGCCTTGTTGCCGTCTCCCCGGAGTCCCTATGAGTACGCCTTCCTATGTGCACCGGCTGAGTCTCGCCCTGAACGCCCGCGATGGCGAGTTGCGTCCGGCGCTGTGCGGGTTCCTGCTGTTTCTTTGCCTCTTCACCGGTTACTTCATGCTGCGTCCGATCCGTGAGTCGATGGGCATCGCAGCGGGGGTGGAGAATTTGCAATGGCTGTTTACCGCGACCTTCCTGGTCATGCTGGCGGCCGTGCCGTTGTTCGCCTGGCTCAGCTCCCGAGTGCCGCGCCTGCGCCTGATCGACTGGGTGTACGGCTTCTTTGGCTTCAACCTGCTGATGTTCGTCGAGCTGTTCCAGTTCCAGCCGGACAGTATCTGGCTGGCCCGGGTCTTTTACGTCTGGATCTCGGTCTATAACCTGTTCGTCGTCTCCGTGGCCTGGAGCCTGATGGCGGATGTGTTCGACAGCGAGCAGGCCAAGCGTCTGTTTGCCTTCATCGCCGCGGGCGCCAGCGTTGGCGGCCTGCTGGGCCCGGCTTTGAGCGCGCTGCTCATCGGTCCTCTCGGCGCCTCGGGGTTGATGTTGCTGGCGGCCTTGCTGCTGGGGGCCACGCTGGTGTTGAAACGAGCGTTGATGGGGTGGCGCGAAAAGGGTGGGGCGGGCCGTCCCGGCGCCGCGCCGACGCAAAGCCCCCGGCAGCCACTACAAGGTAATCCGTTCAGCGGTTTGACGGCGGTGCTCAGGTCACCTTACCTGTTGGGAATCGCCGGGTTCGTCGTGCTGTTGGCGACGGTCAGCACCTTTCTCTACTTCGAACAGGCGCGCCTGGTGGCCGAGCTCTATCCGGATCGCGCGGCGCAAGTGCGCATCTTCGGCACTATCGACATCATCGTGCAGGCCGGTGCGTTGCTGTCCCAACTGTTCATCACCGGTCGTATCGCGCCGAGGCTGGGGGTCCGTGCCTTGCTGGCCATCGTGCCGCTGCTCATGTGCATCGGTTTCCTCGGCCTGGCGTTGGCGCCGGGGTTCGCGCTGCTGGCAGCGCTGATGATCGTGCGACGGATCGGCGAGTACGCGTTCGTCCGGCCGGGCCGGGAAATGCTGTTCGCCCCCCTGGATGCCGAGAGCAAATACAAGGCCAAGAACTTCATCGATACCGTGGTCTATCGCGCGGGTGACGCCCTGAGCGGCTGGGCCAAGAGTCTGCTCGACCTGCTAGGGCAGGGCGCCGGTCCGGCCGCGATGATTGGCGCCTGTTGCGCGTTGCTGTGGGGTTACTTGGGCTGGCAATTGGGGCGGCGGGCGGACAACGCCGCTTCCCGGGAGCTGCGCTTGGCGGCCATCGCGGCCAGGGCATGAAGACCGTGCCAACCCAACTACTTTATTGTCCGTCGCATCGTTGCGACGAGTGAAAGGTGATGCGGATGAGTTTGAAAAAAAAGGTACTGGCGGTCGGTGCGGTGATTGCCTTCCTGGCATTCTCCAGCGTGTTTGCGGGCAAAGAAAACGCCTTGGTCGGGACATGGCGCATGGTCAGCGCAACCGTTGAGAGTCAGGGCAACCGATCGGAGGCTTATGGCCCCAACCCTCATGGCTGGCTTGTGTTCACGCCAGAGCTGACGTTTGTCGAAGTACTCACTGATCCGCGCGTGCCGGTGTTTCGATCCAATGCGCGTGGCGAAGGCACCGATGAGGAAAACCGGGCGGCGATGGCGGGAAGCATCGGTTTCTTCGGGCGATACACCGTCGACCAGAACGGTGAGTTCACGGGCAATACCGTCCAGGGCTCTACGTTCCCGAACTGGGTGGGCGCCGTGCGTACCCGGGACGACCTGCAGTTGAAGGTCGACGGCGACCAGATGGTGGAGGATTTTCGCCGCCCCGATGGGGCGAAGGTCCACATCGTCTGGGAGCGTGTGAAGTGATGTGCCCGAGGGCATTCGGGCACATCTGCCATCGCAGTGTGGACGGCTGGCACCGAAGCCCGAGGCGCGGCGAGAAAAGGGTGCCTAGGTACGCGAAGAGCCTTCAGGCGATTCGCCAAACCCAACGATCGCCTTGGTTTCCAGGTATTCCTCGAGGCCGAAGACGCCGTACTCACGACCATTGCCCGAGCGCTTGTAGCCGCCGAATGGCGCCATGGGATTCCAGGCGGGGTAATTCAGGAGCACTTGCCCCGCGCGAATTCGAGAAGCCACCGCGCGCGCCAGTTCAAGATCCTGCGATTGAACATGAGCGCCAAGCCCATAGATTGTGTCGTTGGCGATAGCGACTGCCTCGTCGATGCTTTCGTAGGCAATGATGCACAGCACCGGCCCGAAGATTTCTTCCTGGGCGATCCGCATGGCGTTATCCACCTCGGAGAAAACAGTCGGGCGGGTGTAGAAGCCCTTTTCAAACCCCGGCACGCGTCCGAGCCCGCCGCAGAGCAGTTTGGCGCCCTCATGCAGACCGGTCTCGATCATGGCTTGCACGCGATTGAACTGGGCTTCATTGGCGATGGGGCCCAGTACCGTTTCCGGTGATTGCGGATCACCCACGATGATCCCGTTGGCGGTGGCGACCGCCAGTGCTTCGACCTCCGCCAACCGGTCCTTGGGCACGATCATCCGGGTAGGGGCGCTGCAGGATTGTCCGACGTTGCGCAACGCCGTCATCACGCCCAATGGGACAGCTTTGGCAAAGTCGGCATCGGGCAGCAGAATGTTCGGGGATTTGCCGCCCAGTTCCTGCCCGACCCGTTTCGCCGTCGGGGCGGCCGCCTGGGCCACCAGCGCGCCCGCGCGATTCGAGCCGGTAATCGAGATCATGTCGATGTCGGGATGGGCGGCCATCGCCGCGCCGACGACATGGCCGCTGCCGTTCACCAGGTTGAAGACGCCCGGTGGAACGCCCGCGTCATGGACCACTTGCGCAAACAGCAGGGCGCTCAGCGGAGACAGTTCACTGGGCTTGAGGACCACCGTGCAGCCGGCCGCCAGCGCCGCGGCGACTTTTGCGGTGATTTGATAAAGCGGCCAGTTCCACGGGGTGATGAGGCCGCAGACGCCGATGGGTTCGCGTTGGATCGCGGTCCCGTTCTCGACGGTCTGGAAACGATAAGTGGACAGCAGGTCGCGGGCGACCCGGACGTGTTCGGCGGCCAGGGGCACTTGCATCGCCCGTGCAGAACCGATGGCTGCGCCCATTTCCAGGGAGATCGCCTGGGCGAAATCTTCTTTGCGCTCAAGGATAAGCTCATGGAGCTTGCCCAGCACCTGCGCACGCGACGCCGTAGAAGTGACAGACCAACCGGCGAACGCGGCACGCGCCGCCGCGACCGCCCGATCGACATCCTCGGCAGACCCGCTGGCGACCTGGGCGACGACCTCTTCGGTCGCCGGATTGACCACCGGCAAACTGGCCGGGCTGACCGGCGCGGACCAACCGCCATTGATATAAAACAGCTGTGCTGTTTGCGGATCAACGCTGTAGCTATTCGAAGATTGAGTCATCATCCAAGGTGTTCCTTTAGAGCGGTCTGTCGAGCCTGCTCAATAAGCTAACAAAGCGGCCCAGACAAAAAATGCCGTTGTTCGAGTGCGCAAAGGAGAATCTGCCGTATCTGCCGGGCTAACTTGGCATTACCCCGTGGCGAGGGCCATCGCCTCGATTTCGATCAGGTAGCCATGATGCAAGGCCGGCACGGGCACTACCGCTCGCGCTGGCCGATGCTCTCCCAGGTAACGGGCGTAGATTCGATCGAACGCGGGCCAGTGTTCGATACCTGCGACATAGACCGTGACCTTCAGCAGGTCGCGCGTGCTTCGGCCCGCTGCGCCGAGGATCGCCACCAGGTTATCAAGGGCGATGGCGGCCTGGACCTCAAACGATTGGTCGGCACTGTGGACGCCATCGGCGCGTATGGGCAGTTGCCCGGACACATACAGAACGCCCTGATGCACCACCGCCTGGGCGTAATGTCCACCCGGCGCAGCGGCGTTGGCCGTGCTGATCAAATGGATCGAGCCTGCTTGATTACCAGCCATGCAAACGACTCCAGGTGTGCACGCCACCCTCGGCGTCAACCGCGTGATAGTCCGGGAATTGCGCGCCTGTGGCACAGGCATGGTTGGGCAGGATGCGCAGGCGGCTACCGATGGGAAAACGCGCGGTGAGGTCGACACCCTCGGCCGTTTCAAGCGCGACAATGCCGTGCTCCTGATTGGCTCCCGTGAGCAACGCGCCCTCGATCCAATCGCCGGCTTCGGTGCAAACCTGGCCATAACCAAAATCCCGCTGCTGACGCTGCGTGCCGCGGTCACGGCTCATGGCCATCCAACCGGCATCGGTGATGATCCAGCCTTTGTCTTTCTGATGACCGATGACAGTGGTCAGCACGCTCAGCGCCAACTCGTCGGCCTGGCAGACACCGATGTTGTGCATCACCAGATCGAAGAACACATAGACGCCGGCGCGCACTTCAGTGACGCCTTCCAGGTTCAGTGCCGACAAGGCCGTAGGCGTCGAGCCCATGCTGACCTCCGGGCAGGCGAACCCGGCTTCGCGCAGTCGTTGGGCCGCTTTGACGCAAAGAGCGCGCTCCTGTTCGGCCAGGGCTCGCAGCGCTTCAGGGGTGTCGAGTTCATAGCTTGAGCCGGCATGGGTCATCACCCCGCGAAGCGGCATGCCACCCTCGCTGAGTATCCGAGCGACTTCAAGGAGTGAATCGTCTTCGACGTGCAGGCCGGATCGATGGCCGTCGCAATCGATCTCGATCCAGACGTCGAAGCGTTCGTTGTGTTGCTGGCCGAAGGCGACGATGGCCTGGGCCGCGGCAAGGCTGTCCGTGAGGAGGCTCAACTGGCAGCCCTGGCGCCGCAGCAGCAAGGCCTGGGGCAGTTTGCCTGGCGCGATGGCGACGGCATAGAAAACGTCACGAATGCCTTCAGCGAAACAGTACTGGGCTTCCTTCAAGGTCGAAACCGTGACGCCGCTGGCTCCCGCGGCGAGCTGCGCCTGGATCACGGGGAGGCATTTGCTGGTTTTGATATGCGGGCGCAAACGCACACCCAGGGCATCCATGCGTTGTTGCATGCGCTGGATATTGTGCTGCATGCGCGGCACATCCACGAGCGCGGCGGGGGTATCGAGGGCGGCAAGAGAGGTTGACATAAGAAGGGCTCGAATGGCTGGGTACAGGGCCCACTCTACAAAGCCGTCGTGAAGGTGTGCTTCAATGAGGCGTCATCAATCATTAAGTAGAATTGAATGATCTCCATCGAGGACCTGCGTCTGGCCGTGACGCTGGCGCGCGCCGAATCGTTGAGCGCCGCCGCCAGAATCCTGAATGTCTCACCTCCCGCGCTGTCCATGCGTCTGCGCAAGTTGGAGACGCTGCTCGGCCTGACGCTGGCCAATCGCGATGCCCGACGCCTGAGTCTCACCGCCGATGGCGAGCGTTTCTCCCGGGAAAGCGCGCGTTTGCTGGAGCAGTTGGAAGCGCTCCCGGAGTCCTTCAAGCAACGGGACGAGCAGTTGGTTGGCACCCTCAGGCTGGCGGCGCCGTTCGGCTATGGGCGGCAACGCATTGCGCCGCTGCTGGCGCGTTTCGCCAGGCTGCACCCTCAGTTGTGCCTGCACCTGGATTTACGCGAGACGCCATGGCCGGATCGCCATGACAGCGACGCGGTGATTCACATCGGTCACCTCAATGACAGCCTGTGGGTCGCCAGGCTCCTCACCTCAAATGACCGATGGTTATGCGCAAGCCCTGCCTATCTGCAGCAGCACGGCACGCCGTCGTCACCTGAGCAACTTGCCGGGCACCGCTGCATTTGCATTCGTGAAAATGATGAAGATGTCACGCTGTGGCACCTGCGCAAGGGGCAGGGGCGTAGAACCCTGCGCATCGAGCCCGCGATGCTGAGCAACGATGGCAGCGTGGCTCGACGCTGGGCCGAGCAAGGCCTGGGGCTGGTGCTGCGTTCGCAATGGGATGTCAGTGATGCCATTGCCGACAAGCGTCTGGTTCGGGTGTTGGCGGATTGGCAATTCGACAGTGCGCCGATCAACCTGTTGGTGCCTTCACGAAAACTGCGTAGCCCGCGGGTGCAGGCCTTGGTGGCGTTTCTGGAGGAGGCATTGAAAGCATGATCGGCAGACTGCCCGCGAAGGTGGTTTCATCGTCGATGGGACGTTGAATGGGCCGGCGTCATCGCGAGCAAGCTCGCTCCCACAGAGGACTGAGCACCTATTTTTGTCTGCCGAAAATCCAATGTGGGAGCGAGCTTGCTCGCGATAGCGGTGGCCCAGCTAAATGAATGCCGGATGTGACCCTCGGACCAGATGATCAAAACCTCCCATCCGAAGCACTCCGCAAAGTCTGCTGAACACATCCCGCAAAACGGTGGTTTGTACCAGGCGACCTATACTTTTAACCGTTTATGCACGGTTTCTTGGTGTTGTAATAACACCATGATTCAGCGTGGCACTGATGCTTCCAGAACGGAGTAGCGGCTTGCCCTGGTCGCTACCCTCAGTGCATGGCCGATGCACCCGCGACCGCCTGAAGAAGACGTACCTTCAAATTCCCCGGCCTTCATGGACATCCCTAAAATGCCAGCACCGTTAATTTCCGTAGAGACGAATTCTGAGCTTCCGACGCATGCTGACGTTGTCGTGATCGGCGGCGGCATTATCGGAACCTTCACGGCCTATTACCTGGCCAAGCGCGGCATGAAGGTCGCGCTGGTGGAAAAAGGCCGCGTGGGTGCGGAGCAATCGAGTCGAAACTGGGGCTGGTGCCGTCAGCAGAATCGAGACGCTCGTGAACTGCCGCTGTCGACCAAGAGCCTGGATCTTTGGGAGCAGTTCGCGGCAGAGACCGGTGAGGACACCGGTTTCAGAAGGTGTGGCTTGCTCTACCTGAGCAACAACGAGAAAGAGCTGGCCGGTTGGGCGAAATGGGGGGAGTTCGCCCGTACCGTCAATGTGAAAACCCACATGCTGACGGCGGAGCAGGCCGCTCAACATGGCCGGGTGACCGGCAAGCCCTGGAAAGGCGGGGTCTTTTCACCTACCGACGGTACGGCAGACCCATCCCGTGCCGCCCCGGCGGTCGCACGGGCCATCATTAAACTGGGCGGCACGGTGCACCAGGGCTGTGCCGCCCGTGGCCTCGAGACCGAGGGGGGCCGGTTGTCTGCCGTCGTCACCGAGAAGGGCACCATTCGCACCAGGCTCGCGGTGCTCGCCGGTGGCGCATGGGCGTCCTCTTTCTGCCGTCAGTACGGCATCCGGTTTCCCCAGGCGTCCATTCGCCAGACGATATTGTCGGTCTCCAAGAGCACCCAAGAGATACCGGACGCGCTCCACACGGATGAAGTCTCCATGACCCGTCGCTCCGATGGCGGGATCACGCTGGCCATCAGTGGCCGAGGGCGTGTTGACCCGACCTTGCAATTGCTGCGTTTCGCCCCGCAGTTCCTGCCGATGTTCCAGCGCCGGTGGCGCAAGCTGGCCCCCGGTGGCCTGGAAGGCTTTCAATCGGGACACGAGGGCTTGGGGCGCTGGCGGTTGGACCAGCCGACGCCGATGGAGCGCATGCGAATTCTCGATCCGAAGGCAGACGCCTCGACGGTCGAGTTGACTTACAAGCGCGCGGTAGACCTGATCCCGATGCTGAAAACCTCGTCGGTCACCGCCGCCTGGGCAGGTTATGTGGACAGCACGCCGGACGGTGTCCCGGGCATCGGCGAGATGGCCAGCCTGCCTGGCCTGGTGCTGGCGGCAGGGTTCAGTGGTCATGGCTTCGGCATCGGCCCGGGTGCGGGCCATTTGATCGCCGACATAGTCTGTGACATGCCCCCGCTGGTTGATCCGCGTCCCTATCATCCGGACCGTTTTCAATCTTCGGCCTGGGGCAAGGTCGCGGAGTTCTGAGGCGCTGGAAACTCACCGGCAAAACAATGAACGGGCGCATCCTCAGGGGATGCGCCCGTTTTCGTTTGCAGGCGCAGATTCTGCCGTTGGTGGCGTTTCCCAGCGGTTCTTTACGCACCATAAACGTCCGCAAAAGCCTTGAAAACGGCGCAAATGCCCGTGCATGGCGCATCCCGCACAGTCTGCTGAGCAGGCCCCGAAAAACGGTGGTTTGTGCCAAGGGACCTATACTTTTAACCGTTTATGCACGGTCTCATGATGCTGTAATAAATCCGTGATGCAGCGTTGCACCCAGGCTTTCGGAACGGCGCAACCGCTTGCCCCTCATGACCTCAACCATCATTCAGGACTGCACTCATGAGCTTCCTTCGCCCCAAGTTCATTACCTTTGACTGCTACGGCACGTTGACCAACTTCCAGATGGGGACCATGACGCGCGAACTGTTCGCCGATCGGGTCCCCGCCGAGCAGATGGACCAGTTCGTCAAGGATTTCTCGGCCTATCGCCTGGACCAGGTGATGGGTGACTGGCGGCCCTATGATGAAATTCTCAAGACTGCCCTGGCCCGGGTCTGCAAGCGTTGGGGTGTCGAGTACAAAGGCGAAGGTCAGCGCTACTACGATGCCGTCCCGACCTGGGGACCCCATGCCGACGTACCGGCCGGCCTGTCGAAAATCGCCGACAAGATTCCCCTGGTGATTTTCTCCAACGCGATGGACGAGCAGATCATGTCCAACGTCGACAAGCTCGGCGCACCGTTCCATAAAGTCTTCACGGCTCAACAAGCCCAAGCCTACAAGCCGCGCCTGGCGGCCTTCGAATTCATGCTCGATAACCTCGGCTGCGGGCCGGAGGATGTCCTGCACGTGTCCTCGAGCTTCCGTTATGACCTGATGTCGGCCCACGACATGAAGATCAAGCACAAAGCGTTCGTGGCCCGTGGTCATGAACTGCCTGGAAACGCTGGCTACAACTACCACCAGATCCCGGACATCGGCGGATTGGCCGGCCTGGTCGGTCTCTGAGTCTTTGGGCACTCTTCAAGGCATAAGGGGTTAGACATGGGCAGTGAGTCTTATTGGCTCGATACCGCACCGGCATTTACCGGTGCCCAGCTCGGTGCGTTGCCCGGGCAGGTCGATGTAGCCATCGTCGGTGGTGGTTTCACTGGCCTGGCCGCGGCCCGGGCCCTGGCCTTGAAGGGGGCCAATGTCGTGGTGCTGGAAGGCGGGCGGGTCATTGGCGAGGCGTCGGGGCGCAATGGCGGCCAGTGCAATACCGGCGTGGCCCAGGACTACGCGGCCCTGAGTGCCAGCCTCGGCGCTGATAAAGCGCGCGCCTATTACCAGGCCTATGAAAGCGCTGTGCAGAGCGTCGTCTCGCTGGTGGAGCAGGAACAGATTGCCTGCGACTTCACACGCAATGGCAAGCTCAAGCTGGCGGCCAAGCCCTTGCATTACGAAGGTTTGGCGCGCACCTGCGAATTGATTCGGCGAGAGGTCGATGCCGAGGTCGAATTGCTGTCTGCGCAAGAGACCCGCGCTGAAGTCAACTCGGCCCAGTTCCATGGCGGCTTGTTGCAGCGCAATGGCGTGCAGATGCACGTCGGGCGCTTCGGGGTCGGGTTGGCCGAGGCCGCCGTCCGTCACGGCGCCTTGATTTTCCAGGGCGTGTCCGTCACGGACTGGAAAGCCAGTGCCGGCGGCTATCGGGTCAATACCACCAAGGGATCGCTACAGGCCACGCAGGTCCTGCTGGCCACCGGCACCTCCCAGCAGGGTGGGTTGGGCTGGTATCGGCGGCGGATCGTGCCGGTGGGCAGCTTCGTGATCGCCACCGAGGTGTTGCCGCAGGCGCTGATCGACAGTTTGCTGCCGGCACACCGCTCCTATGTCACCAGCCGCATGATCGGTAACTACTTCCGCCTGACCCCGGACAACCGTCTGCTGTTTGGCGGGCGGGCACGGTTTGCCATGTCTGACAGCGTGTCCGATGCCAAGAGCGGCAAAGTCTTGCACGCGGCGATGGTGCAGATGTTCCCGCAGCTGGCCCAGGTGAAGATCGATTATTGCTGGGGCGGATTGGTGGACATGACCTCCGATCGGCTGCCCCGGGCCGGCCAGCACGGAGGGGTTTATCACTCCATGGGCTACAGCGGCCATGGTGTGCAGATGTCGGTGCACATGGGGCAAGTCATGGCCGACGTCATGGCGGGCAAGGTCGAGGCCAACCCTTGGCGCGAACTCGATTGGCCGGCCATCCCCGGTCATTTCGGCAAACCCTGGTTTTTGCCTCTGGTCGGTGCGTACTACCGCCTCCAAGACTATTTGCACTGAGTTGCGGGGTGACGCTTCACGTTTCAACACATTGCGTTAATCGCGCGCAATCGAGCCTTATCATTTCCGAAAGGTAGAACTGACATGACTGACGAAAAAAACAGTATCGACACCCAGCTGATAACAGGTACGGAAAGTCTGCGCATTTTCGAAGGGCTCAATCGCGGCATGTCACGCCGCAATGCATTGCAAATGCTGGGGTTGGCCGGGGTGGCCGTGGCGGGCGCGGGCAGCCTGTTCGGCGCCGCCGGCAAGCTGTTCGCCGATGAGGAGGCCGCCGCCCCTGGCAAAGGCAAGCCTGGCGGGCGCATTCGCGTCGCCGGCTCGACCAGTTCCACCACCGACACCCTGGACCCGGCCAAAGGTTCGTCGTCCACCGATTATGTGCGCCATTACATGTTCTATAACGGGCTGACGCGTTTCGACAGCCACATGGTGCCGCAACTGGAACTGGCCGAGCGTATCGACACCACCGACGCCACGCTTTGGGTGATCAGCCTGCGCAAGGAAGTGACCTTCCACAATGGCAAGGCACTGACCGCCGCCGACGTGGTGTTTTCGCTGCTGCGGCACAAGGACCCGATCACCGGCTCCAAGGTCCTGCCGCTGGCGTCGCAGTTCGCCGAAGTCAAAGCCGTCGGCACCCACGAAGTGCAGATACAATTGAGCGGTCCCAACGCGGAGCTGCCGTCGATCCTGGCCGTCTCCCACATGTTGATCGTTCCCGAGGGCACCAGCGATTTCAGCCAGGGCATCGGTACCGGTCCGTTCAAGGTCAAGGAGTTCAAGCCCGGGGTGCGCTCCATTGGTGTGCGCAACACCAACTACTGGAAACCCGGCTTGCCGTACCTGGACGAGATCGAATTCATCGGCATTGCCGACGAATCGTCACGGATCAACGCCCTGTTGTCGGGGGACGTGCACATCGTCAACGAGGTCAACCCACGTTCGACGACTCGCATCAAGGCCAGCGCCAAGCACCAGGTCATCGATTCACCGTCGGGCAACTACACTGACCTGATCATCCGCCAGGACCAGATGCCGGGCCAAAGCCCGGAATTCACCCAGGCCATGAAGTTGCTGCTGGACCGGGAACAGATCAAGTCGGCGATCTTCCGGGGCTATGCCAGGGTCGGCAACGATCATCCGATCGCACCTGGTGCACGGTTCTACAATGCCGAGTTGCCGCAACGGGCCTACGATCCGGAACAGGCCAGGTTCCTGCTCAAGAAGGCCGGCATGCAAGACATCAGCATGCCGCTGATGTGCTCGCCAGCGGCGACCGGCTCGGTGGACGTCGCGGTGCTGCTGCAGCAGTCCGCCAAGGAGGCGGGACTCAAGCTCAACGTCAACCGCCTGCCGAGCGATGGCTACTGGTCCAACCATTGGGCCAAGCACCCATTGAGCTTTGGCAACATCAACCCGCGGCCCAATGCCGACATGCTGTTCTCGCAGTTCTTCCAGTCGAGCGCACCGTGGAACGAATCCGGTTGGAAAAACGAACAGTTCGACCAGCTGTTGGTGCAGGCCCGAGGTGAGACCGACGAGGTCAAGCGCGGCAAGATGTACGGCGACATGCAAGTGCTGGTGCATGAGCACTGTGGCATCGGTGTACCGGTATTCATCAGCAACATCGATGGCGCCGATCAGCGCGTAAAGGGCTACGGTGCCAACCCCCTGGGCGGTTTCATGGGCTACATGTTTGCCGAGCAAGTCTGGCTGGATGCCTGATGACCGTCAGGTTTGTGCCATATTGCATGAGGGTCGGATGATGAACAGCAACACACTCTGGTTGATCGGCCGTCGCCTGGGGGCGGCGGTCGTGACCTTGTTGATTGTCTCCATGGTGGTGTTCGCCATCACGGCAGTGCTGCCGGGGGACGCGGCGCAACAGGCGCTGGGCCAGTTCGCCACACCGGAACAGGTGGCGGCCCTGCGGATGAAAATGGGGTTGGACCAGCCCGGTGTGTTGCGTTACCTGCATTGGCTGACGAGCCTGCTCAGCGGTGACTTGGGGATGTCGATGTCCAATGCCACGCCGGTCGTCGACTTGATGGCCGGCCGGGTCCCCAACACCTTGATGCTGGCGGCTGCCACGGCGTTGGTGTCGGTGCCTGTGGCCTTGGCCCTGGGTATCGGTTCGGCGATGGGACGAGGCGGGCGTATCGACAGCTTCCTGAGCTTCTTCACCTTGACCATGGTGGCGGTGCCGGAGTTTCTGGTCGCCACCTTGGCGGTGCTGATATTCGCCGTGAACCTGGGCTGGTTGTCGGCACTGTCCTACGCCAGTGACATCACCTCACCCTGGCAATTCATGCGCACCTACGCCTTGCCGGTGATGACGCTGTGCTGCGTGATTGTCGCGCAAATGTCGCGCATGACCCGGGCGGCGGTGATCGATCAACTCGACAGCCCTTACGTGGAAATGGCCCGGCTCAAGGGCGTCAGCAATATCCGGATCGTCCTTCGCCATGCCTTGCCCAATGCCATTGGCCCCATCGCCAATGCCATCGCCCTGAGCCTGTCCTATCTGTTGGGTGGGGTGGTGATCGTGGAAACGATCTTCAACTACCCCGGCATCGCCAGCCTGATGGTCGATGCCGTGACCAACCGCGACATGGCCCTGGTCCAGGCCTGCACCATGTTGTTTTGTACGGCGTATCTGGCGTTGGTATTGATTGCCGACCTGTGCGCCATCCTTTCCAACCCGAGGCTGAGAAACCAATGAACAACCTCATTGTGAAGTCCCCGACGGCAGCCGTTGCGCTGGGGCTGGGCAAAGACGCCCACGCAAAGTCCTGGCTTGGCCTGGTCGGTGCCGCGATGTGTGTGATCTGGTTGCTGGTGGCCATCTTCGGCCCTTGGCTGGCGCCGCATCCGGTGGGGGAAGTGGTCTCTGACAACGTCTTCGACAGCCTCAGCGCGACGTACCCGTTCGGCACCGATTACCTGGGCCGCGACATGCTCAGCCGGATCCTCGTCGGCGCACGCTTCACCGTCGGCCTGGCGTTGGTGGCCGCGGTGTTGTCCAGCACCCTGGGAACCAGTCTCGCGCTGTTGTCGGTGGTGTCGTCAAAGTGGCTGGATGAGCTGATCAGTCGCCTGATGGACGCGTTCATTTCGATCCCCAGCAAGATGTTGGCGCTGATCATGGTCTCGGCCTTCGGCTCCTCGGTCACCCTGCTGATCTGCACGGCGGTGTTGAGCTACACCCCCGGCGCTTTCCGCATCGCCCGCAGCATGGCGGTGAATATCGAAGCCCTGGAATACGTGCAAGTGGCCCGTACCCGTGGTGAGCGCCGGCTGTACATCGCTTGTGTGGAAATCCTGCCGAACATACTCAACCCGGTCCTGGCGGACCTGGGCCTGCGCTTCGGTTTTATCGTGTTGCTGCTCAGTGGCATGAGTTTCCTGGGGCTGGGCGTGCAACCGCCGGATGCCGACCTGGGCTCGCTGGTGCGCGAGAACATCGGTGGCCTCAATCAGGGGGCGCCGGCCATTGTGATTCCGGCCCTGGCCATCGGCACCCTGACCATCGGTGTGAATCTGTTCATCGACCGGTTGTCGTCGCGGCGTAGCCGACGTTCGGGAGGTCATTGAAATGAGCGAATTGATTCGAGTACAGGACCTGCGCGTGGTCGCCTGTGGCGAGCGCGGTGAAGTGGACATCGTCAAGGGGGTCAGCTTTTCCCTGCAAAAAGGCGAAGTGTTGGCGTTGATCGGTGAGTCCGGTTCCGGCAAGACCACCATTGCCCTGGCGCTGCTCGGCTATGCCCGGCGCGGTTGTCGCCTGGCGGGCGGCGTGGTGCAGGTCGGCGAGCATGACATGCTGGCGGCGAGCGAAAGCCAGTTGCAGAAGTTGCGCGGCAACCGGGTGTCCTATATCGCCCAGAGCGCCGCAGCGGCCTTCAACCCGGCGAAAAAGCTGATCGACCAAGTGGTGGAGGGCGCGCTGATTCACGGCTTGGGTAGTCGGGCGGTGCTTGAAGCCAAGGCCATCGAGTTGTTCCGCGACCTGGCCCTGCCAGACCCTGAGCGCATTGGCCGGCGCTACCCCCACCAGGTGTCCGGCGGGCAACTGCAACGGGTGATGGCGGCCATGGCGCTGATCAGCGATCCGTTGCTGGTGGTGCTCGACGAGCCGACCACGGCCCTCGACGTGACAACCCAGATCGATGTGCTGCGGGCCTTCAAGCGAGTGGTCGGCGAACGTGGGGCCACGGCCGTCTATGTGTCTCACGACCTGGCGGTGGTGGCGCAGATGGCTGACCAGATCGTGGTGCTCAACGGCGGTGAAATCTTCGAGCACAGCGCCACGGCACCGTTGCTCAAGGGCCCGGCCCATGAATACACCCGCAGCTTGTTGGCGGCGGCGCGACCGGACACGACGATCCGTCCGCCGAGCGACATCGCCCAAGACACACCGTTGCTGACCATCCAGGGGCTGACCGCCGGCTACGGCAACAAAAATGCCCAAGGCATGCCGGCGATTCGCGTGCTGGAAGACATTGACCTGACGATTCGCAGGGGTCAGGCCATTGGTGTCATCGGTGAGTCGGGCTCTGGCAAATCGACCCTGGCACGGGTCGTGGCCGGATTGTTGATGCCGGCCCTTGGCGGGTTGACCTTCGATGGCCAACCCCTGGGGGGCAGCCTGTCGTCGCGCACCCCCGAGCAGTTCCGACGTATCCAAATGGTCTTCCAGAATGCCGACACCGCGCTCAACCCGATGCACAGCGTCAGCACGATCCTGAGCCGGCCGCTGAAGATGTATTTCGGCCTCAAGGGCGCGGCTTTGCGCGAGCGTATCGGCGAATTGCTGGACCTGGTGCGTTTGCCGCGGGCGATGGCGCAGCGGCGTCCGAACGAACTGTCCGGCGGGCAGAAGCAAAGGGTCAACCTGGCCCGGGCCTTGGCGGCCAAGCCGGACCTGATCCTCTGCGACGAGGTGACCTCGGCGCTGGATACCGTGGTCGGTGCGGCGATTCTCGAACTGCTGCGCGATCTGCGCCAGCAACTGGGAGTGTCCTATCTGTTCATCAGCCACGACATCTCCACCGTGCGCGCCCTGTGTGACGACATCGTGGTGATGTACAGCGGCCACAAGATCCAGGCCGGCACGCGCCAATCCTATGCCGAGACGCCGTTCCATCCGTACACCGACCTGCTGATCCATTGCGTACCGGAACTGCGCCAGGGCTGGCTGGAAACCTGTGGGGCCACGACCTGCCAGACGCTGCCGTCCGTTGGCCCCAAAGCCAACGTGCCCGGCCTGTGTACCTTTCTCAGTCGCTGCCCGGTGCGGGTCGACGGCTTGTGCAATTGCGTCGCGCCGCAACGGCGGACGATTGTGGGCGGCAGTGAAATCCTCTGCCACCACGACAGTGCGGAACTGATGAAGACCCAGCAGTCCAACAACCTGACCGTGGCGGCATATGCATGAACCGGCGTTTCGTCAGGCGGGTCGACATCAAGCGTTTCTTCTTTTCAGTCGAGCAACGGAGCAAGGCCTCATGAAACCCCGCGTGTTGGACATTCTCAAACGGCTGATGGCCTTCGATACCGTCTCTTCGGAATCGAACATGGCCTTGATCGAGTACGTGCGCGACCTGCTGCTGACCAAGGGCATCGAGTCCCTGATCGTCCAGGATGAAAGCGGCAGGAAAGCCAATCTGTTTGCCAGCACCGGGCCACGGGACGTGCCGGGGATCCTGCTGTCCGGGCATACCGACGTGGTGCCGGCGGCGGGGCAGGCCTGGACCTTTCCGGCCTTCGAGGCGACGGTGCAGGATGGGCGGATTTATGGTCGTGGCAGTTGCGACATGAAGGGTTTTATCGCACTGGCTGTCGACGCCATGCTCGAGGCCACCGGGCAGCCATTGAGCCGGCCATTGCAATTGGCCCTGTCCCATGACGAAGAGATCGGTTGCGTGGGGGTGCGTCGTCTGCTCGATGTGCTGCACCTGGCACCGGTCCGGCCGTTTCTGTGCGTCATCGGCGAGCCAACCAATATGCAGTTCGTGCTCGGGCACAAGGGCAAGGGTTCCTACCGTACTTACTGTCGCGGCCTGGAAGCCCATTCGTCCCTGGCACCGCGCTCGGTCAATGCGATTCACGTGGCCTGCGATTTCATCGCCGCGCTGCGCCTGAGCCAGCAGCAGTTGCAAGAGCAGGGCGCCCGGGATACCGATTACGACGTACCCTACAGCACCGTGCATGTTGGACAGATTGTCGGCGGCAAGGCGCTGAACATTGTGCCCAACTTGTGCACCCTGGACTTCGAAGTGCGTAACTTGCCGGCGGACGACCTGGACGGGTTCCTGGAACAGATGCGCGAGCGCGCCGAACTGATCGTCGGCGAAGCCAGGAAGCTCTCCAGCGTGGCCGCTATCGAAATCGAGACCCTGAATGTCTATCCGGGCCTCGATACCCACCCGAGCGTCGAAGCGGTGCGTTTCCTGAAAAACTTTGCCGCGCCGGATACTGGCACGGCAAAGGTCTCATTCGGCACCGAGGGCGGGCTGTTCAAACAACGCCTGGATGTACCGGTGGTGGTCTGCGGGCCAGGCTCGATAGAACAGGCGCACAAGCCTGACGAGTTCATCGAGATCAGCCAGATGGACGCTGGCGAGCGTTTCCTGCAAGGGTTAGTGGGCTCAATGCACCGCTAGTATTCCGTCTGCCTGATTGAACATTCCCTCACCACGCCTGCAACCCCGTGCGTTTCATCGCCTGATCGAGGCGTACGGCGATCGATCCCCACCCGCGGTAGAGCATGCCGTCGAAGGCTGATTTTCAGCATTCACGGCTGTAGGGCCGGCGTTTTCAGCATCCTCGTTCAGGGCGAAACAATAGACTGAAAGCTGTCTCAAAACAGGACCCGACACCATGCTCAAGAATCGCCTGAAAGACCCCAGCTTGCTGGTAGAACGCGCTTACATCGACGGTCAGTGGGTCGGCGCCGACAACGCCGCGACCGTGGACGTTATCAACCCGGCCACCGGCGAAATGCTCGCCAGGGTCCCCGCGATACAAGGCAATGAAACCCGGCGCGCCATCGAAGCCGCCGACCGTGCCTGGCCGGCCTGGCGTGCGCGTCCGGCGGCAGAGCGGGCGGCGCTGCTGGATCGCTGGTATCAGGCCATGATCGACAACCTCGATGACCTGGCGTTGATCTTGACCTGCGAACAGGGCAAGCCTCTGGCGGAAGCCCAGGGCGAAATCCGCTACGGCGCCAGCTTCGTCAAATGGTTCGCCGAAGAAGCCCGACGGGTCTATGGCGAAACCATCCAGGCCCCCAGCGGTGACCGCCGCTTGCTGACCCTCAAGCAACCGGTCGGTGTTTGCGCCGCGATCACCCCGTGGAACTTCCCCAACGCGATGATCACCCGCAAGTGCGCGCCCGCCCTGGCCGCCGGTTGCACGATCGTGGTCAAGCCGTCGGACCTGACCCCGCTGTCGGCCCTGGCACTGGCGGTGTTGGCCGAGCGGGTCGGCATTCCGGCCGGGGTGTTCAACGTCGTGACCGGCATGCCCGCCGGCATTGGTGAAGAACTGACCGGCAACCCGACTGTGCGCAAGCTGTCTTTCACTGGGTCCACGGCGGTCGGTCGCCTGCTGATGCGCCAGAGCGCCGAACACATCAAGCGCTTGAGCCTGGAGCTGGGCGGTAACGCACCGTTCATCGTGTTCGACGACGCGGACCTGGAGCAGGCCGTGACCGGCATCATGCTCAGCAAATTCCGCAACGCCGGGCAAACCTGCGTCTGCGCCAACCGGATCCTGGTGCAGGACGGGATCTACGAGCGCTTCGCCCTGCGCCTGGTGGAGGAGGTGGGCAAGCTCAAGGTCGGCGATGGCCTGGATGACGGCGTAAACATAGGCCCACTGATCAATACGGCGGCGGTCAGCAAGGTCGCTCGACATATCGACGAGGCCTTGAGTCAGGGCGCTCGTCTACTCTGTGGTGAAATCCCCAAGGGTGACAGCCAGTTCGTCCAGCCGACGGTGCTCGGTGAGGCCCATGCCGGAATGCTGCTGGCCAATGAAGAGACCTTCGGTCCCGTTGCGCCGTTGATGCGCTTCAGCACCGAAGAAGAGGCGCTGGCCTCGGCCAACGCAACGCCCTATGGCTTGGCCGCCTATTTCTTCACCCAGGATTTGCGCCGCTCATGGCGGTTCGGCGAGGCGCTGGAGTTCGGTATGGTCGGGCTCAATACCGGGCTCATCTCCATGGATGTCGCCCCCTTTGGCGGCATCAAGCAATCGGGCCTGGGGCGTGAAGGCAGCAAGTATGGCCTGGACGAGTTCCTTGAAGTCAAAGCCTTCCACATGGGTGGCTTGTGATGCGGTCAGCATTTGAAGAGAGGAGGCACGGTTGATGAGCAAACCATTCAGAATCGCCGCGATTGCCGGCGACGGCATTGGTAAGGAAGTCCTGCCGGAAGGGCTGCGGGTATTGGAGCAGGCCGCGAAGAAATGGCAATTGGATTTGAGCATCGAAGTGCTCGACTGGGCCCACTGCGATTATTACCTGGAACACGGGCAGATGATGCCCGCCGACTGGTTCGCGCAGCTCAAGGACTTCGACGCGATCTATTTTGGCGCCGTGGGCTGGCCGGACAAGGTACCGGATCACATTTCCCTGTGGGGGTCGCTGCTGAAGTTTCGCCGGGACTTCGATCAATACGTGAACATCCGGCCGGTGCGGCTGTTTCCCGGTGTACCGTGCCCGCTGGCCGGACGCGAAGCCGGGGACATCGACTTCGTGGTGATCCGCGAAAACACCGAGGGCGAATATTCCTCGATCGGCGGCAAGATGTTCGAAGGCACCGAACATGAGTTCGTGCTGCAGGAATCGGTGTTCACTCGCCGCGGCGTGGACCGGATTCTCAAGTTCGCCTTCGACCTGGCCCAGACCCGGCCGCGCAAACGCCTGACCGCGGCGACCAAGTCCAACGGCATCTCCATCAGCATGCCGTACTGGGACGAACGCACCGCGCTCATGGCGCAGCAGTACCCGGACGTCACCTGGGACAAGCAACACATCGATATCCTCTGCGCCCGCTTCGTGCTTCAACCCGACCGTTTCGATGTGGTCGTGGCCTCGAATCTGTTCGGCGACATCCTGTCCGACCTGGGCCCTGCCTGCGCCGGCACCATCGGCATTGCACCGTCAGCCAACCTCGACCCGGAGCGCCGGTTCCCCTCGCTGTTCGAACCGGTCCATGGCTCGGCGCCGGATATCTATGGACGGAACATCGCCAACCCGATTGCGATGATCTGGTCCGGCGCCTTGATGCTGGACTTCCTCGGCAATGGCGATGAGCGCTACCGTGCGGCCCATGATGGGATTCTCAGGGCCATCGAGCAGGTGATTGCCGAGGGGCCGATCACACCTGATCTAGGCGGGCAGGGCTCGACCCAGGATGTTGGTCAGGCTATTGCGATGGCGCTTTGAACTGAGGTGTTGCATTCATCGCGAGCAAGCTCGCTGCCACATTGGATTTTCAAAAGCCACAGACCTCATGTACACCACGCTCCCCTTGTGGGAGCGAGCTTGCTCGCGATGGCGTTGTGTCAGTCGACATCATCATTGCTGACGATCCGCCATCGCGAGCAAGCTCAGCTCCCACAAGGGATTGCGGGCGGATGCTGAATCTGTGGGCACCGAAGAACCCATGTGGGAGCCGAGCTTGCTCGCGATGAGGCCAGCAAGCCCGGCATCCATGTGACCGGACCACCGCCATCGCGAGCAAGCTCGCTCCCACAGGGGGAGCGTGGCCTTGCCAATCCAAAAAAGCCTCGCCAGACATCACTTGCAGACGTAGAACTTGCGCACATAGACGCTGCTCTTCCAGGCGCAGGGCGCGCCTCGTGGCACGAACACGGTATCGCCCGTGTTGACCGCCAGTTCGGAACCGTCGGCGATCTGGAGAATGATGCAGCCCTCGATCAGGTGCATCAGCTCATGCATCGTGTGTGGCCGCGCCTTGCGGGTATAGGGTGTCGAGTCCCAGATGCCGATGCGCAGGTTGGTCGCGTCCTCGACGAACACGTTGTTCGAGCGACATTGCGGTGTCGGGCTCAGCAGGAATTCTTCACTCGGAGGCGTCGAAGGGGAGAGCAGGGTGTATGGGGGGAGGGCGGTCAGGCCGATGTTGCCGGCTTCAACAGGCTGGATATCGGCACAGAATGCCCAGAACGAGCCAGGTAGCGCGTCGATCTGAACCGATGTGCCACGGGCGATCACGGCGCTGTCACCCGGATTGAGTTCGAGCGCGTGATCCTGGCTCTGCAAGATGACGCGTCCCGCGTGGACCACGATCGTTTCACTGTAGGGGTACCGATCGCTGCTGAATTGTCCGCTCGCCTGGACGACGCCAGCGGCAATGTCATCCGTCCCGACATAAGCAATCTGCCTGTCGAAAGGATCGTTGGCGCCCAATGAGCCGCAGGTGAATGCTGTTGACGCGGGAGTGCCGTTGGCATGTGCGAGCAGCACGGCGGTGGGTTCTGGCATGAGGGTACTTCTCCAGGAGAGTGGATGATGTCGCTGTGGGGTAAGGGTCAGCCGATGGCCTGGGTTACCAGTGCAAATTGATGCACGCCGCCGCTGGCCTGGGGCGGGGTCCCACGAACCATTTGTGCGACGGTGTCGACCTGTTTCAGCCCGGCTTCTTCCAGCCAGGAACCGAGCCCGCTTTCGGGCAGTACATCCATGCGCACGAAAGCATCCGGCACTTGAGCCAACAACACCGCGATCAGGTGCTTGGCCTGCTCTGGATTTTCCGCAACGACCGGGCCGATGTAACGACCGCGACCGAAGGAACGCAGGAGGGCGAACGCTCGCAATTGACCCTCACGCTCGATACCCACGACGTCTTCGACACGCTCGAACAGGTCGTTGAACACGGCATGCCGGTCCAGGCCGCTGCCCGCGTTGGCGAGTGCGATCACGTCGTTTCGATCGGCTTCGGTCAGGTGGCGCAGGCGCTCACCGGATGGCAGGTCCGTGGGGGCCGGAGGCGATACGTTGCCTTGGTGTTGTTGGATATGCCCAAAGTCAACGAAGCCCTGGCTGGCATAAAGGGGCGCGCCGGCCAGCGTCGCATTGAGCATGGCGGTCTGCGAACCGCACGCCTGGAGTGCCAGCTCCATCAGTTTTCGACCGATGCCCTGGCCCTGGTACTCATCACTGACGATCACCAGGCCGATCGTGGCGTAATCGCCCTGCGGGCAGGTGAACGCCGTACCGATCAGGCGGCCTTCGTCCTCTGCGACAAAACCCTGCGAGACACGCTGCAGCATGGCCCAGTCTTCCAGGCGGTGGGGCCACTTCAACTGCACGGACAACGCATGGGCCGATGTCACATCGGCAGGCGTCATGGGGCGATAGGTGTAGGCGGGGCGTTGCGTGTTGGACATGACAGATCTCCATGGACAGGGAGCGTGACCGGTCGGATTTCTCCGCTGAAAGTGTGGGTATCTCACCTGCCACCAGGCCTGACAAGAGGCGGACATTGATTCGGTAGATTGCATAAGTTGCGGCTTCGCGCACCGCAGTTATTGCTCAAATCGGGCGCAGGCTCAGCAGCAAATATCAGCGGATTTTCCGTAGGTGTTTTTTCTCGTAGGTGCATGACAAGCGCAGGTCAATAACGTCGCTGAGGGTCAATCTGACCGAGCATCGATTCGCCGCGTTGATGGCGACGGATATTGTCCAGCAACACGCCAAAGGCGCTTTCGGGCTGGGTCATCGCCGCGATATGCGGCGTCAGCAATATTTGCGGATGCTGCCAGAACGGGTGATCCGGCGCGGCCGGTTCCTGTTGCAATACGTCGAGTACCGCGGCACTGAGCTGGCCGCTGGCCAGAGCCTCGAGCAGATCCTCTTCTATCAAGTGCCCGCCACGGCCCATGTTGACCAGGGCAGCCCCCTTGGGCAGATGTTGGAACAACTGGCGGTTGAGAATTCCTCTGGTCTGCTCGGTCAATGGCAAGACACACAGCACGATGTCGCATTGGCCGAGGAACGCCGGGAGCTGTTCGTCACCGGCAAAGCAATCCACCCCGGCGATGCGGTGTTCGCTGCGTGCCCAACCTGATAAGGCGAAGCCAAAGGTTTGCAAGGTGGCCAGGATCTGCTGGGCCTGCATGCCTAGCCCCATGACACCGACCCGACGCTGGGCCGCCGGCTGCAGCAAGTGCGCCTGCCAGCACCGGGCGACCTGTTGCTGGCGATAACGGAGCATGTCCCGGTGCAGGCTGAGCACGGCGAAACTGGCGTACTCGCACATGCCCCGGGTGATGCCGGGGTCGAGTAACCGGACCACGGGTAGGGACGTGGGCAGGCGATCGAGGTCAAGCTGGTCGACCCCGGCCGACAAGGCGAACAGCACCTCCAGGTTTGGCAGCCGTGTTTCGAGGTCGTCCGGTGCCTGCCAGGCGGCGAGGTAGCGAATATCCTTCGGATCGCCGATGTCCGGCCAGGCACGCCATTCGATATCCGGCGCGTGCTCGGCGAATAGACGCTTCCATTGTTCGCCGCGTACCGGATCGGCTTTGTAAAGCAGGGCCATGGGTCAGTTCTCGTACTGGATAGGGAACCTCCAGCATGCCCGAGTGGCAAAGCAGGATGTATCAAAAGAGCCTGCGTAATCACACATCGCTGCGTTGTATGGGGCGTCTGCCGGCAGATTCCATCGGGCTGGAGGCGGCTGAAGGAATCTGCTGTTTGCCGGGGTGAAAACAGTCGATCCGAATTTCCCAGAGGCCAAGTTCGGCTTAGACAATCGCGTCGAACGCTTAACCTGTGGAGCACATCGCAGCCGTTTCCCGGTTGCCCGGTTCACTGTGGGAGATGCCATGAACAGTAAAGTCGAAGAAACCCCAAGCTTGCTCCATCAACGCGATCAATTCGTGCCTCGGGGTCTGGTCACCGCACATCCGCTGGTCATCGACCGGGCCCAGGGGGCTGAAGTGTGGGACGTGGACGGGGCGCGCTACCTGGATTTCGTCGGCGGCATTGGCGTCTTGAACATCGGTCACAATCATCCGAAGGTAGTCGCGGCCGTGCAGGCCCAATTGCAAAAGGTCAGCCATGCTTGCTTCCAGGTGGTGGCCTACAAGCCCTATCTCGACCTGGTCAAGCGCCTGTGCGGGTTGGTGGGTGGTCAGCAAGCCTACAAGGCGGCGCTGTTCACCTCTGGCGCGGAGGCGGTGGAGAACGCGGTGAAGATCGCCCGCGCCCATACCAATCGTCCCGCCGTCATTTCCTTTCGTGGCGGCTTTCATGGGCGGACCTTGCTGGGTACGACGCTGACAGGCATGAGCCAGCCCTACAAGCAGAACTTCGGGCCCTTCGCACCGGAGGTCTTCCACACCCCATACCCGAATGCCTATCGCGGTTTCAGCAGCGACATGGCGTTGCAGGCCCTGAATGAGTTGCTGGCGACCCAAGTCGCTCCGGATCGAGTCGCGGCGATCATCATCGAGCCGGTGCAGGGCGACGGCGGCTTCCTTTGCGCACCGCCCGAATTTCTCCAGGCGCTGCGGACCCTGACCGAGCAACACGGCATCGTGCTCATTCTCGATGAAATCCAGACCGGCTTCGGCCGTACCGGCAAGTGGTTCGGTTTTCAGCACGCCGGCATTCAGCCGGACCTGGTCACTGTCGCCAAGAGCCTGGCAGGTGGCTTGCCCATTTCGGGCGTGGTGGGGCGTGCGCACATCATGGACGCACCATTGCCCGGTGGTCTTGGCGGCACCTATGGCGGCAACGCCTTGTCCTGTGCCGCGGCGCTGGCGGTGATCGACGCTTACGAACAGGAGCAGTTGCTCGAGCGTGGCCAGGTCCTGGGGGAGCGGCTGCGTCAGGGGCTGCTGCGCTTGCAGGCACGTCACCCGCGCATCGGTGACGTGCGCGGTACCGGCTTCATGCTGGCCATCGAATTGATCAAGAACGATGAGGCCCGCAGCCCCGATGCCGAACTCACCCAACAACTGATCGACCAGACCAGGGTAGGCGGGCTGTTGGTGATCAAATGCGGGGTGTACCGAAATGTCCTGCGCTTCCTGGCGCCCCTGGTCACCGAAGAAAGTCAGATCGACGAAGCACTGGCCATCCTTGAAGCAGCATTGCTCCGCGTGTTGGATTAATCTCAGGCCTCGGTCGGCCCGCTGTAGTGACGGGCCGACCGAAAGCATTTAGCGCATATGGATGGATGAATGCATCATGGGAGGCGACACACATGCACCTGACTGATTATCGTGCGCTGCTGATCGATTGCGACGAAGTCCTGGTCGATCGGGATTCCGGTGTCTGGACGGCCCTGCAACCTTTGCTCGACAACCATCCGGACGTGCCAGGCAGGGAAGCGGTGCTGGCTGAGTTCGACGAGACGGTGCGCGGGCTCTATCCGCGTTTTTCCGAACTGGGCTTCAGTGGTTTATTGTGCTTCGCCCATCGTCAACTGGCAGAGCGCCTGGGGCTCAAGGTCAGTTGGGAGGAGGGCATGAGCTTTGCCCGTTCGGCCTGCAACTGGTCGCTGTTCGAGGACGCGCCCGGTGCCATGTTGTACCTGCGCAAATTCTACCGGCTGCTGGTGTACTGCGATCGTGATGCCGAGGATCGTGACCCGCTCTGCGAGCGCCTGGGAATTCCCCCCGAGGACCTGCATTCTCGCGCCAACAATCCATTGGAGGACGAGGCATGGTTGCTGGCGAACAAGCTCAAGCCTGAAACCATCATGCAAGTGTCCAGGCCGCCCGCGCGCCCGCCAAAATCGGCGGGCTTGTGCCTGATCCGCCGTGGCCATGAGCCTGATAATCAAGCATATTCCGCCGATTTCTACATCACCAGCATGGCCGACCTCGTCGCTCAGCATCAGCTATCTTTGCGACGTTGAATTTGCTAAAACCACTGTCAACCTGAAGACAACCGAGGGGTACCCGATGGAAGGTTTAATAAAACTAGACCGAATTGATATCAGTATCCTTGTTGAACTTCAAAAGGACGGTCGAATGACCAACGTCAGTCTCGCCGATGCCGTGGGCCTGTCATCCAGCCCCTGCCTGCAGCGAGTCAAGCGGCTCGAGTCGGCCGGTTATATTTCCGGCTACAGGGCTCATCTCAACCTGGCCAAGATCACTGACTCGGTCACGGTCTTCACTGAAATCACCCTCAGCGACCACAAGCGGGAAGACTTCGCCAAGTTCGAATCCAATATTCGCTTGGTCGATGAGGTGCTGGAGTGCCATTTGATCAGCGGCGGTTACGATTACCTGGTGCGCTTCATGACGTGCAGCATCCAGCATTACCAGGAAGTGATCGAAGGGTTGCTGGACAAGAACATCGGCATTTCCAAGTACTTCAGTTATATCGTCATCAAATCCCCCGTGCTCAAGGATGGGGTCCCGCTGCGCAGGTTGTTGCGTCACTGATACGTCCCAGCACTAGCCGTCCATGACGGCAACCCCTCGAACGGGTCCTTAGGACCTGCAAGCAGCCCCAGCGCTGCCGGCATCAATGCGCCTCAGCGTCGCGATCCGATCAATCGGCGATATGACTTCCACTTCTTCAGGCTCTGCAAAACGCCGGTGCGTGCGTGTGCACGAGCTTTTCGTGTCGGTGCGGCGGCACAAAAAGGGGACATTTGCTCCCTTGCCATTCGATCTTCATAAAAACGTAACACGACTGTTGCAGAGTTCCCCAGCCCGTCATCACAAGGAATTTCTTTCAATGAAAAGTTTGATGAAGTCTGTTGCGCTCGCCGTTACGCTTTCTCTTGGTGCCACTTCGGCGACATTCGCTGCAGAAAGCGTCCGTCTGACGGGTTCTGGCGCGAGTTTCCCCGCGCCGATCTACCTGACCTGGTTCAAGGATTTCAGCAAGAAATCCGAAGGTGTCACTGTGGATTACCAATCCAAGGGCAGTGGCGCGGGTGTACAGGACTTTCTGAATAAAACCGTTGATTTCGCCGCCAGTGACTCGGCAATGAAAGACGAAGATATCGCCAAGGTTGCCGAAGGCGTGCAGTTGCTGCCGATGACCGCTGGGGAAATCGTGCTGGCCTATAACCTGCCGGGCAACCCTAAAGGCTTGAAATTGCCACGCGATGTGTACTCCAACATTTTCCTGGGCAAGATCACCCGCTGGAACGATCCGCAGATCGTCGCCGCCAACCCGGACCTGAAACTGTCCGATACGCCGATCACGGTGGTGGTGCGTGCGGATTCCAGCGGTACGACCGCGGTATTCACCAAGCACTTGGCAACCATCAATCCGGAGTTCAAGCAGGCGCTGGGGGAGGGCAACACCGTCAACTGGCCGGCCAGTGACAAGTTCATCAAGTCGCCGAAGAACGATGGCGTGACCGCTACTGTGCGCCAGACCCCGGGCGCGATTGGTTACATCGAATACGGTTTCGCCAAACTTGCCAAGGTTGACTTTGCCCAGTTGCAGAACAAGGCTGGCCACTATGTCGTGCCAAACGCCGAGAGTGGTGCCGAGGCTCTGGCAGCGGTGAAAATGCCGGATAGCCTGGTGTCCTGGTTGCCTGATCCAGACGGCGCCAAGTCGTACCCGATCACGTCCTACACCTGGATGATTTTCCGCAAGAACAACGGCAACCCGGCCAAGGCCAAGGCCATGCGTGAAATGGTCGAATACAGCCTGACCGAAGGGCAGAAAATTGCCGATTCGATGGGTTACATCCCGTTGCCGCAGTCGGTTGTCGAGCAGGTTCGCAAAGCGTCCGCCAACATCCAGTAACGCCTGAGGCCTCTCCCGGTGTGTGCTGTCAGCCATGCCGGGAGAGTTTCCCCCCTGTTCCGGACTTAGCCAATGAACAAACCCTTTGTCGTACCGGTTAATCCAGATTCTGCCTGCCAACCACCGTCCGCGAAGGACTTCCTGGTTGATCGCACCTTTCGTGCGCTTGCGCGTATTGGGGTCATTCTGGTTCTGGCGTTGGTATTTGCCCTCGTGTTCGAAGTGGGACGCAAGGCGCTGCCTGGCATGGAGAAACACGGGTTCGATGTGCTCCTAGGCACCGTGTGGGACGTGAACCAGGGTAAATACGGCATCTTGCCGGCAATCTGGGGCACGCTCTACAGTGCCTTCATCGCATTGCTGATCGCGGGCTTTTTCGGCGTCAGCATGGCGATTTTCCTGACCCAGGACTTCCTGCCTCCCAAGCTCGCCGCCATTTTCCGGACCATTGTCGAATTACTCGCGGCCATCCCCAGCGTCGTCTACGGCCTGTGGGGGATCTATGTAGTGATCCCGGCGATTCGGCCACTGACCACCTGGTTGAACAGCGAACTCGGCTGGGTGCCATTTTTCGGCACATCCTTGAGCGGGCCGGGGCTGCTTCCTGCGGCGTTGGTGCTCGCCATCATGATTCTTCCAACCATTGCCGCTGTTTCGCAGGATGCGCTCACGGGCGTACCGATGAAAACCAAGCAGGCCGCCTACGGCATGGGGACCACTCACTGGGAAGCGATTCTCAAGGTGATGGTGCCGTCGGCCGCCACGGGCATTTTCGGTTCTCTGGTACTTGGCCTGGGGCGCGCGCTGGGTGAAACGATGGCGCTGGCCATGCTGGTAGGCAACGCGAATAACATTTCCCTTTCGCTGTTCGCACCGGCCAACACCCTGGCGGCCTTGCTGGCCCTTAACTTCCCCGAAGCCGGGCCGAACGAGATCGAGGTGTTGATGTATGCCGCACTGGTGCTGATGTTGATCACCTTGATCGTGAACGTCTTCGGCTCCTTGATCATGATGTACGCCCAACGGGGTAATAAGTGATGACCGACCTGACTGCTGCAACAGACTTGACGGCTCCGGCAGGCGCAATGCCCAGCCTGCAGCGCAAGTTCGAGGGCCGCGCCCTGCGCAGCCTGATCCTGACCACCCTGGTCTGGGGCGGGGCGCTGCTGGCCAGCGTGCCGTTGATTTCCGTGCTCTACATGCTGATCACCCGCGGCGGTGCTCGGCTGAACCTGGAAGTGTTCACCGAACTGCCGCCGACTGGCTTCGAGATGGGCGGGGGCTTCGGCAACGCAATGGCAGGTACCTTTGTGATGGTGGGTATCGCGGCGGCAATCGCGGTGCCGGTCGGCATCATGGCCGCGATTTTCCTGGCTGAACTGGGGCCGGACAGCAAGCTGGCGAACGCGGCGCGCTTTGCCGCCAAGATGCTCACGGGGCTGCCATCGATTCTGGCCGGGGTGTTCGCTTACGCCCTGGTGGTGATGACCACCGGCACTTATTCGGCACCGGCCGGTGGCGTAGCGCTGGCAGTCCTGATGCTGCCTATCGTCGTACTGACGGCGGAAGAGTCGATGCGGATGGTGCCCAAGATCATGAAGGATGCCGCCTATGGCATGGGCTGCACCCGCTCGCAGGTGATCTGGAAAATCGTCTTGCCCACCGGCATGCCGGCGATCCTGACCGGCGTCATGCTGGCGGTGGCACGGGCCGCGGGCGAAACAGCGCCGCTGTTGTTTACCGCGCTGTTCAGCAACTACTGGATCTACCACCAAGGCAGCCTCGAGGTCATGAACCCGACGGCATCGCTTGCCGTGTTGATCTACAACTTCTCCGGCATGCCGTTCGACAACCAGCTAGAGCTCGCATGGGCGGCCTCACTGGTGCTGGTGATGATCGTGCTGGTCGTGAATATCATCAGCCGTATCTTCGGCAAGCCCAAGTATTAAGAACGGGAGCATCTGATCTTGAACGTATCCACTGCGCAAATAGCCGCTCCGTTTGTCACCCAGGCGCCTGTAGTCATGGACTGCAAACTGGACAAGATTTTCTACGGCAACTTCATGGCGGTGCGTGACAGCCATGTGCCGATCGAGAAAAACAAGATCACCGGTTTCATCGGGCCATCCGGCTGCGGCAAGAGTACCGTGCTGCGCAGCCTCAACCGGATGAACGATCTGGTGAAAGGTTTCCGTTTCGAAGGCCACGTGCATTTCCTTGGGCAAGATGTCTATGGCAAGGGCGTTGATCCGGTGGTCGTGCGCCGTTATATCGGCATGGTGTTCCAACAGCCGAACCCGTTCTCGATGAGCATCTTCGACAACGTCGCGTTTGGCCTGCGCCTCAACCGCTACAAAGGCGATATAGGCGATCGGGTCAAGCATGCGCTGCAAGGCGCCGCCCTGTGGGATGAAGTCAAGGACAAGCTCAAGGTCAGCGGCCTGTCGCTCTCCGGCGGCCAGCAACAACGCCTGTGCATCGCCCGCGCCATCGCCACCGAGCCGGAAGTCCTGCTGCTGGATGAGCCGTGTTCGGCACTCGACCCGATCGCTACCCGGCGGGTCGAGGAATTGATGGTCGAGTTGAAGAAGGATTACACCATCGCGCTGGTCACCCACAACATGCAGCAAGCCATCCGTGTCGCTGACACCACTGCGTTCTTCTCGGTGGATATTTCCCAGGGCACCCGTACTGGCTATCTGGTTGAAATGGGCCCGACGACGCAGATTTTCGACAACCCACGTGAACAGATGACCGGCGATTACATCAGCGGCAAGTTCAGCTGAGTCACACATCCGGTCAAGGCCGCATACCTGCAGAAGCCAAATGGATTTGGCGGGCATCCGGTAGACATTTACCAAGCGTTTCCAAGGAGCACCAATGCCTGCTACGCATCGCCTTGATTTGCCTGCGATTGAACATGCACTGCGCGAAGTGCAACACCGCTTCGCCGAGCTCAGCCGGCACTTCACGGAGCCACGCGATCCCTTGACCGACGAAGTACTGCAGAATGTGCTTGAAGGCTACGCATTGATTGACGACTATGTTGCCCGCGGCGTCGATCTGTTCGACCTTCAGCACCTGAACCTGATGCTCGAGATCAACGCCACAGTGCTTTGTGGCCGAGACCCGACGCGCCGCCTGGAATACGCCCAGCACCTGGCCGCGACCGAGGCGCATTTCTTCAACAACGTTGAGGGAGGCATCAAGGACTTGTTCAATTGGTATTGCGCGTACCGCAGCGAATCCGTCTGGAAGCGTGCGGCCGGCGTCTATGTACGCATTCTCAGCAAGCCGCAGTTGTTCATTGAAGGGAACAACCGCAGTGGGTCGCTCATCGTCAGCTACCTGCTCATGCGCGCGGGCTTGCCGCCTTTCGTGTTGACGCTGGAAAACGCCAAAGGCTATTTCAACCCGTCATCGGTTATACGCAACTCTGCCAAACATGGAGTCAAGGCGTTGTACGAACTGCCCAAGATCAAGAAAAAATACGCAGCCTTCCTGGAAGAACAAGCGCCTGACCCGATGAAGTTCTTCCTCAAGGGCAAGTCATTGCCCCTCTCTCAGGGTGGCCATTGATGAGCGGGAATTCAGCGCTCGCCAAATGCAAAACCTTCGGCAGCCGGGCAGGGCAGGCCATCCGCTGGGCGATCCCGATGCAGATGTCCAGGCGGCAGCGCATACGCATTTCGTTTGATATCGATGACACGCTCGCCTGCCAACTCCACCACTGCGAAGTCGAACAAAGCCGATTGCCGGACTGTGTTCATCGCTGGCTGGGTGAGCCATTGCGCAGGGGGACACGCGCCCTGATCCGAGAGCTGCGCCGCCAGGATTGCAGCATCTGGGTCTATACGTCGTCCGGCCGCACGCCGTCCTACATCCGGCGTTGGCTGTTGCTCTACGGCATCCGCGTCGACGGTGTGGTCAACAGCGTGCTGCACAATCAGGCGCTAACGGACCATGGGCTGTCGAATGCCCCCTCGAAATATCCGCCGGCGTTCGATATCGATTTGCACGTCGATGATTCCGAGGGCGTGCAGATTGAAGGTGATGACCATGGCTTTCGCGTTGTCGTGGTGCATCCGGAAGATGACGGCTGGGCGCATAAAGTGCTGGAGGCGGTCGCCATTGTTCAGGCGCATCTGGCTTGGCAGAAGATGCCTGTCCAGCGTGCTTCGCTACGCCGAGTACCGACTGTTTAGCGGCTGATCGCGAGTCGCGCCCCTTCAGCAGGCCGAACGCGCTCGGTCGCTCCAGCTCATCCCTCAACCTCGTCAATGGAAAAACGCAGGCGAGGGCAGGGAATGATGGCCTTTTGATTTCAAGCGAATATCGCTAGAATTCGTCCCCCTCTCTGTGAGCGGTATCAATACATTAAGCAAGGAAGTCGATATGCAATTTGGAAAAGCCATAGGCCTTGCCTTGGCCTTGAGCCTCAGTGGATGCGCCAGTTTCACCAAAGATGAAGTCGCCCCCGTGAATCTGCCTTCAATGGCCAGCTATTCGAACAAACCGAACGTCTATGTCGACTTCGATTTCTATCAGGGCGAACCCGACAATGCCAAAGCCACCGAGGTGCCTCAGGCCCGTGACATGCTCAAGCCCGATCTGAAGCGAGCCTTCGATGAATCAGGGCTTTTCGGGCGTGTAGTGTTCGACGAATTCCAGAAGCAACCCGGCGACTACAGCCTTCGCCTGAAGGTCTACAACCATGCGCCAGGCGGTGGGCAAATGGTCTGGGCGTTTATCAGCGGCCTCACGTTCACGGTCATTCCTGCGCTGGCAACCGACCAGTACACCGTGAGCCTGGAAACTTTGGACAATCAGGGCCAGCCGTTGGGCAAGACCAGCAATCATGACGCGGTCAACACTTGGATGGGTATCTGGTTCCTGCCGCTGGCGGGTAACACCCCCAAGGCTGCCGTCACCGACACCTTCAATCGCCAGGTCAATGCGCTGCTGAAAAACTGGGTCGACAACAACCGCATGAAATATTCCGCTGTCGATACCCACATCCCACGGGGTTGAGACCGATAGAAAAAGAGCCGCAGTCGCGGCTCTTTTTTTTGATCACTTCAACGCTTGAGTGAACTGTGGGTCGTTGTACAAGCTCTTGAGCAGATCTTGCAGCATAGGATTGTAGTTGTTAGCCGCCGCCGGAATGGCGATCGGACCGAAGAAGCTACTGTCCCACTCACGCTGCACGTCTTTAGTGGTTTCGTACAGGACCTGATCACCTTTACGCAGGGTGAAGCGTGCAGCCAGTTCGCCGTGCCCAGTGCCCACGCCGGCGGTGAGCTGGCTCTTGACCAACTGAACCTGCAGCTGCCGATCGGCACGAGGATCCAACAGACCCGCCTGACGGAGCTCATCGTTTATCGCAGCCTGGATGTGCAGTGGAACGCTGCCCACAGGCGAAGAAATCGGGTTCAGGCGCACGATCAGCGACCCTTGGCCCGTATCGGCATTCACTTGCGTCTCGCGCAGGGGCTGCATAGGCTCATTTTTCTTGAGCTGCTGAACGTTCTGGAAATTGGGTTCATAGCGGGTCATGGTCACGCCGCAGCCCTGGAGCAGCAATGCGCAGAACGGTAGAGCCAGGTAGAGCTTCTTCACAGCAAATCCTTATGTGCTTTTTTTGAAGGGGGGATTATCGACAGATAGCGTTGAGCCATCAAGGGTGGGGGTGGGTTTATGGCATACTTAAACATCGTGTGGACGGATCAGTCATTCATGTACCCCCGATAAACTAACCGGTCTACTCACGAACCACCGCCGGGAAAACGCATCGACAGACCTGGAGAAAGGACTGCCATTGCGACTCTGTCCATGATGAGTGGCGTTTACCTGGCGCAAGTCATGTCTGCAAATTGCATGAGGTTCTTTCGAACTGGAAGCACCAAATATCCTCGTATGGGCAGTCTTGTGTGAACACTGTTACATCTCACCCTGAACTCCTGATTTAAATATGGCCAATATAAACGCATCTAGGGCAAGCGCCCACGCTGTTTTGGCGGATAATGCTAATATACTAAGTATGCTGCTGGCATGCTTAGATGCATTGCTCTTGGAAGGCACCCATTGAATGCCGATTGTGGCTATAGGCATTTCATCAAATTTGGCATATATTCACCTCAAGCTAAACAAATTAGGTGATATATCTACATGGCATCTGTACTAACGCAGTCCCTGGTTGAGTTTATGGAGAGCGTGGCCTTGGCGAATGGAGGTAGGTGGGATCATCACGCCTATTGTTATTTAAACTTTCAGACTTCCGTTCAGGTGGCGGTGGAGGAGGGTGATTCATTCGGTGCGCTTCCTGGGGCCTTCAGTACCACCAAGCAGTTTTTTAAATGGGCAAAATTAAACGGGCTGACCAAAGTGTCTGTTGGCACCCCATCAAATCCTGCGTTCATGACGCATGGCGTGGACAATAGCTCGTTTAACTTGAGAGGCAGCTCATTTATCTGGGTCAAAGCCACGTCGTCAAAATACAGAGTGGCACTGCTGGCTTGGTTGAATTACCTACGCGATGATCGAAAGCTATTTGAAGTGCAGGGGCGTGCTGCGATTGTTTACGAGCGAGTCGCAGCTTCTGTGGAAGCGGGTGCCATCCGTAAAAAAGTATCCCCAGGTCGCCGCGCGAAGCTGGTTAAAATTTTCAGAGCCATGGCCGAGCGCTGTCAGATTGCTTCTTCCTCTGAACAGGCCGCCATTAAAGACAGCCACCTGCTCAAGCCATTTGACTCGACACTGGATGCGGATCATGTCATCAATAAAAAATCCCTGAAAGATCTACCGCACGCATGGGTAATGTTGGCGCCCGTCATCGCGAGCTCGAATAGAAGGTTTGGCCTTGCCGTTGAGCAATACGCCGTACCTTTTACTGCACAGCAAGGCCCAATTGGCTTGGACGCAGTGACCACATTCAAGTTGTTCGCCGCCACGTTTCCTTCAACTGCTAACACCTTGGACAAACAAGTCACTGCTTTTAGAAAACGATTTATCCCAAGAGGGCCAGGGCTCCAGGCCGAGTTGGAGACGGTTGCCGATAAGCTGCGCGGGTTTGTAGACAGAACCAACACGACCTTCATCCGTTAAGTCTTCAGCCCCCAAGCACTTCATTCCATCTGGCTCCTAGCCTACAGGAGTTGACTCGGGCGTCACGTAAAAGGCCCTGGCAAGATAAAAAGCTTCACCGCGTAGCGGCCGGCTCCTGGCGGCATAAACAAAGTAGTCGTGCAAAAAGCGAGGCAGTCTCTGCTCGTGAAGGGAACGTATCCAAGTATCGATGCCGTGCGCGTGGAACTGGGAGGAGGGTAACGAGTCGATCGAACAGTCCCGATCCGCCTTTGATTTAGAGCGTGTAGGGTTCGAGACGCAGATCGCCAACCTGAAAACTGAGCTGACCGCGACGCGTAGGCAGCTGGACACTCAGCAAGCGGCGAAATCCGCCGGCTTTGTTGGCGATTGCCTCAGGAGAATGCTGCGCCTGGGGACTGTTCTAATGTTCGCGACAGCGCATAGTTGGCGCCAGCCTGATCTGTCTGAAGTAGCGTCTTGAGGCAATTTTTGTTGATCAATAGCTCGCCTTCAGGCGTATAGACAACATGAGTCTTTACTGCTTTTTGAATACGTGTGGCTGCTTTCGGATCGACCAGATCTGATGGTTCTGGAAGATTAAGATTCAAGGCCGATACCGGGAAAATGACTGGGGATTTATTGTTATTATCACTCATCGTCATCAGCTCCCACGTAGGTTATTTCCTCGTACAGTTTCGTGAGTGCCTTAAAGGCTTCGCTGTCACCATTGGTCTTATCGGGATGCACTATGTTGGCCAGTCTTCTGAACCATCGCTTGGCAGCCTCATGATCACGGAAGTACTCATCTTTGACTTCAAGGAAGTCATTCCTGGTCTTTCCAGTAAGCATGGTCAGGAAGAAAATGACCTCAGCCTGTCGGCTGACAAAGTGACCAGAGTGGGGGTTGCCCCAGGGCTGTACTCTCATAATATAGGGCATCAGCTCCTCATAGCTCTGTGCTTGAACCTTGAATGGGCTAGCGAACTGTTCAAGGGCGAGCCTTACCTCTTCGACCGTACCGAGTGCCTCAAGCTGCTCCGGAGAATCAATGTTTGCGAAATTCATGGTTGGAGTCACCTGTAGTGTGGCCGGAAAAAATCCCGTAAGAACGAGTAGAAACAATCCTCACCGTGGCTGCTGTTCTTCAGCTGTTGGCGCTTCGTCAGACTAGGGCTTCAGGCTGGTAGCTCCTGAATCACCAACCCATTTGGCTAATTCTTCGACTGCGGCCCGCAAAGCGTCTTTGTTATGGCTCAGACGCTCAAGGACTTCAGATGCTGTCCATAGCTCTTTCATGAATAGCGTGCCTTGATGAGGTTTGAAGCAGAGGTTGTACCACGGTTTTCTAGCTTTAAGATGTAGAACGTGAGCATCCAGCCATCGGTCTCAACGGTCATCTGGCTGCAGTAGATTTCAGGCCAAGACCATGGCGAACGCCTTATAGACGTCAGGCTTTGTGAGGGCGGCAATGTAGCGGAGTTCGGGACAAGCATATCGTTTAACATAATATACATTATGTGTATTCAATGATCAGCCCAGGTGACGCCCTGTGCAGGCTTTTTTGCTGCGCTACCGCTGTCGGCCACGACGGTAAATGCGGCGCCTTTTGAACGACTGGCTCACGCTTTGAGGCCGGTTCAGCATGCTGACGAGGACCTGCCAGCCACGGGTTAAACTTCCATACGTGACAGCGGCACTGAACTTCGTTAATTGACAAAAGCTTCCTGGACACCAGGCTGCCGATGTCTCCAAGGAGACATGTCGACGCACCGTTCTCATCAATCCCCCTTGTCAGATCCTGTAATAAATAGTCTCGTATGAAGTATTGGAAACCGTTGTAGGATTTCTTCCCCAATCATTTCCAGGTCTGTATGAACACCCTCCAGGAACCTCCCAGTCGCCTTTCAAGCAATCGTTTTCTCTCTTGTGTCCCAGCGCAGCACCGGTCCCTCGCATTGACCGTCCGAGGGAGAGAATAATCCATGGAATGGATCGTTGACCCCACGGCATGGCTGGGCCTGCTGACATTGATCGTGCTGGAGCTGGTGCTCGGCATCGATAACCTGGTATTCATCGCCATCCTGGCCGACAAACTTCCGCCCGAGCAGCGCGACCGTGCTCGCATCATCGGCCTGTCCCTGGCGTTGCTGATGCGTCTTGGCCTTCTTGCCAGCATCTCCTGGATGGTAACGTTGACCAACCCGCTGTTCGAGGTCTTCGGCAAGACGTTCTCGGGTCGGGATTTGATCATGCTGTTCGGTGGTGTGTTCCTGTTGTTCAAGGCGACCATGGAGTTGCATGAGCGACTCGAGGGCCACGTGGCGCAACGTTCCGGCAATGCTGCCTATGCGATGTTCTGGCCTATCGTTGCGCAGATTGTGGTGCTCGACGCGGTCTTTTCCCTGGATGCGGTGATCACGGCCGTGGGGATGGTGGAGCACCTGTCGGTCATGATGATCGCGGTGATGTTCTCGATCGGCTTGATGATGATCGCGAGCAAGCCGCTGACGAAATTCGTCAACGGCCACCCTACCGTCATCATGCTGTGCTTGGGCTTCCTGATGATGATCGGTTTCAGCCTCACGGCCGAAGGCCTGGGCTTCCACATCCCGAAAGGCTACTTGTACGCCGCGATTGGTTTCTCGATCCTGATCGAACTGTTCAACCAGCTGGCACGCTCGCGCCGCAAGAAAAGCCTGCAAGGTCTTCGGCCGATGCGCGAGCGTACCGCCCATGCGGTGTTGCGCCTGCTGGGCGGTCAAAAGCTGGGGCCCGATGAAGTCGGCGAGGAAATCGCCGACATGCTGGAAGGCGATGAACCGGAGCAGGTTTTCCATCGGCGCGAACGGGTCATGATCAGTGGCGTGCTGCAATTGGCCGAGCGCCCTATACGCAGCGTGATGACGCCTCGTGCGCAAATTGACCACCTCGACTTGGCAGACGCTCCGCAAGACATCCGTACGGCGCTGATGCACTCTTCTTATTCGCGCTTGCCGTTGATCCGCGAAGGGCGCGTGGATGAGCCGCTAGGCTTTGTCCATAAGAAAGAACTGCTCAAGGAAATACTGGCGGGCAATCAGCCGAACCTGGAAGTCATGGCGCGCAAAGCCATCAACCTGCTCGACAGCTTCACGATCCTCAATGCACTGGAGCAAATGCGTAAAGAGTCGACCCACATCGCGTTCGTGGTGAACGAGTTCGGTGACTTCGTCGGCCTCCTCACCATGACTGACATCCTGGAATCCATTGCAGGTGAACTGCCGGACGCCAGTGAAATCGAAGGCCCGAATATCGTTCCCCAGCAAGACGGGTTCCTGGTCGGCGGCGCCCTGAATCTCAGTCAGGTCCGCGAACACATCGGCTTCCAGGCGAAAGCGACAGAGGATTACCAGACGCTGGCTGGTTTGGTGATGAGCCTGCTGGACCGCTTGCCGATCATTGGCGACACGCTCAGTTGCCAAGGATGGAGCATGACCGTGATGGAGGTTGAAGAGCGTCGAGTGACCAGGGTGCTGTTGCGTCAGGAATAAGCACAGAGATGCAATTGAAAGGAGCCATGACGGTGAGTGTCGATATCGATTGCGTAGTCGTGGGTGCGGGTGTCGTCGGTCTTGCCGTCGCGCGAGAAATGGCCCTGGCAGGTCATGAAGTGCTGGTGATTGAAGCCGGAGAAGCGATTGGTATCGGCACAAGCTCGCGTAACTCGGAGGTGATCCATGCCGGGATCTATTACCCGCCCGGCAGCCTCAAGGCCCGGTTGTGCGTCGAGGGCAGGCCTGCACTTTATGCCTACTGCGATAGCCATGGCGTCAGCACACGTAAAACTGGAAAGCTGATCGTCGCCAAGGATGAAGCGCAAGTTCGCCAACTGGAAGTCTTGCTCGAGCGAGGACGGGTGAATGGCGTGGAGGATCTACGCCTGCTCGATCGTGAGCAAGCCCTCGCGCTGGAACCTGCCCTTGAATGCATTGCAGCGTTGTATTCGCCGTCGACCGGCATCGTCGATTCACATGGGTTGATGTTGGCGCTGCAGGGCGATGCTGAAGCGGCGGGCACCACCATCGCGTTCCACTCGCCCCTGATCAGCGCTCAGGTCATCGCTGAGGGTTTCCTTCTCAATGTCGGAGGGCCGGCACCGATGGCACTGTCCTGCCGCCTGCTGATCAACGCGGCCGGCCTCAAAGCGCCTGCATTAGCCAGGCGCATGGAGGGCTTGGCGCAACAAACGGTACCCCGGGATTACCTGTGCAAAGGCAGCTACTTCAGCCTGGCCAAGCGCGCGCCCTTCACACATCTCATCTACCCCGCGCCGGAGGCCGCCGGCCTCGGGGTTCACATGACCTTGGACCTGGGCGGCCAAGCGCGTTTCGGCCCGGACACCGAATGGGTCGAGGCCGAGGACTATCGGGTCGATCCATCGCGGGCCGATGCCTTCTATTCAGCGATTCGCAGCTATTGGCCCGGTTTACCGGACAACAGTTTGCAACCCGGGTACAGCGGGATTCGCCCGAAAATTTCCGCACTTGGCGAACCTGCCAGCGACTTTCTCATCAGCAGTGAACGGCTGCACAACGTTCCGGGATTGATCAATCTGTTCGGGATCGAATCGCCCGGGTTGACCTCTTGCCTTGCCATTGCCAAGCGGGTTCGGGGGCTGCTTGAGCGCTAGCCACCGAGGACCGCCTGGCTCGGGACCGCGCAGGTCATGACTCCTGCAACTTGCGCAACTCACCGCCCTCCTCCTTCAGACGCTCCAGATACGCGCTGGCGTCCAACAGTTGATAAGGAAAATAAAGCCCTGGCGGAGTCGGTGGCTGGCCGTCCAACCCGAGCAGCCGTTCCAGGGTCATAGCGACGCTGAGACCGGTCAAGGGCGCAGCGCCTGCCGGGTGGATGACCGCATGACGTGTATGCAGCGGTTCGCCCTCGAGGTCATCGCCAACGAGTTCGATGATGATCTCGGTAGACATCGGCCTACCCTGGCGTCGGCTTGAGCTCACCGCGGTGGCCATGTTGAACTGGACATTCGGTGCGCCCGTCGCCGCCGCCAGGCCAACGACATCAATGGACGAGAAGCCCCCAGCCTCGATTTGCGTCCCATCCACCGCGCGGAAAATTGCCTTGGACTCCTCCCCTTCGCGCCAGACGAAGACACCGTCTCGGCGAGTCAGTGCGGCGGGCAGCATTTTGTTCAAGTGTTCAAAGTCGGTGGCGACGGTCGGGCCGCCGGTGTCCTGCTCATCGACCAGCGCGTTGATACGGATATCGTGAACTCGGCTGAATGCCTGGGCAATGCTCAGTGTCGATACTGTTGTCGCGCCGGCCATCCACTCGTAACCCAGAACAATGGGCGAGGCGTCAGGCCTATGCATATACGTCGCGATTTCCGGTGCGATCTCGAAGACACCGGAGGAAATGCTGAGATGCGGCACGCCGCGCTTTTGCGCAAACCGCAACCCGGCAATAGCGTGGTCCATATAAAAAACCACGACGGCGCTGAGCGGGTGATCGCCGAGGCCCAGGTCGTCGGCGGCAGAGTCAATCACCACGCCCTGCGCCCCGCCAATGTGCTCCGCGGCGCGTTGAGCCTTGGCAAGGTCGCGACCACCGATCAGCAGGGGGACGTCGGGATGAGCGGCGCGCAGCGCCCGGGCCGTGTGGTGGCCAATGGCGCCAGAACCGCCCATTAGCAAGATAGGATCAATTGACATGGTGTGTTCTCCTTGTCTCTGGTTTAAACCTACTTTCAGTAGGTAAGCTAACACAACATGACGCACCCAAACCTACCATTGGTAGTTTTTTATCGACCAGGAACGAAAACATGCAGAAAAACATTGAGCAAAGCGCTATCAGTTCCCCTCCCCGCCGGCTTTCGAAAGCCGAACGGCGGCGACAGTTGCTCGATACCGCGTTATTGATCGTGCGCGAGGAAGACGCGGATCGCTTGACCTTGGGGCATCTGGCCGTGCGCGCCGGTGTATCCAAACCTGTGGTCTACGATCATTTCGGCACCCGCTCGGGCCTGTTGATCGAGCTCTACAAGTGGATCGATACCGAGCGGGTCACCGCTTTCCGTGACGCCATGTCCAAGACTGCGCGCAGCCTGGAGGAGACGGCCCAAGTCCTGGCCAGCGCCTACATTCAGTGTGCGGCGGATAACACCGACGAATTCCATGCCGTGGGTGCAGCCCTGGCAGGCAGCGAGGAGAAGGCGGCGGTGTTCCAGGAGCTTCTGGATAACTGCGTACAGATGTTCATGTCTGTGCTCGAACCCCATACGACGTGGTCAGCGGACGAACTCGAGCGATACTGCATTGGCCTGGTTGGCGCGGGAGAAGCCCTGTCCGGCGCGTTGGTACGGGGGCGGCATGGCGAAGACGAGGTCATCGGAACGTTCGCTTCACTGATTCGAAGCGTCATAGAACCGACAGGGACCCAACGTTAGTCGCTGCCGTAACGGACCCGGGATGGTTACTGTCCGATTGACTGCTGTGGTGCTCAACGCAGCTTCAAATACACCCCGGCCAGCCCGTCCTGTGAATCCGGCACCGCGTTGTAGCCAATGACCGCAAAGCCTTTCACCAGTTGAATGTGATACGGCCCATTCTTCTCGCTGGCTTGCGGCTCGCGCACGATGATCAGGTTGTCGGTGTCCATCGGCACGATGTGATGCTCAGTCATGCTGTCCTTCGTGGTCACGGTGAACTCGGCGACTTCTTTCCCATTGGCGTCGTGGTCCGGGAGGATCTTCAAGTCCAGATCCGCGTCATGCCCCAGGGCATCCTGACGCATCCGGTAATGGCCGCTGCGCTGGTCAGCGTCGACATCGTCGATTTTATCGGCCTCCAATTCCCGTTCTTCGTCATGTAGCAGGACAGCCCGCTGGTTGTCGTCGCCCTTGGCATCGCTGACCCAAGTACCGGTGAAAAAATAGGGTTCGACGTTTTCCCGGGAGATCCGCCAGGTACCCGTTTGAACACCGTCGCCGGCATATTCATGGAGGCTGATAAGGCCATCGTCAGCGTCTTCCCGAATGCCCAGCAGTTTGATCGGTTCGCTATTGTCCGCCTGGGTATAGCGCACTTCGCCAATGATCACGGCGCCTTGCGCCTGATACCAGAGCTCTACCGGGGTCTTGGCGTCGAGGGTGCCGGCAAGGATCACCGGATCCTCCTTTTCCGGACCTTCCAGGCGCGATTGTTCGTGCCACTGGCCTTCTTTCAATTCACCCGTGGTGCGCAGCGTGTAGCCACCGGGCATGCTGGTGTTTTCGCCTGGCTCGGTGGGCTGGATTTGCTCCTCGGTGCTCGAATAGAGCAGCACCAACTCGTCGCCACGCATTTTCCAGTGGGTGGCGCGTGTCCAGCAGCAGTCGCGGTCGGTTTGCGAAAGCAGGATGCCGTCCAGCGGACTGACGGAGAACATGCCCTTGCTGTCCTCCTTTGCCAGGTTCGTCAGGGCCGGGTTGAGGACCCATTGGGCTTTCTGCGGCTCCTGCAGGTAGACGTCGAATGTCGGCTTGTAGCTCGCTTCGGGATCATTGCCGTTGCGAATCGCCAAGTCCTGGCGTCCGTCGAAGTTGAAGTCGTCGAAGTACAACAGGCTCTGTGGGCCAAGTAGCCAGTTACCGACCTTACCATTGCGGTCCACGGGCACATTGCCGGCGGGTGTCTGCAATTGCTGCAGGACTTCGAGGGTTTTGCTGTCGCGCACGGTAATGAACCCTTGTGCCAGCTGATGTGGATCTTCCGGCGGCTCCGGGAACAGCACGTCGATCAGGTACTGACCGCTGCGATCGTTCACCGAAAACGCCCGCGGCTCGGCCATGGCCGAGGCTGCCAGAGCCGTGGAAAGAAGCACACTGCCGACAAGCGAACGCATCCATCGACTTCCTTGCTGAAATTCGGGGTCGCAGTTTAGCGACAACCGTGATTCATCGCGAGACGACTGTTGCTATCAGATAAGCCCGGACTGTAACTGACGCCCTCCTCGCCCTTCGCTTACTGTCGTGGCTCATTCCACGGAGTGATCCCCATGCCGGATACCGCCAATCTCTACCTGTTCGTGATCGCTGTCGTGCTTCTGCTGATCGTTCCGGGGCCCAACATGGCCTTTGTCACCAGCCATGCCTTGGCCCACGGCTGGCGTGCCGGCGTCGCGGCCGCCCTCGGCATTGCCTTTTCGGACGCGCTGATGACGCTGATGGTCAGCGCTGGTATTGGCGCGCTGGTCATGAGCTGGGCGCCAGCGTTCGACGTGCTGCGCCTGGCCGGGGCCGGTTATCTGCTGTGGCTGGCCTGGCAAGCACTGAAAACGCCGGCAGCGACGCAGGATAGCCAGCTCCAGGCGGCTTCGCTGTGGAAAATCTTCTGCCGAGGCACCCTCAACAGCCTCTTGAACCCCAAGGCGCTGCTGTTCTTCATGGTGTTCCTGCCCCAGTTCGTCAACCTCAAGGCCGGCGGCGTGGGCCTGCAGTTGATCTTCCTCGGAGCCTTGCTGGCACTGATTGCACTGGTCTTCCATACACTGCTGGGTGTTGGCGCCGCACAGCTCAGGGCAAAACTGGCAAGCGGTGGGATTTCAAGACGCCTGGGCACCTATGGTTTTGCCGGGGTCATGGCCGCGCTGGCGGCACGCCTGTTATTTCTTGACCGACCGCTTTGACCTGCGGCGCCCCTGCGCCAGCCGTTGTCCTATGCTTACTCGACCTATTACCGGAGCTGGATTGATGTCGCTCTCCGAAACCACCCTCCTCCAAAGCTGGCACCACAATGCCCGAGCCTGGATCGAAGCCATCCGCACGGGGGCCATCGAAAGCCGCCAGACGGTCACCGACCAGGCCATGCTGCTGACGGTACTGAGCCGTCAGCCCGAGCGCGTGCTGGACCTGGGCTGCGGCGAAGGTTGGTTGCTGCGGGCGCTGGCTGAACGGGGTGTCGAGGCGGTGGGTGTGGATGGCGACGCGACCTTGGTCGATGCGGCCCGGGCGTCGGGATCTTCGCCGGTGCATCTGGCAAGCTATGACGCGCTGGTAGAGGCGAAGGTGGACGTCGGCAGCGGGTACGACCTGGTCTGCGCCAACTTCGCCCTGTTGCATCAGGACATCATCCCGCTGCTCGCCGCCATGAACGCCCTACTCAGCCCTGGCGGTGCTCTGGTGATCCAGACATTGCATCCCTGGACCGTGGCGGCGGGCAATTATCAGGACGGCTGGCGGGAAGAGACCTTCGATGGGTTCAAAGGCCAATGGCAGCCGATGCCGTGGTACTTCCGCACCCTGTCCAGTTGGCTCAATGCCTTGGACATGGCTGGTTTTCGACTGGTGGGCCTGCAGGAGCCGCAGCACCCGCAAAGCCCGGTGCCGCAGTCATTGCTTATGGTGGCCGAGCAATCCCCGTCATGGCGTTAGCGACTCGACGGTACCCCCTTTGGTGTTACCGGAATATCTTTACCACAGCGCCACCGTATAGCTGACGATCAGCCGATTCTCATCCAGGTCGTTACCGAAATTCGAGCGCACCGCCGCGTTGCGCCATTTCAAGCCCAGCCCCTTCAACGTGCCGTCTTGCACCACATAGGCAATGTCCGTGTTGCGCTCCCATTCCTTGCCTTCGCCCGCGGCGCTGCGTTGGACGTTGTCGCCACTGATGTATCGAGTCATGAAGGTCAGGCCGGGCACGCCAATGGCCGCGAAGTTGTAGTCATAACGCGCTTGCCAGGAACGCTCGTCGATGTTGGCGAAGTCGCCAATCTGCACGAAGTTGACCAGGTACGGATCGCTGCGGCCGATGTAGGGGAACGGATCGTCGCCGCTCATGCGCTGGTAGCCCAGGCCGACGGCATGGCCCGCCAGGCTGTAGGTGAACAAGGCGCCGAAGGCCTGGTTGTCGAGATCGCGGAAGCTGCCGTCTTCGGCGCTGCGGGAATAACGCACGTCACTCTTGAATGACTGACCTGCGCCCAGGTCCAGGGTGTGGACGAACCCGAGGTAGTTTTGCTGGTAGATGTCTTGCAACTGGCTATAGCGGTATTGCGCCGTGAGGTTCGGCAGGAACTGATAGTCCGCCCCGGCGAACCGGAACTGGTCACTGCTGCCACCGATGCGATTGGCGATCATGTCCTGGTAGTCGGTGGAGTCGACAAAGTTGATCTGCGAGAGTTGCCCAGCGGTCAGCTTCAAGCGATCGATTTCCTGCACGCTCAGTAATCCACCCTTGAACGTTCCCGGCAACAGGCGCGTGTCGTTGGAACTCACCGCTGGGTCCTTGATCTGCAACGTCCCCAGTTTCAAGGTGCTATTGGACAGGCGCACCTTGGCGGTCAGGCCCAATTCGCCATAACGGTCCTGGGAACCGCCAGACAAATCCGCTGGCAACAGATTGGTGCCGGCCGTGCCGCCGCCGGAGTCCAGTTTGAAACCGGCCATGCCCAAGGCATCGAGGCCGAAACCCACGGTCCCGGCGGTGTATCCCGATTCCATCCGCAGCAGAAAGCCCTGGGCCCATTCCTCGGCCTTGTCCCGTGACCCTTCCTGGCGAAAGTCGCGGTTGAAGTAGAAGTTGCGGGCCTCCAGGCTGCCTTTGCTGTCGGCGATGAAATCAGCCTGGGCGCACGGCACGCCGATCAGGCTCAGGCCGAGCAAGGTGCCCGCCGAGGTGCAGGTCCATCGAGGGAATGTGGCATGTCGCATGGCGCGCTCCTTTTATGGGCGCGAGCGAACCCACCAGGGGCTGTGCGCACGCCTCGTTATTGTTGTCATGGGGTATCGGCGCGGTGGGGCTGCGTCGTGGAGCGGATTCTTGGTGCCGGATCCGCGCAGCGTCAAACGGGAAAAAAGCCGGATCGGGCATAAGAAAATTTGATGCGCCCGGGGGCCCGATCTGGAGTAACAATTGCAATCATAAGAACCACACGTCTCCAGAGAACCTTCATGAACCTCAAATTCCTCGAAACCTTCGTCTGGGTCGCCCGGCTGCAAAGCTTCAGCCTGACCGCCGAGAAGATGTTCAGTACCCAGGCGGCGATCTCCAGCCGGATCGCTTCGCTGGAAGAGGAACTGGGCCTGCGCCTGTTCGTGCGAGATTCGCGCGGGGTCTCGCTGACACCCGAAGGCCTCAAGGTGCTCGACTACGCGCAACAGATGCTCGACGTCCAACGGGCGCTGAAGCAATCACTGGACACCAGCAGCCCCCAGCAAGGCCTGGTGCGCATCGGCGTGATGGATACGGTGATCCATACCTGGCTCAGCCCATTGATGTCGATGCTGATGCAGGCCTTCCCCGCCGTGGAAATCGAAATCACCGCCGATGCCGCACGCAACCTCTGTGAGCAATTGCAGAAAGGCTACCTGGACATCGTGTTCCAGACCGATCTGGTGCGCCACGAAAGCGTGCGCAACCTGGAACTGGGGCACTACCCCATGCACTGGATCGCCGCGAGCCAGTCGATCTATGCCCGACCCTATGGGTCGTTGGTGGAGATGGCCAGCGAACGCATCATCACCTTCGTCAAGCATTCGCGACCGCATCAGGACGTGCTCAACCTGCTGTACGCCCATGGCGTCAGTGCGCCGCGGGTCAGTTGCGTCAATTCGGTATCGGCCATGACCCGGCTGATTCGTGACGGCTTCGGCATCGGCGCCTTGCCGGCCGCACTGGTGGCCAAGCCCCTGGCCAGCGGCGAATTGATCCAGCTCGAACCCGGTACCGCCCTGCCCCAATTGGACGTCGTTGCGTCCTGGCGCGCTGGCGTCGGCCTGGAGTTGATCGAGAGCATCGTCCAGATGAGCCGCCAGGTGGTCAGCCAGTACGCCATCGATGTTGGGCCGTTACGCATGGTGGCCGCCTCCGGCCTGAACAGCCAACCGCCCCTCGAATAACTTTTAGTTGTCGCGGGGTACCAATATTCCTTGTTGGACGTCCCAACCACGGTGTTCTCAAAGTAGCGAACGAACACTTGGAGACCCCGTGATGACGTCCTTCGAACAACTGCAGCAATGCACGCCTCTCGTCCTGCGCCAAAGCATCGCCGACGGCCAGTACCAGGGCCATACCAGCGGCCTGGGCCAGGGTCGCGTGCAAGCCAATATCGTGATTCTGCCCGGCGACTGGGCCAATGAATTCCTGCGCTACTGCACCCTCAACCGCCAGGCCTGCCCGGTGCTTGACGTGACCGAGCCAGGGGATCCGTTCTTCCGCAACCTGGGCGCCGCCATCGATATCCGTCATGAAGTGCCTCAATACCGGGTCTATCGCCACGGCGAGTTGAGCGAATCGCCGGTGGACATCGAACACCTGTGGCAGGACGACCTGGTGGCCTTCGCCCTCGGTTGCTCGTTCTCCTTCGAACAACCCTTGCAGGAGGCCGGCATCCGTTTGCGACACATTGAACTGGGGCGCAATGTCGCGATGTTCCAGACCAACATCGACACGCGACCCACCGCCCGCCTGTCTGGCAAGATGGTGGTGACCATGCGGCCGATGAAAGCCGCCGCAGCCATCCAGGCGATCCAGATTACCGGGCGCATGCCCAATGTCCACGGCGCCCCGGTGCACATCGGCGATCCATCGCTGATCGGTATTCAGTCCCTGGACACGCCGGACTACGGCGATGCCGTACCGGTGGAAGCGGACGAGATCCCGGTGTTCTGGGCCTGCGGCGTGACGCCTCAATCGGTGGTGCAGGCCTCGCGTCCACCGCTGTGCATCACCCACGCCCCGGGCTGCATGCTGGTGACGGACTTATGGAACAGTGATTTGTAGGCCTCGAACGAGGCTGCTTTCCGACTTGAAGGGATACACGATGAATACCGCTCAGTTCTCGATCCAACAGTACATCCGAGCCAAGGACGGCAACCGCCCGCACCTGCTGGACCAGGCCTTTACAGCGGCGGCTATCCTGGACATGGTCGTGCACACCGGCGCCATCACGTTTCCCGACCACGTTGAAGGCCGTGCCGCCATTGGCGATGTGCTGGTCAGGCGCTTCGGCCAGACCTTCGAAAACGTCTACACGTTCTGCCTGGCCGCCCCTCCGCCGGCAAACGCCGAGGCGTTCCAGTGCAAATGGCTGGTGGCGATGTCAGACAAGAACAGCGGCGAGGCGCGTGTCGGTTGTGGCCTGTACGACTGGCAGTTCGATCCGCAGTCGCAACGGGTCGAGCGATTGACCATCACCATCGAACACATGAAGACTCTGCCAGCGACCGATCTGCCGATGATCATGGCCTGGGTATCGACGTTGGACTATCCATGGTGCCGGCCCGAGGCGATTATTGATAACACGCCGGATTTGGACGAATTGCTAGAGGTAGTCCGCTGCTTGGCTAATACCGGAGCGGTGAAGAAAATGAAGCCAGCCTAGGCAATTGTGGCAAGGGGATTTCTCTATGGGAGCAAAGCTTGCTCGCGATGCAAAGGCCTCGGTTCCTAGGGAGGCCGCGTTATCTTCATCGCGGGCAAGCCTTGCTCCCACAGGGTGGGGTTACTCCCGTCGCCACTGTTTCTATGCTCCCATGACTGTTCCAAGGAACCGCCCCCAGTGAACATCAAGTTTCTCGAAACCTTCGTCTGGGTGGCCCGGCTGAAGAGCTTTCGCCTCACCGCGGAAAAGCTGTTCACCACCCAGGCCTCCATTTCCAGCCGGATCGCCGCCCTGGAAGACGAAATGGGCGTGCGCCTGTTCGTGCGCGACTCCAAAGGGGTGTCGCTGACCTCCGAAGGCCAGCGCGTGCTGGAATACGCCGAGCGCATCATGGACACCCTGCAAAGCATGAAAGCCGTGATCAAGGATCCGCGCCAGGTGCGCGGCCGGATCCGCATCGGTGCGATGGATACGGTGATCCACACCTGGCTCAGTCCCTTGGTGACACGCCTGATGGAATGCTACCCGGCCCTGGAAATCGAACTGTCGGCCGACACCGCGAGCAACCTCTGCTCACAGCTGGAAAAAGGCTACCAGGACATCATTTTCCAGACCGACATCCTGCGCCTGGACAGCGTGCGCAATGCGTTGCTGACCCGTTATCCGATGCACTGGGTGGTGCGCACCGGCTCCGCCTATGACCGAGCCTATGGGTCACTGGACGATCTGTCCCAGGAACGCATCGTGACATTTTCACGCAACTCACGGCCCCACCAGGACATCCTCAACCTGCTGCACTCGGCCAACATCGTCTCGCCCCGCATCAACTGCGTGAACTCGGCCTCGGCCATCACCCGCCTGGTTCGCGACGGCTTTGGCATCGGCGCCATGCCCGCGGCGCTGGTGGTCGGCGAACTGGCCCAGGGCACATTGACCTTGGTGGACGGCGTGCCACTGCCATCGGTCATGGACATCGTCGCCAGTTGGCGGACCGGCGCCGGAATGGAGCGGGTGGAAGACATCGTCAGCCTGACCCGGGAAGTGGTCGGCGAGTTCGTCGCGCAACTGCCAGCCGCGTACCGATTGGCGGGGCAAGACTTCAGCGGGCTGTAAGTGAACTGCAACATCCCCGACTTATTCTGAAGCAAGCGCACTGCGGCGAACGCTGGTTGTGCATGTCGCTCGCTCGGAATGATCCAGGGAATCCGCCATGAAGATCAGTGTATTCGGAAGTGGTTACGTAGGGCTGGTGCAAGCCGCCGTGTTGGCCGAGGTGGGCCATGACGTGGTGTGCATGGACATCGACGAGCGCAAGGTCGACAGCCTTCGGCAAGGCCAGGTGAGTATTTTCGAACCCGGCCTGGCCGCGCTGGTGCGCGAAGGGCTGGAGGCCGGGCGTTTGCACTTCACCTGTGACGAACAGCTTGCCGTGCAACACGGCCAGGTGCTGTTTATCGCGGTGGGTACGCCCTCCCGGGACGATGGCAGTGCCGACCTGAGCCAGGTGCTGGCCGTTGGCGAGGCCGTCGCCCGTTATCGCGAGCAACCGCTCATTGTGGTTGAGAAGTCCACCGTGCCGGTGGGCACCGGTGACGTGCTGCGGGCGCACATCGACAAATGCCTGCTCAAGGCCAGTCGCTTGCTGCAGTTCGATATCGTCTCCAACCCCGAATTCCTCAAGGAAGGCTCGGCCGTCGCCGATTGCCGGCGTCCGGATCGCATCGTGATCGGCTGCGAGCGCGATGAAGTGCGCGAAACCATGCGCGACCTGTACGCACCGTTCAACCGCAACCATGACCGGGTCCTGTTCATGGACCTGCGCAGCGCCGAGCTGACCAAATATGCCGCCAACGGCATGCTGGCGACCAAGATCAGCTTTATCAACCAGATCGCCGAACTGGCCGAACACCTGGGAGCCGACATCGAGTCCGTGCGCCTGGGCATCGGCGCCGACTCGCGCATCGGTTACCACTTCATCTACCCGGGATGCGGCTATGGCGGCTCGTGCTTTCCCAAGGACATGCGCGCCCTGATCCACACCGCCGAGCAGGCGCACTGTTCCAGCGACCTGCTGCAAGCGGTGGAAGCCATCAACGGCCGGCAGAAACACAAGCTGTTCGAGCGGATCAACGCGTTCTACCAGGGCGACCTGCGGGGCAAGACCTTCGCGCTGTGGGGCCTGGCGTTCAAACCCAACACCGACGACATGCGCGATGCGCCGAGCCGCACCCTGCTGGAGTCGCTCTGGGCTGCGGGAGCCAGTGTCCGCGCCTTTGACCCCGAGGCGATGCAGCAGACGCAATTGCTCTATCCCGACGAAACCCGACTCATGCTGATGGGCACGCCGGAATCGGTGTTGCCGGGGGCCGACGCGCTGGTCATCTGCACCGAATGGCAGCCCTTCAAGGCGCCGGACTTCGAGCTGATCCGGCAGCGGCTCAAGGCCCCGGTGATTTTCGACGGGCGCAACCTGTTCGACCCCGAACGCATGGCCGACAAGGGCTTTACCTATTTTCCGATGGGCCGCGGCCAGTCACGCAACCTGCCCATTGCCCAGCAAACGTGGTTCCCCGCCTCGAGAAGCGCTTGAGTCTGACCGTTACCTCAAAATTAATGCACTCAACCAGCATTAATATGAATTTGTAAGCAAGGGTTGTGACCGGCACACTGTGCACCGTTCCTCCCCCAACTGTTGGAACACTTAAAGGGCTTTCTGGGATTTTCCCGTAAGCCCCTTTTTTTGTTCGTTTTTTGGATTCTCGCTTAATGCTTTCTCGCTGGTTTCCCGCCGCCATTAATACCCGTCCCACCGAATGGAGCCGCGCCGCCCTCGGCATGGCACTGGGGACGATGTTCAGTGTCTGGCTATGTGGCCAGGTCTTTGGCCTTGAGGTGGCGCAACACCTGATCGGCCCGCTCGGCGCTTCGGCCGTGTTGTTGTTTGCCGTGTCCTCAGGCGCCCTCGCCCAGCCCTGGTCGATTGTCGGGGGTTACCTCTGTGCGTCGGTCGTGGCACTGCTGGTGGCCCATGTATTGGGGCGGACGCTGGGCAGCGCCTGCCTGGCGGCCGGCATGGCGCTGGTGTTGATGTGTTGGCTGCGTTGCCTGCACCCACCGGCAGGCGCCCTGGCGGCGACCTTAGTGCTGGCGGATCCGTCCATCGTTGCCCTGGACTGGCAGGCGGTCGGCGCGGCCATGTTGGCTGGCTCCGGGTTGCTCGCCTGTGCGCTGGCCTACAACAACCTGACGCGGGTGCGCTATCCCAAGCGCGCCAGCGAACCGGCGGCCGTCATTCCGGCTGACCATCCTCCCGTCGACCGCCAGGCCATCACCGCCGAAGACCTGAAATTGGCCCTGGCGGAAATGGAGGCCTTTTTCGACGTCACCCCGCAAGATCTCGAACAATTGATCCATGCCAGCGAGCGAAACGCCAGGCGCCGCAGCATCGCGGAGGTGCTTTCCGGTCGCGGTTGAGCCTGTGACTGCTATAAATATGCAGACAGGACCTGCACGTATCCCGGTTGTGCAAGGCAAATTTGCACTGGTACGATCCTGAACGGGTACGCGCGACACCATTCGTAAAAAACAATAAAAGCAGGGAGTTAGCGATGACAGCTCAGGTTTCATCCCAAGCTGCGGAAACCATGGACACCGTGACCAATGAGGTGTTGGTCGACGTTCGCAATCACATTGGCCATTTGACCCTGAACCGCCCCGCCGGCCTGAATGCCCTCACCCTGGGCATGGTGCGCAGCTTGCAGCAACAACTCGATACCTGGGCACTCGACCCACACATTCGCGCGGTGGTACTGCGTGGCGCGGGCGACAAGGCCTTCTGCGCCGGCGGCGATATCCGCTCGCTGTACGACAGCCACCAGCAAGGCGACACCCTGCATGAAGATTTCTTCGTCGAGGAATACGCCCTCGACCTGACGGTCCACCATTACCGCAAACCGATCCTCGCCTTGATGGACGGCTTCGTGCTGGGCGGCGGCATGGGCCTGGTACAAGGCGCCGACCTGCGGATCGTGACCGAACGCAGTCGCCTGGGCATGCCGGAAGTCGCCATCGGTTATTTCCCGGACGTGGGCGGCAGTTATTTCCTGCCGCGCATTCCTGGTGAGCTGGGGATCTACCTGGGGGTCAGCGGCGTACAGATCCGCGCCGCCGACGCGCTGTATTGTGGGTTGGCCGACTGGTATCTCGACAGCCGCAAACTCAAACAGCTCGATGAGCGCCTCGATCGGCTGGAATGGCACGACACACCGCTCAAGGACCTGCAAAGCCTGCTGGCCAAACTCGGCCAGCAACAACTCCCTGCGCCCCCCCTGGCCGATTTGCGGCCGGCCATTGACCATTTCTTTGCCCTGCCCGATGTGCCAAGCATGGTCGAGCAGTTGCGCCAGGTCACCGTCGTCAACAGCCACGAATGGGCGCTGAAGACCGCAGACGTGCTGGACAGTCGCTCGCCGCTGGCCATGGCCGTGACCCTGGAAATGTTGCGGCGCGGTCGGCATCTGAGCCTGGAAGACTGTTTTGCCCTGGAACTGCACCTGGACCGGCAATGGTTCGAACGCGGTGACCTGATCGAGGGCGTGCGCGCCTTGCTGATCGACAAAGACAAAAACCCGCGCTGGAACCCGCCGACCCTGGAGGCGCTGGACGCCGACCATGTCGCGAGTTTCTTCGACGGCTTCGACGACTACGGGAACTGAGCCATGCACGACCTCGAACTGACCGAAGAACAAGTGATGATCCGCGACATGGCCCGGGACTTCGCCCGTGGTGAAATCGCCCCCCATGCCCAGGCGTGGGAAAAGGCCGGCTGGATTGACGACGGCCTGGTGGCGAAGATGGGCGAACTGGGCCTGTTGGGGATGGTGGTTCCGGAAGAATGGGGCGGCACCTACGTCGATTACGTGGCCTATGCCCTGGCGGTGGAGGAAATCTCCGCGGGCGACGGTGCCACCGGGGCGCTGATGAGCATCCACAACTCGGTGGGTTGCGGGCCGGTCCTGAATTTTGGCACCGATGAACAGAAACAGACCTGGCTGGCCGAGCTCGCCAGTGGCCAGGCCATTGGCTGCTTCTGCCTGACCGAACCCCAGGCCGGTTCCGAAGCCCACAACCTGCGCACCCGCGCCGAACTGCGCGATGGCCAGTGGGTGATCAACGGCGCCAAGCAGTTCGTCAGCAACGGCAAGCGAGCGAAATTGGCCATCGTGTTTGCGGTGACGGACCCGGAGCTGGGCAAAAAAGGCATTTCGGCGTTCCTGGTGCCCACGGATACACCTGGGTTCATCGTCGATCGCACCGAACACAAGATGGGCATCCGCGCCTCGGACACCTGCGCGGTCACCTTGAGCAACTGCACCATCCCCGAGGCCAACCTGCTGGGCGCGCGAGGCAAAGGCTTGGCCATCGCGTTGTCCAACCTGGAAGGCGGTCGCATCGGTATCGCGGCGCAAGCCTTGGGCATCGCCCGCGCGGCATTCGAAGCGGCGCTGGCCTACGCGCGCGATCGCGTCCAGTTCGACAAGCCGATCATCGAGCACCAGAGTATCGCCAACCTGCTGGCCGACATGCACACCCGCATCAACGCCACCCGCCTGCTCATCCTCCACGCCGCCCGCCTGCGCAGCGCCGGCAAGCCATGCCTGTCGGAAGCCTCCCAGGCCAAGCTGTTTGCCTCGGAAATGGCCGAGAAGGTCTGCTCCTCGGCCATACAGATTCACGGTGGGTACGGGTACCTCGAGGATTACCCGGTAGAACGCTATTACCGCGATGCGCGGATCACCCAGATCTACGAAGGATCGAGCGAGATACAGCGGATGGTCATCGCTCGGGAACTCAAGCACTACCTGGCGTAACTGCAGGAAAAGCATCGCGAGCAAGCTCGCTCCCACAGGGTCCAGTGCTGTACGCAAATGCTGCGTACAGCCCAAATCCAGTGTGGGAGCGAGCTTGCTCGCGATGGCGTCAGCCGGAACGCCGCCTTACTTGTCCTGAAACGCCGCCGCGCGCTTGGCCACGAATGCCGCCATGCCTTCTTTCTGATCCTGCGTCGCGAACGCCGCGTGGAATACCCGGCGCTCGAAACGTACGCCTTCGGACAGGCTGACTTCAAACGCGCGGTTGACGCTTTCCTTGACCATCATGCTGATGGGCACCGACTTGGAGGCGATCAACGCTGCGGTTTTCAGCGCATCGTCCAGCAGTTCATCGGCCGGTACGATCCGCGCGACGATGCCGCAGCGCTCGGCTTCTACCGCGTCGATAAAGCGCCCGGTCAGGCACATTTCCATGGCCTTGGCCTTGCCCACCGCCCGGGTCAGGCGCTGGGTGCCGCCCATGCCCGGCAGTACGCCGAGGTTGATTTCCGGCTGGCCAAACTTGGCATTGTCGCCGGCCAGGATGAAGTCGCACATCAACGCCAGCTCACAACCGCCGCCCAAGGCAAAACCGTTCACCGCCGCGATGATCGGCTTGCGACGGTTGGCCACGCGGTCACTGTCGCTGAACAGGTCGTCCAGGTAGATCTGCGGGTAGGTCAGCTCAGCCATTTCCTTGATGTCGGCACCGGCGGCGAAGGCTTTTTTCGAGCCCGTCAGCACGATGCAGCCGATCTTCGGATCCGCCTCCAGGCTGTCCAACGCCTGGTTCAGTTCGCTGACGATCTGCGCATTCAAGGCGTTCAAAGCCTGGGGACGGTTGAGGGTGATCAGGCCGACGCGGTCCTTGATCTCCAATAAAATCGTTTCATAGCTCATGCAGGACTCCTGTTCAAAGATTGCGCGAAATGACCATGCGCTGAATGTCGCTGGTGCCTTCGTAGATCTGGCAGACCCGCACGTCGCGGTAGATGCGCTCCAACGGGAAGTCGTTGAGATAACCGTAACCGCCCAGGGTTTGCAACGCCATGGAGCAGACTTTTTCAGCCATTTCCGAAGCGAACAACTTGGCCATGGACGCTTCCACCAAAGCCGGCTGGCCGCTGTCCCGCAGTGCGGCGGCGTAGTGCACCATCTGCCGGGCCACGGCGATCTGGGTCGCCATGTCGGCCAGGCGGAACGCCACGGCCTGGTGCTCGATGATCGGCTTGCCGAAACTGGAACGCTCCCGGGCATAGTCCCGGGCCGCTTCGAACGCGGCCCGGGCCATGCCCACCGCTTGCGCCGCGATACCCACCCGTCCGCCTTCCAGGTTCGCCAGGGCGATCTTGTAGCCCTCACCCTCCTCGCCCAGGCGATTGCCCACCGGCACCTTCACCTCTTCAAAGAGGATCTGGCAGGTGTCGGACGCATGCTGGCCGAGCTTGTCTTCGACCCTCGCCACACTGTAGCCCGGCGAATCGGTCGGCACGATGAACGCACTGATGCCTCGCTTGCCGGCGCTCGGATCGGTCACCGCAAACACAATGACCACCCCGGCGTTCTGCCCGGAGGTGATGAACTGCTTGCAACCGTTGAGCACGTAATGATCGCCCTCCAAGCGCGCCCGCGTCTTCAGGCTGCTGGCGTCCGAACCGGCCTGGGGCTCGGTCAGGGCAAACGCGCCGAGCATTGCACCGCTGGCCAGGGGCGTCAGGAAGCTTGCCTTCTGCTCATCGTTGCCGAACTTGAGGATCGGCACGCAGCCCACCGAGTTGTGCACGCTCATGATGGTCGAGCAGGCGCCGTCGCCCGCGGCGATTTCCTCCAGGGTCATCGCATAGGCCAGGTAACCGGTGTCGCAGCCGCCCCACTGTTCCGGCACCAGCATGCCGAAAAAGCCCAGCTCGGCCATTTCAGCGATGGCTTCCCGGGGGAAACGGTGCTCGCGGTCCCATTCGGCGGCGAACGGGTTCAGGCGGTCCTGGGCGAACTGCCGGGCCATGTCGCGGATCTGGGTCTGTTCTTCAGTCGGGAGCATGGTGGTTCCTTAATACAGGCATTCAACGGCCATGGCCGTGGCTTCGCCGCCGCCGATGCAAATGGCCGCGACGCCGCGCTTCAAGCCTTTCTGGCGCAGGGCCGACAGCAGGGTCACCAGGATCCGCGCGCCAGACGCGCCAATCGGATGGCCCAGCGCACAGGCGCCGCCGTGAACGTTGACCTTGTCATGGGCGATTTCCAGCTTGTCCATGGTCACCAGCCCTACCACGGCAAAGGCTTCGTTGACTTCGAACAGGTCGACTTGGTCCAGCGACCAACCGGTCTTTTGCATCAGTTTCTTCACGGCACCGATCGGCGCGGTGGGAAACAGGCTCGGGGTGTCGGCGAACGCTGCATGACCGTGGATCACCGCCAGCGGCTTGAGGCCACGCTGGACCGCTTGGCTCTGGCGCATCAGCACCAGGGCAGCGGCGCCATCGGAAATGGAGCTGGAGTTGGCCGCTGTCACCGTGCCGCCCTCGCGGAACGCCGGTTTGAGCGAGGCGATCTTGTCGATCCGCGCTTTGGGTGGCTGTTCGTCGTGGCGAATGGTCACTTGTTCCTTGCCTGCCATGACCTGCAACGGCACGATCTCGGCGTCGAAACTGCCGTCCTTGATCGCCTGCTGGGCGCGGGTGGTGGACGCAATGGCGAAGGCATCCTGGGCCTCGCGCCCCAGGCCATTGGCCTCGGCGCAATCTTCGGCGAAGGTGCCCATCAGCCGACCTTTGTCGTAGGCGTCTTCCAGGCCATCGAGGAACATGTGGTCAAGTACCCGGCCATGGCCCATGCGATAACCGCCGCGGGCGCGATCCAGCAGGTACGGGGCGTTGGACATGCTCTCCATGCCGCCGGCCACCACCACCTCGGCGCTGCCGGCGATGAGCATGTCATGGGCCAGGATCGCCGCTTCCATGCCCGAACCGCACATCTTGTTGAGCGTGGTGCAGCGGGTCGACTTGTCGAGCCCCGCGCCCAGAGCGGCCTGACGTGCCGGTGCCTGGCCCTGGCCAGCGGCGAGCACGCAACCGAACAACACCTCTTCAACCGCACCCGGCGCGATACCGGCCCGCTCCACGGCGGCCTTGATAGCGGCGGCACCGAGTTGCGGCGCGGTGAGGCTTTTCAGTTCGCCCTGGAAACCGCCCATGGGGGTGCGGACGGCACTGACAATGACAATAGGATCGTTGGACATCATGAATCCTCCTTACTTATTTGGCTGCCATACGCAAGGCACCGTCGAGACGGATCACCTCGCCGTTGAGCATGCTGTTCTCAATGATATGCCTGACCAGCGCCGCGTACTCGGAAGGTTTCCCAAGACGCGGCGGAAACGGCACGCCGGCGGCCAGGGAATCACGCACCTCGGGCGTCATGCCGGCCATCATCGGGGTTTCGAAAATCCCCGGGGCAATGGTCATCACCCGGATACCGAAGCGCGCCAGCTCACGGGCAGCCGGCAGCGTCAGGCTGGCGATGGCGCCTTTGGAGGCCGCGTAGGCGGCCTGGCCGATCTGGCCGTCGAAGGCCGCTACCGAAGCGGTGTTGATGATCACCCCGCGCTCGCCGTCGGCGTTGGCCTCGGTTTCGGCGATGGCCGCGGCCGCCAGGCGCAGCAAATTGAAGCTGCCGATCAGGTTGACGTTGATCACCTGGCTGAAACTGTCCAGTGCGTGGGGGCCGTTCTTGCCGAGGATTTTTTCGCCGCGCACGATACCGGCGCAATTCACCAGGCCATTCAGACCGCCGAAAGCCGTGACCGTGGCCTTGACCGCCGCGTCAGCCGCCGCTTCGTTGCTGATATCGGCCACTACGCTCTGGCAACCTAGCTTTTGCGCCTGGGTTGCCACGGCGTCGGCGTTGAGGTCCACCAGCATCACCTTGGCGCCGGCCTTGAGCAGCATTTCAGCGGTGGCCGCGCCGAGGCCGGAAGCGCCGCCGCTGACGAGGAAAATCTTGTTGTCGATCTGCATCATGGTTTCCTTGGGTTCAAGCTGAAACGTTCTGCGCCGCGGCTTCTTGGGCCTTGGCGATTTCCTGGTTGCGCAAGATAAAGCGCTGCAACTTGCCGCTTGGGGTTTTCGGCAAGTCGCTGACAAATTCGATTTCACGGGGATAGGCATGAGCCGCCAGGCGCTTGCGCACATGCAGGCGCAATTCCTCGGCCAGCTCCGGTGAGGCGCGATATTGGGTGCTGAGCACCACGAAGGCCTTCACCAACTCGGTGCGCTCCGGATCGGGCTTGCCGATCACCGCCGCCTCCACCACGGCCGGGTGTTCGATCAGCGCGCTTTCCACGTCGAACGGGCCGACCCGGTAGCCGGAGGTGGTGATCACGTCGTCGCTGCGGCCGACGAAGCTGATGCTGCCATCCGGATTCAGCTCCACGGTGTCGCCGCTCAAGTAGTAGTCGCCGACGAAGGACTTGGTCGGCGCGCCTTCGTAACCGGCGAACCAGCACATGGGCGACTGGCTGCGGTCCACCGCGAGAATGCCCGGCTGGCCCACGCCCAGCTCGCGTTGCTCTTCATCCAACACCACGATCCGGTGGCCCGGCGAAGCGAAACCGGCGGCCCCCAGGTGCACCGGGTGTTCCAGCCCGTGGTGGTTGCACAGCACCATGCCCAGTTCGGTCTGGCCGTAATGGTCGTGGATCACCACGTTCAAGTTGTCGGCGAACCAGCGGATCACCTCTGGGTTCAATGGCTCACCGGCACTGCTGACGATGCGCAGCTTGCCCTTGATCGAGCGGGCAAACTGCTCGCCCCCGGCGATCAACAGGCGATAGGCCGTGGGCGAGCCGGTCAGGTTGGTGATGCCGTACTTGTTGATGACCCGGCAGGTGCTTTCCAGGGTGAACGGGCCATCGTAGAAGGTGATCGGATGCCCCATGGCCAGCGGCCCGGTCACGCCAAAATAAATGCCGTAGGCCCAACCGGGGTCGGCGACGTTCCAGAAGGCGTCTTCAGGGCGCAGGTCCACCGCGTCACGGGTGTAGCTCTGGAACGCCACGATGGCCTTGAGCGGCACCGACAGCGCCTTGGCGGGTCCCGTGGTGCCGGAGGTGAACATCAGTAAAAACGGATCTTCGCCAGTAAGCATCAGCGGTTCGCACTGGCTGGACTGGTTCGCCACTTCGGCCCAGAAACTGTAGTCGCCCCGCACGATGCCCTGGCCCTTTTCGCCTCCGACCGTGACGATGGTGGGGCAACCGGCGACTTCATTGAGCTTGGGACGGTTGACGGCGTCGGTCACGACGATCCGCGCGCCTGAGCTGCCGAGGCGGTGCTCGATGGCCTTGGGCCCGAACGCAGTGAACAGCGGTTGATACACCGCACCGATACGCCAGGTGGCGAGTACGACGATCAAGAGTTCCGCGGTGCGCGGCAGCAGGCCGGCCACTCTGTCGCCCTTGCCGACGCCTTGGGCACGCAGGAAATTGGCGAACCGCGCGGCATTGTCCTGCAGGTCGCGGTAAGTCCAGGTGGCTGCGCTGCCGTCACGCCCCTCCCAGAACAAGGCGATGCGACCCGGCAACGCATGCCGGTCGCAACACTCGACACAGGCATTGAGCGCCTCGAGCGAGCCGTGCAGCGCGGCGTTGACGGTTTGCAGGTAATCGAACTGTGACGTGGCGGACGAATAATCGCGCATGACCAGAATCCCTCTGTACTTTTTATTGGTTGGGGGAACCGTGAAGAGCAGGCAAATACTCGCGCCGAAGGACGGTGGCGGCAATGGTCAAAGCCATCAAGTTGCTTGACTGGTTTGGCCATGGTTCGAGGGATGTGTTGTCGGTCAGACCGTTATCGCGAGCAAGCTCGCTCCCACAGGGAATGTGAGGTGGGCCTCGATTCTGTGACCGCCCAAGCCCCTATGTGGGAGCGAGCTTGCTCGCGATAGCGGCGGTCCGGGCGCTACAAGGGCTGCTTCCAGGCAAATGAATAAACCTTCTCCGGCACCGGGGACTGGCAGCGCTGATTGTCCGCATCAGGCCCCACCAGGAACCACTCGGCCCGCGAGGTATCGCCGACCCGGCGCGCCTTTTGCGGGTCGTAGCAACGCGCCAGGTCCCGCGCGGGCACCAAGGCAAAGGCCTGCGGGTGGCTGCGTAGCCAGGTGGCGGATCGTTCCAGGGACTGGCGATCATGGAAGCCAAAATGCACGATGGGCTGCTGGGCGAACAGCCAATGACCCTCGCGCCACCCGACGAGCACCAACTCGGCATTTGCAGTCAGCCCCGCGACATCACGCATCAAGGTCTGGTGGGGGTTGATGCCTTCCCTGTGGGGCTCGATGAAGCCGCGCACAAACCAGGCGCACAACCACACCACCGTCAACCCGGCGAATACCGCCCTGCCCCTCGGACGCCGGCTGAACCAGCGGTGCAGCAGCCACGGCACAAGCGGCGCCACCAGCAGGATCAAGGCCGGCAACGCGGGAAAGATATACAGCTTGCGCTTGCCACTGCTCAGGCTGAAAAACAACAGCACCAGTACCACCCACCCCAGCAGTACCAGCACGCGACCATCCTGCTTGAGCAACTGCCTGCGCCAGGCCGGGACCAGCCATGGCAGCATGAAAAAGATCGGCAGCCAGTATTTCGGAATCACCTGGACGAAGAAGTACCAGAAGGGTTCGCGGTGCTCCCAGGCATTGGCATAACGCCCCGCCGTCTGCTTCAGCAGGATTTCCTGGGCGTACGCCAGGCTGTCGGGGCTGCCCTGCCATACGATCAGCAGCAAAGGCCCAAGCCACAGCGCGATGGCGGCCAGCGCCACAACCAGCCCCAGCCACCAAGCCCCCGCCTCGCCCGGCATGGACACCAGGCCTTTCCACCCTCGACGCACCCCATAAGCGTAGGGAATCAGCATCAACACCGGCAGAAACCCCACGCCTTTGCTGATGACCCCCAGCCCCATCGCCGCACAGGCCAGGTAATACCAGCGCCACGCCGGGCCGAGCATCAGATGCCGGCACAAGCCATAGATCCCCAGGATGGTCCAGAGTGCAAGAAAACCATCGATTTGCCCGGTGCGCAGGATGCTGTAGGTCTGGTAGGTGGCGAGAAACAAGAGCGCGGCGATCCCCCCCACGCTTCGTCCCCACAAGCGTCGGCCCAGGTCATACAGGCATGCCGTGGTAACGGCGCCGGCCAACAGCGCGGGCAGGTACAGGGCGACTTTCGGCAGGTGGGTCAATTGCACGAACGACGCCACCGCCCACATGAACAACGGCGGCTTGTCGGCGTAGATTTCCCCGGCGCGATGGGGAATGAACCATGAGCCGTTCTGCAACATCTCCAGGGCAACGCCGAGGAAGCGCTCTTCATCGACGTTCATCGGTTGGCGCCAACCCAGACCGGCGCCCACCATGATCAAGGCCAATGCCACAAGCGCCAGAAGCTCCACTCGCGAGGAAGACAATCGTATCCGCACCGTCTCAGCCCTTCTCGGCCAGTTCGCGGTTTTCCTGCTCGTGGTGCTTGGCGATCAACTGCAAATTGCGCAAGTAAACGATGAAGCCGAAGGACTGGCCGACAATGAACACCGGGTCTTCGCGGTAGATGGCGTAGGCCAGCAACAGCGCGCTGCCGACGATACTCAAGTACCAGAAACCCACGGGTATCACGCTGCGCTTCTTGTACTCGCTGTACAGCCATTGCAGGGCAAAACGCCCGGTGAAGGCCAACTGGCCGCCGAAGCCAACGGCCAGCCATATCGATTCTCTGCCCATGTCACACCTCGGTTTCTTGTGCGTTGATATCCAGGCGGGTGCGTCTTATCAACCACCACACCCCGAACAGATCGACAATGCCCACCAGCGCCCGGTCGAGGTTGCCGTAGTTCGACACCCCAGCCCCGCGCTCACGGTGATTCACCGGGTGAACCAGCATCCGGCCGTTGTGCCGACGGATCAGCGCCGGAATGAAGCGATGCATGTGATCGAAATACGGCAGGCGCAGAAACGCCTCGCGCTCGATCAACTTGATGCCGCAACCGGTATCGGGCGTCTGGTCCTTGAGCAGACTGGCCCGCAGTTTGTTGGCGAACCGCGAGGCCCAACGCTTGCTCGCCGTGTCCCGGCGGTTGACGCGATGCCCCGCCACCAGCTTCACACCGGCGGGCGTACCCTCCGAACCGCGCACCAGGTCGAGCATCTTTGGCAGGTCGGCCGGGTCGTTCTGCCCGTCGCCGTCGAGGGTTGCCAGCCAATGCCCGCGGGCCACTTCAGCGGCGTGGTAGATCGACGTGCTCTGCCCGAGGGAACGGGCATGGCTGAGCACCCGCAACTGGCGATAGCCACTGCCTTGCAACGCCCGCAGTTCAGCGGCGGTGGCATCGGTGCTGCCATCGTCGACCACGATGACTTCGAAGGCCTCGTCCACCAGCGCCGCCCGCACTTCTTCCAGCAGTGGAATGAGGTTGCCGGCTTCGTTCTTTGCCGGAATCAGGACCGACACATAAAGGGTTTCGTGCATGACACTCCAGTAAAAAAGCTGAGGGGGTTAAACGCGGTAATACGCGCGGTACCAATCGACAAACGACTGCACGCCGACGGGCACCGCGACCTGCGGGCGAAACCCTATGTGTTCCTCCAGCTCGCGCGTGTCCGCCCACGTGTCGACCACGTCACCCGCTTGCAATGGCAAGAAATGCTTGATCGCGGGAATGCCCAGGGCCTCTTCCAGGCACTCGACGAACTGCAAGAGCTTCACCGGAGCGCCGAAGCCGATGTTGTAGAGCTTGTGGCGCACGCCTGCTTCATTGGCCGGCGGCCGCGGCAACAACCGCACCAGGCCTTCGACGATGTCGTCGATGTAGGTGAAGTCCCGCGACATCGCGCCGTCGTTGTAGAGGTCAATGGCGCGACCGTCGAGGATGGCGTCGGTGAATTTGAACGGTGCCATGTCGGGCCGCCCCCACGGTCCATACACGGTGAAAAACCGCAGGCCGGTGGTGGGAATGCCGTAGAGATGCGAGTACGCGTGGGCCATCAGCTCATTGGCGCGCTTGGTCGCCGCATAGAAAGACACGGGCTGATCCACCGGATCGGTCGTGGCATACGGCAACCGGTCGTTCAAGCCATACACCGAGCTGCTTGAGGCGAACACCAGGTGCGCCGGCCGGTGGGCACGGCACGCTTCCAACACGTTGAGGAACCCTACCAGGTTGCTTTGCGCGTACAGGTCGGGATTATCGATGGAATAGCGCACACCAGCCTGGGCCGCCAAGTGGACGACGTACTCGGATGCGGTTTTCGCAAATACATCCAGCAGCGCCTGCTTGTCAGCCACGTCCAGCCGCAGGAAGCGGAAGTTGGGGTATTCGGCCAACAACGCCAGTCGTGCCTGTTTCAGCTCGACGCTGTAGTAGCTGTTGAGGTTGTCGATGCCGATGACCTGATGGCCTTCACTGCACAACCGCCTGGCGGTATGAAAACCGATGAATCCTGCGGCGCCGGTGACCAATACGCTCATACGCTGCCCAAAACGGTCACGTGCATACACTACCCTGATGGATGGCCCGGCTTTTCCGGCGCCTGCACAGGCTTGTATCAAAGAAAAATGACAGTTTTATGAGCGTGCCAGCTTGCCAAGCGAAAGTCCCTGTGGGAGCGAGCTTGCTCGCGATGAGGGTGTGGCAGTCAATGACGAGGCGACTGAACCACCGCTATCGCGAGCAAGCTCGCTCCCACAGGGGGGCTTGGGTAGGCACGAGATTGGAAACCACCCGATGGATCAATCAGGGTCGTTGAGAATCAGGCTGCGATAATGCCCCGGGTTGGACCCGGACCATTTGCGAAACGCCTTGTAGAAGGAGCTGGCATCGGCAAAACCCAGGCGGGAGGCGATTTCGACGAAACTGATGGACGGCTCGGCCAGCCAGGTGATCGCCAGATCCTTGCGCACGCTGTCCTTGAGGCCTTGGTAAGTCTGGCCCTCCTCCGCCAGGCGTCGGCGCAGGGTCGAGGCGGACACGCATAGCTGCTGGGCCAAGGCCTCGGTTTCCGGCCACCGGTCGGCGGGCAGTTGCCGCAGGTCGTGCCGGATGCGGCTGGCCAGGCTTTGCGGGTCGCGGTATTTGACCAGGATGTTGCCCGGGGCCCGGGCCAGGAAGCGCTTGAGCTCGTCAGCGTTGCGCCGGATGGGCAGGTCGAGACATTCGGCGGCGAAAATCATCCGGGTGCGCGGTCGGTCAAAGCGCAGGTTTTGGGAGAACATCACCCGGTAGTCGTCGCAGAAATCCGGTGCTGGGCAGCGCAGTTCGATAGACAGGATGGGAATGCGCCGTCCGGCCAGCCAGCAGGCGACGCCATGGACGATCATCCAGTAAGTGAAGTAAGTAAAGGCTCGGCGCGGCGCCTGATCGTCTTCCAGCAGCACGATCTCCGCCAGGCTTTGCTGGCGCACCCACTGGGCCGGCAGGCGTTCGAGCATCAGCGACAGAAACCCCAGCCCCGCCGTCAAGCCGCTCGCCAGCGTAGGCTGGGCCATGGCGCACTGGCAGAGAAACGCCAGGCTGCCGGACTTGAGCTTGCGCGGGTCCATGCCGAAAAACTCGTCATCCAGGCGCTGGGCCAGCAAACGCCAGAGCCGCGCATAGGCATGGGCCGGGACCCGCGCCTGGGGATCGTCGAGCAGCGCCGGGTCTATGCCGACCTGGCTCAAGGCCTCCTCGGTGGCTGCCCCGGGTGCGCAGCTTTGCAGCAACGCCTCACGTACCAGCTGGATGGAGATGGTGTCTTTTTCCGACATGGCGCGGGTGTTCACAGGATCCGGTAAAGCAGCCGTTCTATCCGCACCCGGCTGACCCGTTTCAGGAACCTGGCCACGGCCTCGGGGTAATCCGGCAGGGTTTCCAGGTCCAGGTAACGCTCGATCCGATGGGTGTAGCGGTAGATCCGCTCAAGCTCGGCCTGGCGCGGCGCCAGCAGCTCGCCCTTGGGGTCGTCCAGCAACAGCGCGTTTTCCAGGTCCAGGCGAAAGGCCCGCGGGTTGAGGTTGTTGCCGGTCAGCAAGGTGTAGCGCTCGTCGACCCACATGCCCTTGAGGTGATAGGTGTTGTCCCCGTCACGCCACAGGTGCAGGTTCAATTGGCCGCTGTCGATCGCGTGCTGATGCCGTTTGGCAAAGCGTCGCAGGCTGATTTCGTAGAGGTATGGCAGCGCCGCGATGATCTTGAACGGTTCGCTGGGCGGAACGTAGAAGTCGTTGGCGGTCTTGTCGCCGACGATGATGTCGATCCTGACCCCGCGGGCCAGGGCGCGGTTGAGCTCCCGGGTCACGGCCAGGGGCAGGTTGAAATACGGGGTGCAGATGGTCAGTTGCTGGCGGCTGCTGGCGATCAGTTCACCGATCACCCGGCTCAGGGGGTTGTTCTTGCCCACGCCCAGCAACGGGCTCACCGACAGGCCGCTCTTGTCGAGGCTGCCGACGCTGGTGTCGTAGGTCGCGTATTTGAGACGGCTGCGCAGGTCGCCGATGTCCTTGCGCAAACTGCGGGTGCTGGGCAGGTTGGGCAGGTCCAGGCGATGCACCGCCCTGGAGGTGATCAGGCCATGCTGCACCAGGTGATGCATCGAATCGGCCAGTGCCGTGTTCTGCAGCAGGTGATAGCGGTCGTAGCGGTATTTGTCGAACTTGTGCAGGTAGACGTTATTCAGGCTGGCGCCGCTGTAGAGCACACAGTCATCGATCACGAAACCTTTCAAATGCAACACGCCGAACAGTTCGCGGGTCTGCACCGGCACGCCGTAGATCGGCACTTCGCTGGCATGGGTGCGGGTCTGTTCCTGATACCACGCCGAGTTGCCCGGCTGCTTCTTGGCGCCAATCAGCCCGCGCTGGGCCCGCAACCAGTCCACGACCACGACCACGTCCAGTTCCGGACGCGCCGCTTTGGCGGCGTGCAGGGCATCGAGAATTTCCTGGCCGGCCTCGTCCTGTTGCAGGTAGAGGGCGACGATGTAGATGCGCTGGGTGGCCTGGGCGATTTTCTCCAGCAGGCAACGGCGGAATTGGGCAGCGCCATCAAGGACGGTCACCGCGTCGGCGGTCAGTGCAAAGCTGCGCAGCTTGGGCAGCAGGGAGCGTTTGAAGAGCGACGGCATAGGGCTCGCAAAAGGTCGATTCCAAAGAACGGATGAGCTTACACCATGGATGGGTTCGGGTCTTCCTGTCGTCAAGAAAAAAACAACTTGACCAAGGAGAACGATCGTTCTACTTTTATCCCATGAACGAAATCACTGGTAATGAAACACGAGACATCATCCTCGATGTCGCCGAAAAGTTGATCTATAGAAGTGGCATCGCCGCCACCGGCATGGACCTTCTGGTGAAAACCGCCGGCGTCTCCAGGAAAAGTGTCTATCGCTACTTCGCCAACAAGGACGACCTGATCGTGGCCGCCCTCGAGCGGCGGGACGAGCGCTGGATGCACTGGTTCAGCAGCGAAGTGGACAAGGCGCCCACACCGACGGCGCGGCTGCTCAACCTGTTCACCGTGCTCAAGGGCTGGTTCGACAGCGAAGGCTTTCGCGGTTGTGCCTTCATCAACACCAGCGGCGAAACCGGTGATCCACAGGATCCGGTCCGCCAGGTGGCGAAGATGCACAAACAGAAGCTGCTCGACTACGTCACCCGGCTGTGCGTCGAACAAGGCGTCGAAAATCCGGACGCCCTGGCCCGCCAGCTCCTGATTCTGATCGACGGCGCCATTACCGTGGCGCTGGTCATGGGCGACCACAGCGCGGCTGACCACGCCCAGGACATGCTGAAGATATTGCTACACACCTGACCGTTGAACCCTGCGTCATTTATCAACTTAATGGAGATTCGCCATGTCTGCCTCTTCTGAAGTTCGTCCGCCGTTGCCGCCGTTCACCCGTGAATCGGCGATCGAGAAAGTTCGCCTGGCCGAAGACGGCTGGAACTCTCGCGACCCGCAAAAAGTATCCCTGGCCTACACGCTGGACACCCAATGGCGTAACCGCGCCGAATTCGCGCACAACCGCGAAGAAGCCAAGGCGTTCCTGACCCGCAAGTGGGCCAAGGAATTGGATTACCGGCTGATCAAGGAACTCTGGGCCTTCACCGATAACCGCATCGCCGTGCGCTACGCCTACGAATGGCACGACGACTCGGGCAACTGGTTCCGCTCCTACGGCAACGAAAACTGGGAGTTCGACGAGCAAGGCCTGATGTACAACCGCTACGCTTGCATCAACGATATGCCGATCAAGGAAAGCGAGCGCAAGTTCCACTGGCCCCTGGGCCGCCGGCCGGATGATCATCCGGGGTTGTCCGAGTTGGGGTTGTAACCCTCTCGGCTGACCTACCGTTATCGCGAGCAAGCTCGCTCCCACAGGAGATCGAGGTCAGGCACAGCATTCGTGTGCGCTGAAAATCCAAATGTGGGAGCGAGCTTGCTCGCGATGACGGCGGCAAATCCAACAGGTGTGCAAACTGACCCTCCGCTATCGCGAGCAAGCTTGCTCCCACAGTACAACAGCCGCGCCAGACCAGCGGCCCATCCAACAGGCTTGACCCACATGCCGCCAGGTATCACATTGCCCAGGCTGGCGATAAGCTCGCTGTTTCGTTGTGCAGCAGACTTTGTGGAGCCCATGACCGCGTCGATCCCGATCCGTCCCCCCTGCCCGCCCGGCGTCTGCGATTGCGGGCGTGATGCCTTGTTGCAAGCGCCTGGCAGCGACCTGCGCATCCTGTGCCTCAATCGCCAGGAAGAAAAACGCCTGCTCGAGCGCCTGGAGAACATCCAGAGCCTCGACGAACTCCAGCGCCTGCAGCAGCGCCTGTATGAAAACCTGGGGATCCGCCTGCGCGTCGAGCCCGGCTACAACGAAGTGCGGACCATGCGCGGCATCGCCATCGAATTCCAGGAACAGCCCGGCCTGTGCCGCAAGATTCGCCAGTCGATCCCCGCCGCCATCCGCCGCGGGCTGGAAAAACGCCCCGAGATCGCCTGGCGACTGCTGGATGCCCACGACCTGTTTCGCGATACCTGAACCTGGGCCGCTCCCTCCCTGGAGCGGCACATCGGCCTAGAAATCGACCGTCGCGGACAGCAGGTAGGTGCGCGGGGTCGACAGCGTCAAGCCCGGTTCACTGTCATCCGATGCGCCGGCCGAACTCCAGTAGCGCTTGTCGGCCACGTTTTCGATGTTGGCCCGCAGGGTGATGTGTTTTTCATCGACTTTGAACGCGTAGCGAGCGCCTACGTCGAAACGCGTCCAGGCATCGATTTCCTTGGTGTTGGACTGGTCCAGGTACTGTGAGCTGGAATAGATGCCGCGACTGGTCAGGGTCAGGCCCTGTACCGTTGGCACGTCCCATTCGGCGCCGAGGTTGACGTTGTACTTCGGCGTGGCCGGTGCGCGGTTGCCATCGAAGGTGCTGTCGGTGGTGTCAGTCAGTTCACTGTCGATGAACATCACGCCGCCGAGCAAACGGGTTCCCTTCAGCGGTTCGCCGAACACACTCAACTCCACGCCGGTGTTTTCGCGCTTGCCATTCGGGCCGAAGACACGTGTCGTGGCGTCGGTCGCATAGGCAGGCTGCTTGATTCGGAACACGGCGGCGGTGACGGCGAACGGGCCAGCGTCATACTTGGCGCCCACTTCGACCTGGCGACTGATGAACGGCGGGAAAATCTCATCCTCGTTAATCGATGTCGATGGCGCGATCTTGCCCTGGCTCAGGCCTTCCATGTAGTTGGCATACAGCGACAGCTTGTCAGTCGCCTTGAACAGGATCCCGCCCGACGGCGAAACCTTTTCCTCGTCGTAGGCGGTGTCGCCCTTGACGTTATTTGTCCAGTCATCGACCTTCACCCGTTGCCAGCGAGCGCCGAGGGTCAGCAGCAAGCGATCCTCGAACAGCCCCAGGGTGTCGGACAAGGCCACGCCGCTGAAGCGGTTCTCGGTATAGACCTTGTCGTCCTGTCGGGTCGGGTTGCTCGGCGTCGGGGTCTGTACCGGGTCATACAGGTTGCTGCGACCGTTGGCGTAACGGGCGCCGCCATTTTCGAAGTCCATGTAGAAATAACTGGCCGCCAGGTTGACCTCATGGCTCACCGGACCGGTATGGAACCAATTGCGCACCCCGGCCGTGGCCGTCCGGACATTTTCCTCACGGGTAAAGTCACGGGGCTGGACGGTGAAGTCGCCCGCGTCGTTGGTGACCGAAACGTTGTGCCGAAGGAAGTCGTGGTCGCTTTTGCGCGCGCCGACACCGCCATACAGCATCACCGAATCGCTGACATCGAACTCAGCGTTCACCGTGCCGAAGGTGTCCTGGGTGCGCGCCTTGCTCCACGACTGGGCGTAGTTGTCGCGCACATCGCTGGCGTGAGGGACCTGGGCATTGGCACCGACCTGCACGCGTTCCTGGGGCGCGTCGGTGTTGCGTTCGGTGTGGCCGATGTCCGTCGATAGTCGCAGGCGTTCACCGCGAAAATCCAGGCCCAGCACCGCCATCTCGCGGTCCACGCTCTGGTGATCCCACTCGGTGTCGCCCGCCTGCTTCACACCATTGAAACGAATACCGAATTTGTCTTCTTCACCAAAGCGCCGACCGACATCCACCGCCCCGCCAAGCTGGTTATTGGAGGCATAGCTGCCGGTAAACGAGGTGATGGGCGTGTCGGTGGCGCGTTTGGGCACCACGTTGATCCCGCCCCCCACGCTGCCCCGCGGCGAGATACCGTTGATGAGCTGGCTCGGCCCCTTGAGGATGTCGACGCGTTCTGCCATCTCCATGTCGATTGTGTACGTCGGCAGGATGCCGTAGAGACCGTTGTAGGCGACATCACTGTTGAACAGGCTGAAACCGCGAATGGTGAACTGCTCATAGCGTCCGCCCGCCGGGTTGGTGGTGCGGACCGAGGGATCGCTGGCGATCAGGTCGCCCAGGGTGCGCGCCTGCTGGTTCTTGACCGTCTCGCTGGTGTAGGTGGTCATGCTGAACGGCGTCTCCATGAAGTCCCGCGAACCCAGCAGGCCTTGCGAACCACGCCGTGCCACCTGGCCGCCGGCATACACTGGGCTGTCCGTCGACGCCGTGGCGCCGAGAATCGAGGTGGGCGCCAGTTGCAAGCTGCCGCCTTCTGGCGTCGGCATCAGGATGTAGGCCTGCTCCCCCACCGGTTGCAACTGCAGGCCCGAGCCCCGCAACAGCCGGGCAAACCCTTCTTCCACCCCGAATTCCCCCGAAAGCCCGGCGCTGTCGCGTCCGCTCACCAAGGCCGGATCCACCGACAGGTTGACCCCCGCCAACCCGGCAAACCGGGTCAACGCCGCGCCGAGGCTGCCGGCCGGTACCTGATAACTGCGCCGGACGGCTTCTTCGGCCAGGCTTGACGACATGAAAAACGGGCTGGCACCCAGGCTCAGCATGAGGCTCAGGTTCAACAGCGGACGCCGGCCGGCAAAGGCCGGGCGCAAACGCAAAGGTACAACTGCGGACATTGGAAAGCGCTCTCGTTTTTGTTCAGTTGCCTTGAATGACAAGCGAAACAAAAAAAGGGGACAGGCCTCAGGCCAGATTCTTGCGAAGCGTCAACGTGACCCAGTAACGGGTGCGCATGTGCACATCCAGCGGCAGGCTGGCCGCCAGCAACGCGAGGATCCGATCGGTGTTGTCCAGGCGGAAGCTGCCAGTGATTCGCAGCGGTTCCAGGGTTTCGTCCCAACGCAGCACGCCGGGGCGATAACGACTCAGTTCCCGCAGGAAATGCCCCAGCGGCTGGTCCTGCGCCACCAGTACCCCGTCACGCCAACCCAGCTGTGCCACGTCGAACGCCTGCACCGGCCCCGCACCCGAGGCCTGGACGTTGACCTGCTGGCCCTCTTCCAGACTCAGCAATGCTCCCCGCAGGGGTTGCAGGTACGCCGAACCGCTGACCACCGACACCCGGCAGTCGCCCTCGCCCAAATGCAGGCAGACTTCGCCACGATGGATCGTGACGAGCCCATAGGGTGACTGGACGGACAGCGGCGTGCTCCCGGCGAGTTTGAGGGCCATCTCACCGCGCAGCAGCACCAGGCGCCGGGCCTTGAGGTCCAGGTCGACGGCACTGTCGGTGTTCAGTTGCAGCGCACTGCCATCGATCAGCGACCAGCGCCGTTGCTCGCCCGTGGCGGTGTGCAAATCAGCGCGCCAGACCTCCAGCGGCAGCTCCCGCCCCAGCAGCCAGGCGGTCGGGACCAACGCGGCGACGCCCAATGCACGCTTGAGCACCGCGCGCCGGGCCAGCGCCGGACGGTCCAGGGTTGCCATGCCCAGGGACGCGGGGACCCCGGAAAAACGCTGGCGCAATCGCTGGGCCTTCTGCCAGGCCGCCTCGTGGTGAGCGCTACTGTCGCGCCAGCGTTGCAAGGCCGCTGAGTCGAATGCCTCGCCGTCGAACTCCATCAGGGTCAACCAATGGGCAGCCGCCCGTGCCGCTTCACGAGCCTCGGGTGATGGTGCCGATGGCATCAGAAGTCCACCAACAGGCAATGCTCATAGGCCTGGGCCATGTAGCGCTTCACAGTGCGCTCGGACACTTGCAAGCGCTCGGCGATCTCGCGATAGCCCAGGCCTTCGAGCTGGCTCCATAAAAAAGCCCTCCGCACCAAGGGCGGCAGGCCATCCAGCAATTCGTCCAGGGCTTGCAGGGTTTCCAGCAGCAGCCAACGCTGTTCCGGAGACGGTGCGCAGGCTTCAGGCAGGTTCGCCAACGCGTCGAGATAGGCCTGTTCCAGATTGCGGCGGGTATAGAAATTGCTCAGCAGGCGTTTGCCGACAGTCAGCAGATAGGCGCGGGGTTCTTGCAGGTCCGTCAAGGCCTGGGAGCTGGCCAGCACCCGCACGAAGGTATCCTGGCGCAGGTCCGCCGCATCCCAGGCATTGCCCATGCGCCGTCGCAACCAGCCTTCCAGCCAACTCCCGTGGTCACGGTACAACGCATGGAGGGATTGCTCCGTCGGCGTAACTGCATCACACATGTCCAGAAGCCTGCGCAAAGTCTTAAATGAGACTGATTCTAATTAATGTTCGCGCAGGAATCCAAGTTGTTTATGCAAAGTGAGTCTAGAAACGGGATGCAAGCCCCCTCCCCTGTGGGAGCGAGCTTGCTCGCGATAGCGGTGGGTCAGCTTGCTTCCATGGCGCTGGGTGGTCGCCATCGCGAGCAAGCTCGCTCCCACAGTCAGGTCTTTGCACGCAGTGCGATCAATGACTGGCGTGCAAGGTCTTTGGCACTTCCGGCATGGCCGAAGAGTGGTGGTTGATGATCTTCCACTGGCCATCAAGGCGTTCATAGAGGAAGGTGTAGCGCGCCTGGACCTCACGCTTGGAACCATCGGCCTGGGTGAGTGTGAAGGTATAGACACCACTGTCCATCGCCGCGTCGGGCCCCAGGTGACGAATTTCCCGGTAGTTGATCTGTCCGACCGGCTTGGCGGCCAGGAAATGCTCGAAGTAGTCCTGGATCTGCGCCGGTGTGTTGCGCACCTTGTTGGAGACGGTCGGTTGCAAAATCGCATCCGGGGCATAGAGGCCGGTCACGGCGGTGGCGCTACCGGTTTGCAGCGCGGCGTTCCAGCGATCGAACAGGGCAGCGATTTCCCGGTCATTCACGTTCTTGGGCTGCTCGGCCACCGTGCGATACACGTAGGGTGTGACCTCGACAGCCTGGACAAGCGGCGCGCCCAGCAGGAAAAAAGCAGCGATGGCACAGGTTTTCATTTTCATCGGAAAGCTCCTTTGGGTTTCAATGAGCTCACTTTGCCGACCTTCCCGGCTCTCGCCATCGGCCAACCGGTGCCAATCGCCTATGCCATTTGGCAGATAGGCCCGATGCCGGTGACACGGTCTAATGGCGTCACCGCGAACCGTCCGATCTTTTTCCACGCTGGAGCTCCCCATGCAAAGCCCGCCCCATGATCCCGGCAGTGCCCTGGCCATCCGCAGTCAGTATCGCCAGTCGCAAAGCCGTGCCGCGCGCCTGGGGCTGCTGCTGGGCACCGGCCACGAGCTGACGCAGTTGCCCCTGCCGGCCATGCGTCAGCGTGCGCTGCAACGGGCGTGCGCCTTCATGGCGATGGACCACGGCCTGCTGCTGGAGTGGGCGCCGGACCACACGCTGCGTACCCTCGCCAGCCACGGGAGCGCGGAACGGGTCGACTTCCTCGCCAGCCAGGCCCAGCCGCAAACGCCCGGTCCGAATTGGCTGGAGTCCCCCGGCAGCGCCCTGCCCCAGGTCCTGCGCATTCCACTGCGCACCTCCGATGGCGTGACGTTCGGGGCGTTGCTGCTGGGCAACAGCGTCGCCCTCGGCGCGCCGGACAACGAAGACATCGAGTCGCTGCAATTGCTGGCGACACTGTTGGCGGCGCACCTGGAGAACAGCCGCCTGGTCGAAGCGCTACAGGCCCGCGAGCGGACCATGTCCGAGCTGGTCCACCGCTTGTTCAGCGCCCAGGAAGACGAACGCAAGCGCGTGGCCTACGACCTGCACGACGGTCTGGCGCAGAACCTGGCCGGTTTGCACCAGCGCTTGCAGGGCTTCGCCGGTCGTTGCCCGTCGCTGGCGCCGGCGCTGGCGAGCGAGTTGCAGGCCATCCTCGACCTGGCCCAAGGCTGCGTCGGCGAGGGCCGGCAACTGATCGGTGGCCTGCGCCCCCACGTGCTGGATGATTTCGGCCTGTACAAAGCCGTCGACAAGGAGGCCGATCGCCTGCGTGACGCGGGCCTGACCGTGAGCTGGGCCGAACACAGCAGCGCGCGACTGCCGGGCAACACCGAGATCGCCCTGTTTCGCATTGCCCAGGAAGGCATCAACAACATTCTCAAGCACGCCCAGGCCCGTCATGTGGGCCTGGGACTGGCGGTGGAAGATGGCCACGCCAGCCTGCGGGTAGAAGACGATGGCCGTGGCTTTGCCCTGGAGCAACCCATCGAGACCAACGGCAGTTGCCACCTGGGGCTGGCCGCCATGCAGGAACGCGCCAACCTGCTGGGCGGCCACCTGGCCTGTCGCAGCCAACCCGGCGGCGGCACCCGCCTGCTGGCCAGCGTGCCGCTACCGTCCGCCGGAGTACAGCCATGAACCGTCCTTTGCGCCTGCTGCTGGCCGATGACCATGAAGTCACCCGCACCGGGTTCATCAGCATGCTCGCCGACAGCCCTGGGTTCGAGGTCGTCGGCCAGGCCCGCGACGGCCAGGAGGCCCTCGACCTGTGCGAGCGGCTACAGCCGGACATCGCGATTCTCGACATCCGCATGCCCGTCCTCAACGGCCTGGGCGCGGCGCGGATCCTGCAGCAGCGCCAGCCCGGGATCAAAGTGGTGATCTTCACCATGGATGACAGCCCCGACCACCTCGAAGCCGCCATCGGTGCGGGCGCGGTCGGCTACCTGCTCAAGGATGCCAGCCGCGATGAAGTGCTCGACGCCCTCAAACGGGTCGCCCAGGGCGACGAGGCGCTGAACAGTTCAGTCAGCGCGCGCCTGCTGCGCCGCATGACCGAGCGCGGTGCCAGTGGTGCCCCTCAGGCCCAGGCCCTGACCGCCCGTGAGCGCCAGGTATTGGGGCTGGTGGCCGGCGGCTTCAGCAATCGAGAAATCGGTGAAAAGCTGGGCATCGCACCCGGCACGGCCAAGGCCCACGTCGAGCGCGTCATCGGCAAGCTGGGTGCCGCCGACCGAACCCAGGCCGCCGTGCGCGGCGTGGCCCTGGGGCTGGTGGCGCAACCCGCCGGGCAATGGCCATGAGGTTTCTCGCCGCCCGCCGCTGGGCCGACCTGCCGTTGCGGGGCAAGGCCCTGGTGGTGATTTCCCTGCCCCTGGTGGTCCTGCTGTTGTCGCTGGTGCTGATCTATATCACCGAACGGCAGACCGCACGGGCCGAGGAGGATGTGCGCCGGGTACTGCTCGTCCAGGGTGATATCCAGACGGTCCATACCTTGCTGGCCGAGGCGGCGGCCAGCGTGCGCGGTTACCTGCTGACCCGGCGCGAAGATTTCCTGCCCAGCTACGAACAAGCCACGCCGCTGATCCATGCGGCGTTGCAGCGCCTGGACCACAACATTCGCGATGCCAGGATGCGCGAGCACCTCAAGACCATCACCCCGCTAATCGCCGACAAACTCGACGGTTTGCTCGCCTTGCGCAACGGCAAGCGTGACGACCCCGAGGCCATCACCGCGATCCTGATCGAAAACAAGCAGGTGCTGGATGTGCTGCGCGAGCAGATCAGCGCCATGCGCATACGCGAGGATGGCCTGCTCGCCGAGCGCAGCGCCGCCGCCTCGGCCACGCGCATGCGCCTGTTGTTCGCCACGTTGCTGGCGGCGGTGTGCGGCTTGCTCGGGGCCATTGTCGCGGTGCTGTTTCTATCCAAGGGCATCGTCGCCCGGGTCCAGCAGGTGCAAGGCAACGCCCAGCGCCTGGCCCTGGGGCAACCGTTGTTGCCGCAACCGCCAGAGCAGGACGAAATCGGCCAGCTCGGCACGCGGCTGGTGGAGGCCGGGCAGTTACTCGCAGAACGCGAGCGGGCCCTGCGCGATAACGAGGAGCGCTTGCGGCTGATCATCGACGGGGTGAAGGACTACGGGATCTTCGCGCTGGATGCCAAGGGCTACGTCACCACCTGGAACGCCGGCGCGCAGCGGATCAAGGGCTACACCGAGCAGGAAATCCTTGGCCAGCACTTCTCCCTGTTCTACTTGCCCGAAGAATGCCCGGCGCACCCGGACATGGCCCTGCGCGAAGCCACCCGCGACGGCCATTACATGGAGGAAGGCTGGCGTTGCCGCAAGGACGGCAGCCGTTTCTGGGCCAGCGTGGTCATCACCGCCCAGTACGATGGCACGAGCGCCTTGCGCGGCTTCTCCAAGATCACCCGCGACATCACCGACCGGCGCGCCGCCGAGATCGCCCTTCGCACGGCCCGCGAAGAAGCGGAAAGCGCCAGCCGGGCCAAGAGCGAATTCCTTTCGCGCATGAGCCACGAATTGCGCACGCCACTGAACGCCATCCTGGGTTTCGCTCAACTGCTGGACATGGACTCCACCGCCGGCCAGCGCCCCCAGGTCAGCCACATCCTGCGGGCCGGCCAGCACTTGCTGGCGTTGATCAACGAGGTGTTGGACATCGCCCGGATCGAGGCCGGGCGCCTGCCCCTGAACATCGAGCCGATCGCCCTGGCGACGGTGCTGCACGAAGCCTTGACGCTGGTTTCACCCATGGCCGCCGACGCCGGTATCCACTTGATCGACCTGCCTGCATTGCCAGACGACAGCGGTGTGCTTGCCGACCGCCAACGCCTGGTGCAGGTATTGCTCAACCTCTTGTCCAATGCCATCAAGTACAACCGGCCCGGCGGCGAGGTGCGCATCGAAGTGAGCGTCCAGGCCCGCCAGGTGAGCATCGCCGTCCACGATACCGGCCATGGCATCGCCCCTGAGCAGTTGGGCCAGCTGTTCAAGCCCTTCGAACGCCTGGGCGCCGATCCGCAGGTCGAAGGCACCGGCCTTGGCTTGTCCTTGAGCAAGAACCTGCTGGAGATGATGCGGGGCAACCTGCAGGTCCACAGTGAACCCGGGCACGGCTGCTGTTTTACCCTGCAACTGCCCGCCACTCAGGTGATCGGCACGCACTTGCCACCCATCGCCGCCCTGGCCGTGACGCGCCCCCCCATGGATTACCACGGCAAAATCCTCTGCATTGAAGACAACCTGTCGAGCCTTGCGCTGATCGAGACCCTGATGCAGCGCCGTTCCGGCATCCAGCTGCTATCGAGCATGCAAGGCCAGATGGGCCTGGACCTGGCCCGCCAGCACTCGCCGCAGCTGATCCTGCTGGACGTCACCCTGCCGGATCTGGAAGGCCTGGAGGTCTTGCGGCGCCTGCGCCAATCCCCGGCCACCGCGGCCACCCCGGTACTGATGATCACCGCCGATGCCAGCGCGCTGACCCATCGCGCCCTGCGCGACGCCGGGGCCACGGCGATCCTGACCAAACCTATCCATATCCAGGCCTTTCTCGGCCACCTCGAGCACTATCTACCGGAGCCCGCATGAATCGCGACTTGCGCATTCTGATCGTCGACGATCAGCGCCCCAACCTGGACCTGATGGAGCAACTGCTGGCCCGCGAAGGGCTGCACAATGTGCTGAGCAGCACCGAGCCTTTGCGTACGCTCGACCTGTTCAACAGCTTCGAGCCGGACCTGGTCATCCTCGACCTGCACATGCCAGCATTCGACGGTTTTGCCGTGCTGGAACAACTGAACCGGCGCATCCCCGCCAACGACTACTTGCCGATCCTGGTCCTGACCGCCGACGCGACCCGTGACACTCGCCTGCGTGCCCTGGCCCTCGGCGCGCGGGACTTCATCAGCAAACCCCTGGATGCCCTGGAAACCATGCTGCGCATCTGGAACCTGCTGGAAACCCGGGCGCTCTATAAAGCGTTGCGCGAGTTGATTCCGTCCCAGCAGATCGAACTGTTGCGCCAGCACCGCCCCGCCGCCGACCCGGTCTAGCCGGGCGGTCGCTTCATCGAGGCCATCGAAGCATGGAAGTCACCGAACGAACATCGGCAAACGGCCTGCAAGGGCACATTCGCGGCGAACGCCTGGCCACCTCCGACGGAGTATCGAGCAAGGAGATCCTGGTGGAGATCTTTGTCCGCGAGCGTTGCGAAGCCCACATCGTCGTGCCAGCGGTGGCCGAGCCGTTACTGGTCTGGGTGTTGTCCGGGCAAGCCATTGTCGAGGAGCGCACCGCCCACGAGCCGTGGGACGCGAATACCGTGGGCCGCGGGGATTTTTTCCTGACCACCTCCCCTGTGCCTTATGAGATGCGCTGGCAAGTGACCAGCCCTGAGCCGTTCGTGGTCATGCACGTGTATCTGGGCCTGGCGTTGCTGGAGCGCGCCATCGCCGAAGCTGGCGGCGGCGCGATCCAACTGCGGGAAGTCTCAGGCGGGCGGGATGAAGTACTCTCGGCCTTGCTGGAGCAGATCCGGATGGAACTGACCCGACGCGGTGAAACCAGTGCCTTGCTGGTCCAGGGCGTGGCGCAATGCCTGGCGGTGCACCTGGCACGGCATTATGTGGATGCCGGGGCCGAGGACATGTCCGGCCGCAACGCCCTGCCCGCCTTCAAGCTCAAACGGGTGATCCAGTTAATGGAGCAACACCTGGCCGAACCCTTCAACCTTGGTGACCTGGCCCGGGCCATCGGGCTGAGCGAATATCACTTCAGCCGCCTGTTCAAGCGCGCCACCGGGCGTTCGCCCTCGCAGTACTTCATCCAGCTGAGAATGGCCCGGGCCCGGCAACTGCTGATCGAAACCGAGCGCAGCATCATCGATATCGGCCTGGAGGTCGGCTATGGCAGCGCCAGTCACTTCTCCCAGGTATTCCGTCGCGAACTGGGCGTGGCGCCGAGTCATTACCGCAAGTAAAGGCCTGATGGCGCCACAATGTGGCCGCACACAACCCCTGTGGGAGCGAGCTTGCTCGCGATAGGGCCAGGCCAGTCAACATTGATGGCAACGGGTCCACCGCTATCGCGAGCAAGCTCGCCCACAGGCATTTCCTGCCAGGCCTGTCTTCATTTGATCCGGTAATGAAAGGTATTGCGCACCGCCGGCACCGGCACCGCCTTGCCATCGATGATTCGCGGCTGATAACGGAACGTCTGGGCCGCGGCCAGGGATGGGCGGATGAACAGCGGGTGGCAGCCGTCGATCACCTTGGGACTGTCGATCCGCCCGTCCGGCGTCACGCTGTACTCCACGGTGCAATCGCCTTCCAGGCCCTTGTCCAGGGCTCGTTGCGGATAGTCCGGGGCTTGCTTGCTCAGGGGCTGATAGCTGCGGCTGTCGGCGGCGGCCTGGCGCGCCTGCTCGGCGTGGCGTTGCTCGGCGAGTGCTTGGGCCTGCCGGGCCTGGCGCTGTTGTTCGGCTGCTTGCTGCTCGGCGTCTTGCCTGAGCCGCTCACTTTCCAGGCGTTCGCGCTGCTGCTGTTGCGCCTGTTGCTCGCGTTTTTGCTCCTCGACCCGTTTGCGGGCCAGCGCCGCCTGTTCCAGCTTCTGCGCCTGGACTCGCGGGTCGACAAGCGGCTTGGTGGGGACAGGAAGTGGCGCTTGCACGGGTGGCGGCGCGGGTTCGACCACCGGTGGTGCAACAGGGATGACAGCCGCCGGTGCAGGCGCTTCGGGCACCGGTGCGGCCGGCAACATCACCAGTTGCGTACGCAACACCCGTGGCGTCTCGGCGGCGGGCTTCTCCACGTTCCACCCCAACACCAACAACGCGGCTATCGCGACGTGCAGAGCCACGGCCAGTCCCGCCGCCAGGCTGTTTCTCCACAAACCGGGGCGGCTCAACGCGGGTACGCTCATGAAGGGACTGTGCATGATCATCGCCGTCATTGCGGCGCCTCGGTCACCAGCCCCAGGTTGCTCACGCCACCCTGCTGCAACGCAGCCATGGCCGCGACGACTCGGCCGTAATCGGCATGATCATCGGCACGGATGTACACCTGGGTGTCGCTGCGCTCGGCCACGACCTGCGCCACCTTGACGCGCATCTGCTCCAGGTCCACGGCGCTGTCGGTCTGGTGGCGGGTGTCCAGCTCACCGCCCAGGTTCCAGTAGTAACCGCCTTCGGCCTTTACCGACAGGGTGAGGATTTGCTGGCGACCGTCGGTGGCCAGCGCTTCGCTCGCGACCTTGGGTAATTCGATCTTCACGCCCTGGGTCAGCATCGGCGCGGTGACCATGAAAATCACCAGCAGCACCAACATCACGTCGATGTACGGCACCACGTTCATTTCGGCCTTGGGACCGTGCTTGCGTTGTGGCTTGACGAGCATCTGTCCTCTCCTTTCAAGCGGCCGAGGCCAGGTTCACCGGGGCGCCGTGCAGCTTGCGGTGCAGACGCGCCTGCAGTTCGTTGCCAAACCCGTAGTAACGGGTCAGCAGGGTCTGGCCGCGGGCGGCAAAACGGTTATAGGCAATCACCGCCGGGATCGCCGCGAACAAACCGATGGCCGTGGCGATCAGCGCTTCTGCAATGCCTGGCGCTACGGTGGAAAGGCTGGCCTGTTGCACCTGGGACAGGCCGAGGAACGCATTCATGATCCCCCAGACCGTGCCGAACAAGCCGATGTAAGGGCTGACCGAACCGACGGTCGCGAGAAACTGCAAACCTTTCTCCAAGTGCACTTCCTGTTCGCTGATCGCCACCTGCAGCGAACGCTCGACACCTTCGAGCACCACCTCGGGCGTGCAGGCAGGCTGGTTGAGTTGAGTGAAGGCCAGCAAGCCTGCCTGGAAAATCGGCGTGACGCCCTCGTCCTCACGTATGTGTGCGTGTTCCCGGTACAGGGGCAACAGGTCCTGGGTGCTGCGAAAACGTTGCATGAAACCGTTGAGCTGGCGCTCGTTGCGTTGCAGCACGGCACTGCGCTGGATGATCAGGTACCAGCTCAAAAGCGAGGCCAGCAGCAAGGTGAGCATGACCGCCTTGACCAGCAGACTCGCGTCGCTGATCAGCCCCCAGATCGTCATGTGTTCCAAAGTGGCTTGCATGGGTAGAACTCCTGTCTGGCTGCTATTCGATGAAATGTTCGTGACCGGTTGATGACCGTGCCGCTCAAGGCAGACGCAGGGCTTTCGCCACGTCGGCCCAGGGCACGAACTTGAAGTTCTGGGTCTGTTCGGGCATGCGCTTGCGGCCGTCCTGGACCACCAGCATGCCCTGGCTCCAGGGCCCGCCGAGGTTCACCGAGGTCACCTCCAGGCCATCGGTCTCCGACGCGCCATCAATGCCCGCAGCCGCGTTCAGGCCGACCCGGAACGCGCCCCGTACGGCGAACGGAGGCTCGGCGTCGAGCACCAGGTAGCTGTCGTTGCCTTGGCTGGAGATCACCAGGTAGTCGCGGCCCTTGGCCTGGTACAAGGCCATGCCCTCGACGTCAGCGTGCAACGACGGGCCAACCTTGATCACACTGCTCAAGGTCGCCGGCTGGTCGGCCCGGGCATCCATCGTCCAGACACCCACGTCCTCCTCTCCGAGAAACAAGCGCTGGCGCTGCTCATCGGCCACGCAGCCTTCGGGCTGGCTGTCGACGCTGAACTGGCGCACCAACTGGCCGTGCACCACGCCGTCCGGCGCACTCAGGCGGTATTGCACAAAGCGCCCGTCCTTGCCGTTGGCGAAGGCGTACAGCTCACCTTCGGCGGGCTGGAACAGGCAGATGCCGTAGATGTCCTTCAATGGCGTCGCAATCTCCCCCGCTTCGCGCAACTCGCCACTGGCGCGGTCGATGCTGAACAGGCTCAAGCTGTTGCGATCACGGTTGCTGGCCACCGCCAGATCGACGGTTTGCGTGCCCAGTTTGAAGTTCGCCCGCACATCGACGTTGTTCAGGCGCCCGACCGGCAGCTCCTGCAGCAACTTTCCTTGCAGGTCATAGGCCAGCAGGCCTTGCTTTTTGTTGGTGCCCAGCACCCGGCTCAAGCCCGGCGTGGTCGGATGCACCCAGATCGCCGGGTCATCCGCGGCGTCGCCCTGGCGGGCCACCGGCTCGCTCTGGGCGATGGCAGCCACCGTGGGCAGTACCGGCGGCAAGGGCATGGGCGTGGGTTGCCAGTCGAGTTCTCCCTGATACAGGCGCCCGTCGTCATCGTCGCGCAGCAGCACCTCGATACCGGTTTTCGTCCGGCGTGCCGCCAGGCTTTCCGGTTCCTTCAGGCCCGGCAGCGACAACGTGGCGCGGGGTGTCCAGCCTTTGCCGTCCTGCTCATACAGGTGCAACTGCACAGCCTCTGGATCGAGGCCCAACACCCCACCGGGCAATACCGCCAAGGCGCCGGCCGCCTGCTGGATGTCGCCGAACGGCGCACGCATCGCCACGGGCACCCGCACGGTCTCAGCCTCGGAGGATGCCGGGTAGGCCCACCAGCCGATCCGCTCTTCGTTGACGAACAACTGCTGGCTGGCGTCCTGCACTTGGCAGGTCTTGGCGTCCGGCGGCAGAGGCAAGCCACGCACCCGTTGGGCGGTCGCGCCCAACTGCTCGCCGGCGCCCACCAGCCATTGCTCGCCCTTGCCCTCTTCCCCCACCAGAAACACGAACAGGTTGCTCGCCTCGTCGCGGTACAGGCACAGGCCGTTTACCGGGAACTCGCGCGTGGGCAGGTACAGCGGCGTGCCCCACTGGCGGCCTTGTGGGTCGAGGCTAACGACTACGGCTTGCTGGCGCTCGCTGTCGAGGCTGGCGACCAGCACGTTCGCGCCCTGGGCCCGGCTATCGACACCTTCGAAGGTGCCCTTCAGGCGCGTCAGTTCGCGACCCTGGGCATCGAGCAAGAACAGGCCCTCGCGGGCACTGGCCAGTCGCTCGGTCGTCGAAGGACCAGGCAGGAATGCCAGGGCGTTGATCGACCGTTGTTCGGCTTGAGACCAGGGTTGCAGCTTTAGCTTGGGCGCTGAAGCAGCTGCCAGGGCGACGGCTGATGCCAGGCTGAGCGCCATCGCCAGTAGGCAGCGCTTGGGTAAGGAAAACATCGTGTTCAACGGGAAAATCCTTGTCGTTCAGTCAGACTCAAACGGGCTTGTTGCTCACTTCTATTGCCAGGGAATTCATCTGTGGGAGCAAAGCTTGCTCCCACAGCCAAATCCTCTTGCCACAAGTGATCAGGTTCGCGAATCAGAAATGGGTAAAGGTCAGCCCCAGCTTGTACGTCGGGCCGTACTCTTCGTACTGGCCGTTATAGGAGCGGTGGCCGGTGTAGACGAAATACGACTCGTCGGTGAGGTTCTGGGCTTCGAGGCTGACTTGCAGGTTCTTGGTCAGCGAGTAACGCGCGCTGAAATCGACGAAGGTCTGGGCATCTACGTGCAGGTCATGGTCGCGGTCGCCGATGGACGCCAGTTCGAACAAGTACGCTGACTTGTAGTTGGCCGACAGCCGCAGGCTCAGCTTGTCGTTTTCCCAACCCAGCATCAGGTTGCCGACCGTGTCCGACTGGTTCGGCAGGTCGATGCTGCGCTTGCGCTGGGTACCGCTGGCCTGGTCGAAACCCTCGATCTCGGCGTCCGAACGGCTGAAGGTGGTATTGGCCCCCAACAGCAGCCCGTTCCAGGGGGCCGGCAGCCAGTCGAACTTTTGCGAGTAGGCCAATTCCAGGCCATACAGCTTGGCGCTGTCGCCGTTGGCGTAGCTGTGGGCTTCTGAAAAGTCGGTCCAGGCACCCGTACCGGCCAGGTCGGTGTTGTAGACGAAATGCTTGATGTCCTTGTAGAACACAAAGGCCGAGACCGTGCCGGCGTGGCCCATGAAATGCTCGATACCCAGGTCCAGGTTGCTCGATTCCAGCGGCTTGAGTTCCGGGTTGCCGAAAGTGGCCTCGTCATCGTCGATGACAAAACCTGGCGCCAATTGCCCGAAGGTTGGACGCACCACGGACTTGGTCCAGGCCGCACGCACCTGGGTGTTCTTGTCCAATTGGTAGCGCGCGTGCAGGCCCGGCAACCAGTGGTGATACTTGCGACGGGTTTCGGTATCGGTGAAGACGCCGTCAGTGGCGCCGGTGCCCTTGGCGTCGAATTCGGTACCTTCGTAGCGCATGCCAGCGATGAAGCGCCAGTCATCGATGTCGACGGTGTTCATCAGGTACGCGGCATTGATGTCCTCGCTCATCTTGAAATCGTTGACTCGCGATTCTTGCTCGTCGAAAAACTCGTCGCGGTTCAGGCCGCCCAGCAACCGTTTGATCGCATCGGCGCTGATGCCCGGACCGAAGCGACCGAGACGGTAGTCCACGCTGCCTTTCCGGAACTGCCCGAGGTTCAATTGCTCGTCGGTGAAACCCAGGTCGTCGAAATCCTCGTAGACCCAGGCGTCCAGGTCGTTGTCCTTGTCCCGCCGGCTGACTTTGCCACCGAACTTGACCTGGGACGCATAGCCGCTGAAGTCGTAGTCCCGGGCCAGGTCCAGGCGCAGGTTTTTCTCGGTGTCGGTGGTCTTCTGCGCTTCCCAGTCCACCTTGTCGAGGCTGAAGTTGGCCGGATCGTAGAACCCCGAGCCGATGATCGGCCGCGGCTTGTCGTTGTCGTAGAAACCACCGTTGAAACCATCGATGCCTTCGAAGGTGGCCCCGGCAATATGGCCGGGGCTGTCTTCGCTGGATTGGCTATAGCCGCCCTGGCCACTCAGGGTCCAGAGACCGAACAGACGCTCGCCACCGAGTACGTAGGATTGGATTTCCTGGGTCTCTTCACGTTGCTTGAGCTTGCGCTCGCCCTCGGCGTCCCCCAGTTGCCCGGCGGCCTGCGGGTCTTCGAAGGCGATGCTGGCGGCGTTGCGGGTTTCGCTGTCCTTGTAGCGGCTGTACAGCGTGCGCAGGTAATAGCTGCTGAAGTCATCGGGTTTGTAGTCGAAGTTCAAGCCGCCACCGGCCCGCTCGCGGCGGATGTCGTAGTCGCGCTGTTCGAACTCTTCGAGGCGTGAACCCTGCGCGAAATCCCAGGCACCGCCGGTTTCGACGTTGTCCGAACCGAAGTCGCGCTTCTGCCAGCTCAGCGCCGCGGCCACGCCGAAGTTGTCGATACCATCGCCAAGGCTGAAACGGTCGCTGATGGCGCCGGAGAATTTCGGGCTGGTCTGGCGGGTGTTCTTGTCATAGCTGGCTTCGCTGCTGCCGGTGTAGAACAGCCCCTTGTGGTCGAAGGCCGAGAGGCTTTTCACATCCACCGTACCGCCCAGGGAGTTGGCGTCCATGTCCGGCGTCAGGGTCTTGATCACCGACAACGACTGCACCAGTTCCGAGGGCAACACATCCAGGGCAACGGCGCGACGCTCGCTTTCCGGAGCCGGCACCAGGGTGCCGTTGATGGTCACGCTGTTGAGGTCCGGCCCCAGGCCACGCACGCTGACAAACCGGCCTTCGCCCTGGTCGCGCTCGACGCTGACACCGGGCAGGCGCTGCACCGCTTCGGCGACGTTTTCATCCGGCAGCTGCGCCACGCCGTCGGCATGCACCACGCTCTTGATGCTGTCGGCGCTGCGCTGCTCCTTGAGGGCCTGGTCGATACTCGCCGCCTGGCCGACCACTTCAACGTGTTCAGTGGCGCCGGCCGCTTGCTCGGCGGCACTCAGTCGTTCGCTGGCAATGGCCATCGCCAACGCGGTGAAGGTGAAACCGACGAGCCCGGCGGTGCTTGTGCGGTGGTACATGGTGATCCTCCCCAGGAATCCGGAAATCCGCCAGGCAGTGGCCCGGCAACTGGGAGGGCACGCTAGGGGTGGGGAATGACGGTTCTGTGACAGGGGTTGGCTGGAGGGGCTGAAATCGGCTGATTTAGCGGGGTTGGCGAGCCGGAATGAGCTGAAATGACCTGCTGGAACCAGGCTCGGAAACGCCGTGGCGAGGGAGCTTGCTCCCGCTGGGGCGCGCTCGTAGGAGCTGTCGAGTGCAACGAGGCTGCGATCTTTCCCCAATCACTTGAGTCTCAAGCGAAAAATCAAAAGATCGCAGGCTTCGCCAGCTCCTACAGAGTCGAGCGGGAGCAAGCTCCCTCGCCATAGGGGCCGTGTTGTCGCAAAAAAAACGAATGACCGATGAGCTGATTCGACCTCCCCCACCCCATCACCCGCCGTCACCGCACTGTCACATCCATCTGCTGTGCTGGGCCGCATTCCGCTTCTGGCAAAGGACTTCGGCCATGTTCTCCGTGCTTCGCCCGCACCGCTTCAAACTCGCCCTGCTTCTGCTGGCGGCCAACCTCGGGCTGATCCTGCATTTGGCCAGCGGCGAGCTCAAACCCATTGCCGAATGGGTCTGGCTGGATATTCTCGGCGAAGGTGGCTCGGCGCTGCTGGCGCTGGTCTGGCTGGGGCTGGTATTGAAAAGCCGCCCGGCCGGGCGGGTGACCAACTACCTGGTCCTGGGCCTGGGCTGCATCTTCTTTTCCTGGTGGATCGACTGCCTCGACGAATTCATCCGTTTGCCCGACAGCATCACCTGGGATCACTGGCTCGAGTCCGGGCCCATGCCGGTGGGCATGATCCTGCTGACCCTCGGCATCTATCACTGGCACCGCGAACAGCTGGCGATCAACGGGCAAATGGAGAAGCGCGAGCGACTGTTCCGTGAGCACCGCCTGTTCGACAAGCTCACGCCGTTGGGGGGCGCCGACTTTCTCAAACACGAACTGTCCGCCAGCCTGGAAGACACTCGGCGCCGCCAGCAGCCACTGTCGTTGCTGGCCCTGGACCTGGACAACTTCACCGCCATCAACCAACGCTTCGGCCACGGCGAAGGCGACGCGGTGTTGCAGGCGATCAGTCAGTTGCTGGTCTTGAACCTGCGTCGCCAGGACCTGCTGTGCCGCCTGGCCGGCGATCGCTTCGTGGTGCTGCTGCCCGACACCGGCGAGAGCCAGGCCCGGCGCCTGGCCCTGGAGCTGGAAATCGCGGTGCGCAGCCTGGCCCACAAGACCCGGCAACACAGCGAGCGCTTGCAACTGGCCGCCAGCACGGCGGTGGTGATGGCGTTCGACGAAGCCCCCGACGCTTTGCTCAAACGCCTGAACCTGGCACTGGCCCAGTCCCGGACCACGCTGGCGAAAAGCGCATGACGCTCAAGACCTGCTGGTACGAAACCGACAGCCGCTTCATTCCGGGGCACTATCAGCCAGCCGCGCTGATTGACCTGGCGCTGTCGCGGGACATCGACAGCCATCGCCTCCTGCGCGGCACCGGACTGTTCCATGACGATATCCTCGCCGGACAGAGCCGCATCAGCCCGCAGCAATTCCTCGGCCTGATCGACAACAGCCGGCGCCTGCTGGATGCCAGCGACAGCAGTTTCCTGTTTGGCCAGCGGCTGTTGCCCGGTCACTACGGACCCGCGAGCCACGCCTTGCGCCACGCGCAGAATCTGCATCAGGCCTTGCAAAGCCTGATCGACCAGCAGGCGCTGCTCAGCCCGTTGGCAGCCCCGCGCCTGTTGCTGGACGAGCACTACGCCTATGTCCATTGGCTGGACAGCTGCGGCGCCGGGGAACAATGGCGCTTCGTGCTGGAGGCGAGCATGACCTCGATGGTGGCGATGAGCGCCTGGCTCAGCGGTGAACGCCTGCCCTGGCAGTGCAGTTTCCGCCACAGCGAGCCGCGTTACGTCGAGCAGTATTGGGTGCACCTGGGCGAGCACACACAATTCGACCGTCCCCTGGACCTGATGCGCCTGCCCCGCCACTGCCTCGCCCAGCCGTGGCCCAACGTGTCGGCCACCGCTGGCCAGGTGGCGCGGATCGAAGCCCGGGACCAGCTCGACCAACTGGGCTTCGCGTCAAGTTTCCTGGATTGCCTCTACGACTACCTGCACGCCCATGTGCAGCAGACGCCAAGCCTGGAACAGACCGCCCAGGCCTTCGCCATGAGCCCGGCGACCCTCAAGCGCAAGTTGCACAAGCACCACACCGGGTTCCAGCAACAGGTCGACCGGGTGCACACCCACGTGGCGTTGTATCTGTACCAGGTCAAGGGGTTCAGCAACGAGGAAGTGGCGCAGTACCTGCGCTTCAACGATACGGCGAACTTCCGTCGCTCGTTCAAGCGCTGGACCGGCAGCACGCCGAATCTGATCCGGCAGTTGCTGATGCTGGGCTGAACTGTGGGAGCGAGCTTGCTCGCGATAGCGTTGGATCAGCAGCAGGTTGACGACTGATGCACCGCTATCGCGAGCAAGCTCGCTCCCACAGGTTTTCATTCAGCTTTCAACTCACGGATCAGTCTTCGCCAATCTCCACCACATCGCCATTCAAACGCACCGGCCACACCCGCAGGCTTTGCTCCGGATATTCCAGGCAATGCCCGTCTTCCAGGCGGAAATGCTGCTTGTACATCGGCGAGGCAATCACCAGCTCACCCTTGATGCTGCCCAGCAGGCCGCGGCCGATGACGTTCGCACCGGACTTGGGGTCGCGGTTGTCGATGGCGTACAGCGGCTTGTCCTCATGTTCCGGCAGATAGAGCAACGCCACTTGGCTGCCGTCGTGCCAGGCGACCACGCCGGAGTTCGGCACCAGGTCGGCGCGGCTGCACAGGGCGCGCCACTGCAAGGGCTCCTGGGCGACATCGCGGGCGGGCATACGAACGACGTTTGATTGGCTCATCAGAGCACCTCCTCGGTAACGGGAATCAGGTGGAGTTCATGGGCGTGAACCGGTCGACGCTGGCCGCGCTCGCGGACGAAGTGAACGTCCGGATCGCCGCGCTTGTCGTTGACGAAGGTGCGGAAACGCTTGAGTTTGTCCGGGTCCTTCAAGGCGTTGGCCCATTCGCATTCGTAGCGGTCGACCACCAGTTGCATCTGGGCTTCAAGCTCGGCGCCCAGGCCGAGGCTGTCGTCGATGATCACGTCTTTGAGGTAGTCCAGGCCACCTTCCAGGCTTTCGCGCCAGACCGAGGTGCGTTGCAGCTTGTCGGCGGTGCGGATGTAGAACATCAGGAAACGATCGATGTAGCGGATCAGCGTGGCGTCATCCAGGTCCGTGGCGAACAGCTCGGCGTGACGGGGACGCATGCCGCCGTTGCCGGCCACGTAGAGGTTCCAGCCCTTCTCGGTGGCGATCACGCCGATGTCCTTGCCCTGGGCCTCGGCGCACTCGCGGGTGCAACCGGACACGGCGAACTTGAGCTTGTGCGGCGAGCGCAGGCCTTTGTAGCGATCTTCGAGGGTCAGGGCCATCTGCACACTGTCCTGCACGCCGTAGCGGCACCAGGTACTGCCCACGCAGGATTTCACCGTACGGGTGGATTTGCCGTAGGCATGGCCGGTTTCGAAACCGGCTTCGATCAGCTCGGCCCAGATGTCCGGCAACTGGTGCAACTGGGCGCCGAACAGGTCGATGCGCTGGCCGCCGGTGATCTTGGTGTAGAGGTCGTATTTCTTCGCGACCACGCCGATGGCGATGAGTTTGTCGGCGGTGATTTCCCCACCGGCGATGCGCGGCACCACCGAGTAGGTGCCGTTTTTCTGCATGTTCGCCATGAAGGTGTCGTTGGTGTCCTGCAGCGCTACCAGGGACGGGTCCATGATCGGCTGGTTCCAGCACGACGCCAGGATCGAGCCCACCGCCGGCTTGCACAGGTCGCAGCCGGTGTGACCACGACCGTGCTTGGCCAGCAGTTCTTCGAAACTGATGATGCCTTCAACGCGCACCAGCGCATACAACGCCTGGCGGGTGTAGGCGAAGTGTTCGCACAGGCTCTTGTCGACGCTGACGCCACGGGCAATCAATTCGTGCTCGAACACTTGCTTGACCAGGGCCGCGCAACCACCGCAACCGGTACCGGCCTTGGTGTCGCACTTGAGCTGGCCGAGATCGGTACAGCCGCCGTCGATGGCCGAGCAGATCGAGCCCTTGGTCACGTTGTGGCACGAGCAAATCGTCGCGGTTTCGGGCAACGCCGCCGGGCCCAGGGTCGGGGCGCCTTCGGACGATGGCAGGATCAGGCTGGCGGCATCCTTGGGCAAGGCGATGCCGTTCTGCATGTATTGCAGCAAGGTGTCGTAGTAGCTGTTGTCCCCCACCAGCACCGCGCCGATCACGCGCTTGCCGGTGGCGTCCACCACCAGCCGCCGGTAGCTGGCGCTGGTTTCGTCGATGAACTGGAAGCTGCGCGAACCTGGAGTGTTGCCATGGGCATCGCCGATGGAGCCGACGTCCACGCCCAGCAACTTGAGCTTGGTGGACATGTCGGCGCCGGTGAAGGCTTCAGCGCTTTCGCCGCACAGCCGGGCCGCGACGTTGCGGGCCATCTGGTAGCCCGGCGCGACCAGGCCGAAAATGCTGCCGTTCCAGGCTGCGCATTCGCCGATGGCGTAGATGTCCGGATCGCTGCTCTGGCAATGATCGTCGATCACCACGCCACCGCGCGGGCCGATCTGCAGGTCGCTCTGGCGCGCCAGGGCATCCTGGGCGCGGATACCGGCGGAAAACACGATGAGGTCCGTTTCCAGGAAATCGTCGTCGCCGAAATTCATCCGATAACGGTACTGCTCGCCGGCGCTGATGGACTGGGTGCCCTTGGACAGGTGCACGCCGACGCCCAGGCTTTCAATGCGCGCCTTGAGGGCCAAGCCGCCCTGGGTGTCCAACTGCACCGGCATCAGCCGTGGCGCGAATTCCACCACATGGGCTTCCAGGCCCAGGGTCTTGAGGGCATTGGCCGCCTCCAGGCCCAGCAGGCCGCCACCGACCACCACGCCGCGGCGGGCATGGCTGGCAGCGGCGCGGATCGCATCCAGGTCTTCAAGGGTGCGGTAGACCAGGCAAGAATCCCCCTCGGCGCCCTGGATCGGCGGCACAAACGGGTAGGAACCGGTGGCGAGCACCAGTTTGTCGTAGCTGAGGCGCTCCCGAGCAGTGACGACCTGGCGCGCCTGGCGGTCGATTTCCAGCACGGGAACGCCCAGGTGCAACGTGACGCCGGGGGTCTGGTACAACGACGCTTCGCCCAGGGCCAGGGACTCGGCATCACGCCCGGAGAAGTATTCGGACAAGTGCACGCGGTCGTAGGCACGCATCGGCTCTTCGCTGAACACATGCACGTGGTAATGATTGAGGGCACCGCGTTCGATCAGTTGCTCAACGCAGTGATGGCCGACCATGCCATTGCCGATCACGATCAGCGTTTGCAGCTTGTTCAGAGAAGCAACGTTGGAATTCATAAAAAGCACCCGACAAAAGCCCATCACGATTTTGAAAGCAAAAAAAAGACGCCTGAAACCTTGCGGTTCCAGGCGTCTTTGCCTGTTCTGTGCGGTATCGGTCCGGCGACTGCGCCCTGACCTACCGTTGTCCCCCGGCCTGTTGGCGCTCGATCTTCGTTGACCGACGGGGCTGCCCACTCGGCTGTGTTCGCGGTGGGCCTGAATAACCTCTTGCAGCGAGCGTGCCAAACCTTATCCGCGACTGTATCCACAACCTCGCATTCGCCGACGCCCCCCTGTGGGAGCGGGCCTGGCTGCCGAACCGTCAGCCCAGCCACCGCAAGCTGACCAGCCCCTGCGGCGTTTCGCAGGCACCGCCAACTGCCTTGCGATGGTGCGATCACTCCGCCCGCGGCTTCATAAAAGTGCAGCCGTTCGCACCCGTCGTTCACCGTCAGACCGTCATCGCGAGCAAGCTCGCTCCCACAGGGGGAGTTGCGGTTGAGCCCAACCCTCTGTGGGAGCGAGCTTGCTCGCGATAGCGGTGGGTCAGCTTGAAGGGTTATCGGCGGTCCTGGCCACCATCGCCACGATACTGACCAACAACTCTTCCTTCGCCTCGTCAGCGCTGATTTCCCCGGTGGCGGCGGCATTGGACAGTGCTTCCGCCGCTCCCAGCATCGCCCGCAAACCGGCCTGGGTGATGCCCTTCGTGCCGGCGAACGGCTCCAGCACCGCGCGGCATTTGTCGAGAAAAATACCCTCGTATTCGCGCTTGATACGTTCCAGCTCCGGCGAACTGGTCAACGCTGCAATCACCCCCGGAATCTCTCGGCCTTGCAACAACACGCATTCGACGTAGGAAGAAGCGATCACCGCCGCCCGGCTTTGCAAGGTGGCGTCACTGGCATCCAGGGCCGCCTCCATCCGTGCGGTCTGACGGGCATCGAAATCCTGGTAAAGCGCCGCCAGCAGCCCAGATCGGGTAATGAAGTGGTTGTAGACGATGGGTTTGGTCACCCCCGCCTGGTCCGCCAGCCGGGCCAGGGTCAGGGCGTCGCTGCCCTCCTCCCGCACCAGTCGCCAGGCGACATCCAGCAATTGGCGCTGCCGGTCGTGCCGGGATAAACGACGCCGAGGTGAAGCCTGCGAATGTTCGTCAGTGCTTGACATGCTAACTTTACCAACCGTAACTTACTAAGCGTAACTTAAGCATACCTGTCATCAAGACCTCGTGACCAGAAGGAGTTTCGCCATGCATGCACTCATCGTTGTGGCTCACCATGATCCGCGCTCCCTCACCCACAGCCTGGCCGGGAAAATCGCCGAGGGCATCACCCGCGCCAACCCTGCCGATACGTTCGAGATCGCCGACCTGGCTGCCGAAGGCTTCGATCCGCGCTTCAGCTTCGCCGACCACGCCGTGCACCACCGCGAGGCCTTGCCGCCAGCGGATGTGCTGGCCGAGCAAGCCAGAATCGACCGTGCCGACGCGTTGGTGCTGGTCTATCCGATTTATTGGTGGTCCATGCCGGCACTGCTCAAGGGCTGGATCGACCGGGTGTTCTCCAACGGCTGGGCGTTTGATTTCAGCCTCGACAAGCCGTTCATCCAGAAGCTGCGGCACTTGCGGGTTCATTTGGTGGAAGTCGGTGGCGCCGATGCCGACAGCTTCCAACGCCACGGCTACGGCGAGGCGATGACCACGCAGATCGACCATGGCATTTTCGGTTATTGCGGCGCCCGGGTAGTGAGTTCCCAGCGTTTGCTCGACTCGGAAACCGCCGATCCGCAACAGCATTTGCAGGCCGCCGGCGTTATCGGCCAACGGTTATTCGCAACGCTCGACGAAACCACCCAGGCGCCCGCGACCGCATGCGCCTGAGCTCAGAGCGCACGTCCACGGGCGGCCGACAGCGTCGCGTCACGCCCATAGATATCCGGGACGTACACCGCCTGGCCCTGGCTGTCCGCTTGTGCTGTCCAGTAGCCCAGCAGGATCGGCACGGGCCGGGCCAGCCTGAACTCGTGGGTCGACTCACTGGCCAGCAACGTGTCGGTGCGTGCGCGTTCGGCCGGGCTTACCAGCAGGTCGCGCAGGTGCATCACTTGCTCGATCCGCACGCAGCCTGAACTGAAGGCCCGTGGCCCTTTGCTGAACAACGCCTGGCTCGGTGTGTCATGCAGGTACACCGAAAACGGATTGGGAAAACGGATCGCCATTTTGCCCAACGGGTTCTTCGGACCTGGATCCTGACGCAGCATGAGGTTGCCCGGGTGCTCCCAGTCGATATCTTCCGCCAGCAACGGCAGGCCATCGCCATCGAGGATCCGCAGGTTGTGACGGCTGAGAAACTCCGGATCGCGGCGGATCTCGGGCAGTTTGTCTTCGCGCATGATGGTCGGCGGAATGGTCCAGGTCGGGTTGAGTGTCAGCCGGGTGACGTGGGATTTGAGCAGCGGCGTCTGCCGTTGCGCACGGCCCACCTGGGTGCGGGTTTGCCAGACCGGCGCGCCGCCCTGGTAAACCGTCAACTGCGCCGCCGCCACGTTGACCAGGACGCTGTCGGTCTCCACGTCCTGGGCCAGCCAGCGCATGCGCTCCAGGTTGATGCGCAACTGCTCGCGGCGCATGGCCGGGCTGATGTTCAGTTCGGTGACGGTCCACGGCCCCACCACGCCATCGGCCTGCAACGAATGCTGGGCCTGGAAGCTCTTCATCGCCTCCACCAGCATGGGGCTGTAGTGCTCGTCGCTCACCTGCGGCGGCGTACTCAGATATCCCTCGTTGAACAGTCGTTGGGCCAGGGCGGGTACGCGGGCGTCCTGTTTGTCCGGTTGCAGCAACGGCCCGCCCGGCACCGCTTGCCATTCGGCCAAAGGCTGTTGCCGCAGCCGGGCATAGAGGCCGCGCAGGTTGCGGTAGAGGTCCAGGTTCGGCCGTGCCTGTTCAAAAGCGTCGGCCAGGTTCTGCAGGCCCAGCCCGGCGATGGCCAGCACCACGGCCGGGTGGTTCTGTGGCGGTGGGTTGGCCTTCCACACCGGTTCCAGCCGGTCTTGCGGCAGGTAGCCGAAACGCAGGTCATGCAAGGCTTGCAGGTAGCGCCGGCTGATGGCGATATCGGCACAATGAGGGCCTTGGGTTGCCCCCTCGCCCGGCAAGCCATAGCGCGCGGGATCCAGGCCGTCATCGGCAAGCTGTTGCAACTGGACCTGCAACGCCCCCCGTCGTTCGTCGTCCGACCAGACTTCCTGGCCTGCGTTTTGCTGATAGAACGCGTGCAAATCGAGCAGCGTCGGAAAGTCGACACCCACCGCGATGTCCGGGCATGCGACCGCCAATTGCGCCAGGGTGGTCTGCACCAGTGCCGGATCGCTGTCTTCGGCTGTGGCGACCAATGGCGCAGTGAGCAATAAAAGGCTCAGGTAACATGCGGACTTTTTGAACAACTGCTTTACTCCAATCCATGGCCGTCTCGTTGACGGTGAATTTTGCGACAGGTACGACCCGCCATCATGCAGACAAACAAAATCGGACGGGATGCCGCGAACGAACACCACGTTGGAACCCCTTCGCCTGTGTCGGGCCTTTTGCGCCGACTCTGCCTGGTCATGCTGGGCCTGGGCATCATTTGCAGCCCGGCACTGGCCGAAAAAAAGGCAAAGCCGCAGACGCTTTACCACAGCCTCGCCCAGGCAGCGCCGGAACTCAATCCCCTGGCGCTCAAAAGTGCCTTGAGCGCCATGCAATGCGCGGTCGCCAATGGCGCCGGCCAAGCCCGTCACCTGGCGGTGATCGACTACTCGCAACCGTCCACGGCCCGGCGTTTGTGGATCTTCGACTTGCGCCAGAAAAAACTGGTGCTGCGCGACCTGGTGGCTCATGGGCAGAAATCCGGGGAAAATTTCGCCACGCAATTCTCCAATCGCCTGGGCAGCTATCAGTCGAGCCTGGGCCTGTTCCGTACCCAGGAAAGCTACCAGGGCACCCACGGCTATTCACTGCGCATGGACGGCCTCGAACCGGGCTTCAATGACCAGGCCCGTGACCGGGCGATCGTGATCCATGCCGCCGACTACGTGAATCCGCTGTGGAGCGTGCGCCAGGGGCGTATCGGCCGCAGCCAGGGTTGCCCGGCGGTGCGCCCGCAAGTGGCGCGGCAGGTGATCGACAAGCTCAAGGGCGGCCAATTCATGTTTTCCTGGTACCCGGACCCGGGCTGGCTCAAGCGTTCGGCCTATCTCAACTGCCAGCCGCAACAGGTGGCGAGCATTCTGGCTACCAGCGGTGGCTGAACAGGCCGTCGCTGCGTAACTGAGCGGGAGCAAGCTGCCTCGCCGCAGGTTAAAATGCCGGCCTTTCGAATCGCTGGCCTTGCCTGATGACCCCTCAAGTTCTACATGACCTGCAGACCCATTTGCTGACAGCCCTGGCGTCCCCGCCGGAAGAAACCCGCCGTTTGTTCCATGGTCGCGGCCGTTGCTGGCCGGGGTTGGAGCAGATCACCGTCGACTGGCTGCAAGGGATTGTGCTGGTTTCGTTGTTCAAGGAACCGGAGCCGGCGCAGTTGGATGACCTGATGGCCATGCTGCTCGCCCTCGCCGCCTCGCCCGCCTGGAAAGACAGCGGCGCCCATACGCTTGCCGTGCAGCACCGCTACCTGCCCCAGAGCCTCACCCAATGGCTGGTGGGCGACCCCATCGACGAATGGACCCTGACCGAAGGTGGCCTGCGCTATCGGATCGACTTGGGCAAGAAACAGAACAACGGCCTGTTCCTCGACATGCGCTACGGTCGCGACTGGGTGCGGGCCAACGCCAGTGGCAAGCGGGTACTGAACCTGTTCGCCTACACCTGCGGTTTCTCGGTGGCGGCCATCGCCGGCGGTGCGCGGCATGTGGTCAACCTGGACATGTCGCGGGCGGCCCTGAGTCGAGGCCGTGACAACCATCGCCTGAACGGCCACGACCTTGGCCAGGTGAGTTTCCTCGGGCATGACCTGTTCAAATCCTGGGGCAAGGTGATCAATAGCGGGCCGTACGACCTGGTGATCATCGACCCGCCGACCTTCCAGAAAGGCAGCTTCCTGCTGACCAAGGACTACCAGCGGGTCCTGCGCCGCCTGCCGGAACTGCTGACGGCAGACGGCACGGTCCTGGCCTGCAGCAATGACCCGGCCACCGGCCCGGACTTCCTCATCGACGGGGTCACCCGCGAAGCCCCCGGCCTGAGGTTCGAGCAGCGCCTGGCCAACCCACCGGAGTTTCCCGATGCCGACGTGCAATGTGGCCTGAAGGCGCTGATCTTCAAAGCGGCAGCACCGGCCACCAGGCGGTAACCAGGCTCCTGGTCACCCGGCGCACCAAGGCCTCGACCTCCCGGCTCTTGACCGAGCGGTAGATGGCCATGGTGCGACGCAACTGATCCTCGTTGAGCGTCACCGGCTGGCCGCCCCTCCAATCCACATCGGCGACGGCTTCGAGTCCCGCGCGACGCCAGACGATCCGCTCGCCTTCGGTGACCGGCTCCAACGGGCTGGGTAATTCGGGGTCCGGCAGGACCAGGTTATCCAGCATGACCTGGGGCCAGCGGGACGGATCGATGGGCTCGCTGAAGGCATTCACCAGGTCGTCATCGACCGTTTCCCAGATCGCCAATCCTTCGGGCCAGTCGCGGGACATCAACCCCAGGTAAGGCCGCCAGGTCATCTCGCCGGTACGTGGGGTTTGATCGTTGCTATTGAACGTATCCTGGGCGTCGCTGAGCCATTCTATGAATGCCTCCCGGCTCATCTGTGCATGGCGTTGCAAGGGATCGATATAGCGATCCATCAGCGCGAAGTCCCAATGGGAGAGGTGTTCGGCCAGGAAACTCGCGAACGGCGCCCCGTCCCGGGCCAGTCGTGCACGCATCACCGACTCGAACATCGTGAAGTGCACCTCCAGCTCGCCGATGTCCGGCTGCTGCCGATCATGACTGCGGATTTGCAAACGCGTGCGCAGTTGGCGAAGTTGCACATCGAAATCGCCAATCAAGGTGGGCAGGCGGCCATAAACGTTTCCATCACCGATGAAGTGCTGCAGAACGGCCCCGGCCCTCTGGCGAACGCCAAACGCCAGCCCGGCTGGGGAATCCTCGTCGGCTTCGCGGACGCGGCCAGAAAACCAATCGATGAAACCCCGCATCCCGGGATCGTCACGGGCGACCTCCAGCGCCCTTTGGAGCGAGGCGGAAATATAGAGCCACTCGTCGACGGTGTAGTGAAACGCCTCGGGAAACACATTGCGCAGGGCATTGATCTGGGCGCTGGGCAAGGGATTGTCATCAAGCCAGACCCCAAGTGTGTCAAGGCTCGGCAAACGGTTGAGCGCAGGGAGCAGGTCATCCTGGATAGAGGTGATACGGTTGCCGCTGAGATCGACGACGAACGTATCGGAGATGAACACATCGGAATGCCTGGCCAGCACCGCCAAGGCCAACGAGGGCACCCGATCCAGGCCGGTCCTGCCCAGCTCCAGCGTCATCAGGTTTGCAAGCTCGGGGAGCTCCGGCAGGTCCCGGCAGTTGTTTCCACTCAGGCGCAGTTCCTGCAAAGCAGTGGCGCTGCGCAGGAAGGCGCTGCCCTCCTCGTCCAGCCGCAAGCCACAGCGCGCCAGGTTCAGCGCCCGCAGGTCAGGCAACGTGGCCGTCAGGGCCTGCAACTGCTCGGGCGTGAAATCCAGGTTGTCGGTCCAGATGACTTCACGCAGGGACGGTAGCGAGGCCAGGCTGCCAATGGCGGCAAGCACCTCGGCGTTGGTGCCCGAAGCCGCGCCGCTGCTGATCCCGGACACGTCCAGGGTCCATAACGGGATCGTGGGATCATCGCCCAGCAGAGGGGCAAACACATCCGGGTTCAAGTGCAACGGGTTGCGAGCCAATGACAGATCCACCAGCGCCCGCAACTCACCTACCGCTACGGGGACGGCGGTGAGGTGATTGCCTCGCAGGTTCAGCGATTCGATGCCGGGGAACATGCGCAGGAAGGCTGAAGGATCCTCGACCAGCTCCAGGTTGGCCAGCACCACCGATTCGATGTGCTCGAAACGAACAGGAATGGGCGGCAGCCTTCCGATGTTGACGTTCTCTATCCGCAGCACCAGCTCTGCGCCCTCCCGGCCCGGGTCAGGCGCGCGTTGCCAGGCCCGGCGGATTTCCCTCGCGATGACCTGGCGCTGCGCGACGAGCGCCTCACGGTCCAGAACCTGTTCGGCGGGATGGTGAAAGCCTTCCTGGTCGACCCATTGGCGCAGCCCCTCGTCCAAGGTGGTCCATTCATGCTCCAGGCGGTTGATCACATCGTTGAGGCTGATGCCCTCGAGCCCGGCCTGTTCGGTCAGGCCAAGCTGCAGCCGTTCCAGTGCATTGCCCGCGTGGGCGGGATAGAGCCGCTCCAGGCGCTGACGCGTGCTGCCTTGCCATTCCTGCAACGGCAGCCGGCCACGGCCGCTGAGCGGGTAAACCAGGTGTCCGTTCAGCCATTGCGGACGAGACCCGAGGCTGCCCAGGCGACGCATCGCCAAGTACGGACGCAGGGCTTGCCGGTCTTCCAGGGCCTGTGCCAGCAGTTGGCTGCGCAGCCGCTCCGCCTCCCAGATGTTCAGGCCCAGGGCGCTGCGCGCTTCATCCGGCATCGCCCTTAGCAGCGCCGCCTCCAGGGCCACGGCGTTCGCCAGTTCTTCGCCGGTTTCGTCGAAGGGGCGATACCGTTCACCTTCCTGGCGGATGACCTTCAGTGGTCCGGCGTCCCCCAGCCCGACCGGATCCGCCAGCTCGCGCAACCACAGGCGCAGGTGCAGACGCCCGCGGAGCCTGGGCATATCCGCCAGCAGGCCCATGACGATGCGATCCCGATCGACGCTGCTTTCGCCACGCTCCAGGGCGCGCAGCGCACGGCTCAAGCGCAGCTCGCGCAACGCTTCGGCCGCCTGCCTGCCGAGCTGCCCAGCCACCCGCCCCTCGAGCAAACGCAGCCGGTCATCGCCCGTCACGTCGCGCACAAGTTCGTTGGCGATGGATTCAGGCAGGCTCGGGAATGCCTGGACCAAGGGCACTGCCAGCGGATCGAGCCGGGTGGACCTGCCCATGGCCATCGTCACCCGCCTGGCGTCACGCTCCAGGCGTGCGGCCCAACGGCCGGCCAACAGACGACTTCGCTCCAGCGGTTGCAAACCGATACTGCTTTGCCCCAGCAGTACGGTCTGCTCGTCGCTGCTCAGACCTTCCAGGATGCGAGCGGCCCAAGCGTCATGGGCCAGGTCGGTTTTGGTCAGGAGGATGGAACGGGTGTCGGCCGTATCGCCTACCGGGTACAGATTGATGCCATCGTGGTAGCGCAAGGTCATGTCTTCCGGCCAGCCCGGCAACTCCACGAGGGTCTGGACAATGCGAAAATGCGTTCCTTGTGGTGCTTCGCCACGCCGCAGGCGTTCGATGGTGTGCCGCACCCATTGCCAGTTCCGTGCCTCGTCCAGGGCGTCGGCCAATATGGCCGGCATCGGCCGCGCCTCCACTTGCAGGTAGCGCAGATGCGCTTCGCCGATACCGACCTGGCGTTGCACGGCCAGGATCGTAGGGTCGTCGAGTTCGACGGGCGTCTCGGGGAAGGTTCGCAACAGCTCCAGGCCACTTCGCTGCAAGGGGTTGCGGTGCGTCCACTGCCAGCCTCGCGTGCGGTTCCATTCCAGCGGCGGGGCAACGCCTCTATGCCCGGGAGGCAGGCGCAGATTCACCTTGTCCCGCGTGCCTTGCACTTCGAAGTAACGATCCTCGATCCGCACCCAGGCCTCGTCAGCGGTGCGCCAGACACCCCAGGCGTCCTGCTCGGCCTCCACCGGAGGCAAGCGCTGTGCTTCAAAGGAGCGCACGTCGCCATTCCACAGCCGGGTGGTGCCGTCAGCCACCGGCATGGGCTCGATGGCGGCGCCAATGAAGCCCAGGTAAGCGCCTTGGGCAACCCCGAACAAGGCGTTGAAGATATGCTCGATACCTTCTTGCGCATGCCCTTCATTGAACGCCTGGATCCCTTCGAAGATTTCGTACACCAGGCGCACCCCGCCGACCGCGGCGGCCACCATGCCGACGGGCGCGCAGAACGGGAAAAAGGTCGCGGCGACCATCAGCGAACGCTCGACCAGGCTTTCCCAGTATTCGAGGCGTGCCAGCAGCGCCCGCCAGTCCTGGTCCCGGGTCGGGACCATCAATGCCGAGGCGTTGGCCAAGGTATGACCGCGCCATTCATGGTAGGTGGAGTGCCAGGGATCCTCGCGCAGTTCATCCAGTCCCCAGGCCACCTTGGGCGTGGGGATCCGGATGCGTCGAGGGTTGTCGTCCTCGCCTCGCTCACCCTCGCGCCAACCGGTGATGCGGGCATGGATTTCCTGGAAGAGGTTGAGGTTGTCCGTGACCTTCCACTCCACCTGATCGTGCAGGGCCGACCCCAGGCTGGCCTGTAGACGCAGCGGCAGATAACGCAACAGGGTCTGGCGGTAACTGCGTTTGCGGACCCGCTCGGTCAGCTCGGCCGACAGTGCCTGCAAGCTGGGAAACTGCTTGAGCGGTGCCACTGCATCATGAGGCATGTGCAGCACGATCGGGCGAACACCCTTGGCATCTCCTTCCAGTCCCCAGTACACCCGTGCGCCGAACAACGGCGCCGACAGCAACGCCAGCGCCTTGACCTCGCAGGCCAGGGGCGCCACGGGCCGATCTTCCAACTGCACGCCGACATGGGCCAGTAAACGCTCACCGGTGTTGTCCAGGCGTCCATCCAGCTTCGCCTCGTAGGCGTCATAGGCGAGCTGGCTGCGTGCATAGGCCATGTAAGCCGTGGCGACAATGGGTACTTGACGGCCGATACGCGGCAGCCGCCATTCGAGCGAGCGCCGATAAGCCCCGCCCACATCCACGCTGCGGCACAGGCGAGCGAAGCTGGCCGGGGTCATGGGCAGCGGCGTGGTGTCCGCTGGGGCACCCCAACGATAGAACTCCCCAGGCTTGCCCTTGATGAAAAGCTCGCCTTTTCGATCGAACGCGCTGCCGGTGACTGCATCGTCGGGAGGATAGTTGCGCATGGCCGCCTCGACGATCGACAGCGCGGGGTCCGTGACGAACGAACTGCGCCGGACCCTTGCCCGACGTAGCGCATCCGCGGCATCGCCGCGGCCATTCACCTGGCTCCAGCCTTGCACCTGCGGCTGCTCCTTGAGCAGGTCGAGGGTAAAGGCATAGGGCGCGGGCAGGTCCTTGAGCAATGCGTTGAGTGCATCGCTGTCGTGTTGCAGTTGCCGGGTGAGCACCCTGAAGCGCTCCTGCCGGGGCCGTGGGGCTCGTTTCAGCCAGGCGGGCAGCCTGGCCTGGATAAACTCGACATGGGTATCGAGGGTAGACATGGTGGACCTCCATCCTTGGGGGCGATTGGGTATTCGACAGGTGACGTACGCTTGACCGGCACGAACCCGATGCTCCAAGAAATGGCTGTCTTTTGAAACTGTCCAACCGTTGCAAGGGGTTGCGCGGCGCGGAGCCTGGCAAACGGCTACACCACCAGCGTCAACCACGCCGACGCCAGCAACAACACCGCCATGCTGCGATTGAAGCGTCCCATCGCCACGGCTGAGCGACAGAACCTGGCGGCCCCCAGGCCCAGGTAGGCCCAGACGGTCATGCAGGGAATGGAGATCGCGAAAAATGCCAGGGACAACCAAAGGACCCGGATCGTCCGGTCGGCCTCGGCGCCGGCAAACACGCTGACCACCGCCAGCGCCATCATCCAGGTCTTGGGGTTCACCAATTGCAACCCGGCGGCCCCCGCCAGGCCCAGTCGCGGGCCCTCAACCGGACGGTCCGGGTCGATGGCCTGGGCCGGGGCGCGGAAAATCTGCCAGGCCATCCAGCTCAACCAGGCAATGCCGGCCCATGAAAGCACGGTCTGCAGCGTGGCGTGGCGCGCCAGCACGTCGCCCAATCCGGTGCCCACCAGCAACACCAGCAAAGCCGCCGCGGCGCAGGCCCCCAGGATGATCGGCAAGGTGGTGGCCAGGCCAAAGCGCGAGCTATGGCTCAGCACCAGGATATTGGTCGGGCCCGGGGTGATGGAGGCGACAAAGGCGAACAAGGCAAACGGCAGCAACTGGTCCATGGAGCAACTTCTCGGTGAATGATCGTCACTCGATCATCCCCACGAAGGCCCGCTCAGTCTGGAACAATTGAGCAGCGCTTGCGGTAGTCCGCCGGGCTCAGGCGATAGGCACGCTGGAACCAGCGCCCCAAGTGGCTCTGGTCGGCAAAACCGAGCATGGCCGCCACCGCCCCGGCACTCTCGCCAGAAGCCAGCAAGCGCCGCGCACGGGCCAGGCGCAATTGGATCAGATAGGCATGGGGGGCCAGGCCGAAAGCCGCCTTGAATGCACGGCTCAGGCGAAAACGATCCACACCGGTGACCTGCGCCAGATCGTCCAGACCGATGTCGTCGCTCAGGTGACTGTGCAGATAATCCCGGGCCTGCTGCGCCACCAATGGCAACCGCGGATCCGGGTTGATCCGCGCCCGCCAATGCAGGTGTTGGGTCAGGTTGGCCAACAAGGTATCAAGGGCCGTCTGGCGCACGATGCGGATTTCCTGCTCATGCAGGCTCTGGAAGGCCAAGGCCGTGGCACTCGCCAGCCGCGCATCGTCGGTCAGGGTGGCGGCGAATCCCAATTGGGCGTTGTCCGGCGCCCCGTCGAACAAGGAACGCAACTCACGCTCCAGCCATTGGGGTTCCAGGTACAACGTGCGGTAGGTAAAGCCGTGGTCGTGGGGCGCGTTGCCGTCATGCAACTCGCCGGGCTCGAGCAGGAATACCTTGCCCGGCGTGCTGTTGTGCTGCTGGCGACGGCAATGGAACTGTTGCACCCCCTGCTCGGTCACGCCCACCAGGTAGCTGTCATGCCAGTGGGGATCATAGGCATGCCCCTCGAAATGCGCGCGCACGGTCTCGATACCGGACGTGGCGTCCTGCTTGAGATCGATCCAGTTGCGCGCTGTCATGCCCTGCCCCGTTTAACGAATGTGCTCTTGACAGAGTAACTGCTGATGGGGCGTGTGTCTGGAAGATTTGTGCAAACCCTGTGGGGAGCGGGCTTGCTCGCGAAGGCGCTCAGCCTGTAGATACACGGGGCGACTGACCTACCGCTATCGCGAGCAAGCTCGCTCCCACCTTTTCTTGTGGTGCTCACAAAATCGCATTCCCCTGCAAAGCCCCCTTCCCACAGGTTTATGGCCGTCTCAGGCATCCGGGGTGATCGCGGGCAGCACCGCCTCCACCGCCAGTCTGGCCAATTCGGCGTCTTGCTCGGCCTTGACCCCGGACACGCCAATGGCGCCGATGCATTGACCGTCATGACGGATCGTCACCCCACCTTCAAGCATGCCCTGCAGGTGCGGAGCGCTGAGAAACGCGTAGCGACCACCATTGATCATGTCTTCGAAAACCTTGCTGTCGCGCCGGCCCATGGCGGCCGTGCGGGCTTTTTCGGTAGCGATATAGGCCGATAACGGCGAGGCATCGTCCAGGCGCAACAGCCCGAGGGGATGGCCACCGTCGTCCACCACGCAGACCGAAACGGCCCATTGGCGCTGGTGCGCCAGTTCCTTGGCCGCCACCAGCAACTGCGCGACATCCTGTTCAGTGAGTACGGCTTTGCTTTTCATGGATCACTCCGTGCTGTGCCACAGGAAGCCCGCAGGCTAGACCTGCGGGCCAAAAAACAGCCTCGAACGTCATTCACCGTAGATATCGAAATCGAAGTACTTCTGGCGAATCCTGTCGTAGGTGCCGTTGGCGCGAATGGTCGCCAGTGCCTGATTGAAGCGGCCCGCCAGCGCATCGTTCTTGCGTACCGCAATGCCGATACCCGTGCCGAAGTATTGTTCTTCGGTGAAATTGGGCCCGACAAACTCAAAATCCTTGCCCTCGGGACGCTTGAGCAGGCTTTCATCGATCACCACCGAACTGGCCATGGTCGCATCCAGGCGTCCGCCCAACAGGTCGAGGAAAATTTCATTCTGCGAACCATAGCGCACTACTTCGGCACCCGCCGGGGCAAAGTGATCGGTGACATAGCGATCGAAGTTGGTCGCCCGCTGCACACCGATCCGCTTGCCCTTGAGTTGTGCCGGGATGTCGCTGATACCACTGCCCTTGCGGAACACCAGGCGCGCCGGGATCCGGTAGTAGCGGTCGGTGAAATCCACCGACTTCAAGCGCTCCGGGGTGATCGACATAGACGAAATCACCGCGTCGACCTTCTTCACCTTCAGCGCCGGGATCAAGCCATCGAACTCTTGCTCCTGCCAGACACAGCGGACCTTCATCTCGGCGCACAATGCCTGGCCGATGTCATAGTCGAAACCGACGATGGCGTTATCCGGGGTTTTCGAGGCGAATGGCGGGTAAGCCGCCTCAATGCCGATACGCAACGATGATTCGGCGGCTTGCAGGCTCGCGCCGAAGGCCAGCAGAGAGATGAAACCCAGTTTCAGGGCAATGCGTTTAACGTTCATTCATTTGCTCCAGGTGCGATGTTATTGAGTTCGGGCGCTCTACAGAAGTCGCCCGTTATGGCAGCAGCAATGTGAACAAGCCCGGACGGCGACTCTGGCGGTCGCCTGCCCGGTGACAGCACAACGGTGATCCGGCCGGCGGCCTCAGACCGCCGCCGTGACAATCAACTCCAGCAAAATCTCGGGATCGTCGAAGGCCACTTGGGCGGTGGCCCGCGCCGGGGTGTGCGCGGCATCGACCCAGTCACTCCACAACGCGTTCATCGCAGCGAAATCCCGGGCCATGTCTTTCATCCAGATCTGCACACTGAGCAGCCTGTGTTTGTCGCTGCCGGACGCGGCCAGCAGCTCATCGACCCGCTGCAACACCTGGCGGGTCTGGCCCTGGATGTCCTGGCTGCAATCGGCGGCGACGACACCACTGAGCCAGGCCACGCCGTTGTGCACGACGCTGCGGCTCAGGCGTGGGTTGCTTTCGATGCGTTGAATACTCATGAGGGTTCCTCGACAGAGAGACGCTCGCCAGCCAATTGGGCGAGCGTGATGGGTTTGAGGGGCGAACGGATGCGGTAGTAGCCCACCTCGATGGGTGAGACGTGGCGGCGTTCGGCGATGATTTCGGTGACGCTCAGACCACACTGGCGCCCCTGGCACGGGCCCATGCCGCAACGGCCGAAGGCCTTGGCCTGGTTGGGCCCCAGGCAACCCAGGTCGACGTAACGGCGGATGTCCCCGGCGCTGACTTCTTCGCAGCGGCACACGGTGACGTCGTCGGCGGGGATACGATGGCCGACCTGGGGGCGATACAGGGTGTCGAGCAGCGGCCGTGCGGCGCGGGCGCGGCGTAGTGCGTATTGCAGGGGCCGCGCCTGCGCCTGCTGGCCGGCGATGGCCAACGCGGCCAGGCGTCCTTCCAGTCTCGCCACCTGGGCTCCGCCGATGGCGCCACCGTCACCGGCGATGAAAATGCCCGGCGTGCTGCTTTCACCCCATTGGTCACGGCGGGTCATCCAGCACAGCTGCTGCTCGCTCCAATCATGCTCCAGGCGCAATGACCAACTGACCTGGGTGTTCGGCACCACGCCTTGATGCAGCAGGATCAAATCGGCGCGAATGCGCTGCGAACGGCCTTGGCTGTCGAAGCTCAAGGCGCAGGCCCGATCCGCGCCTTCAATCTTCAGGTTGCGCGCACCGTGAAAATGCCGGACGCCAGCCCGCTTGAGTTCCGTCAGCAGCCCCAGCCCTTTGAGCAGGTCGCGCCAACCGCGCAACGCAGCGGGAATGTGTCGCCAGGCCCGCAGCAGATCGCTTCGGTGGCTGGTATCCACCAGCGCTTCAATGACGATGCCGGCACGCAGGTATTGCACTGCCAGCAGGTAAAGCAATGGACCACACCCGGCCAGTACCACGGGCGTGGCCGGCACCATGGCCGCGCCTTTGAGCAGGATCTGCCCGGCGCCAGCGGTCATGACGCCCGGCAAGGTCCAGCCAGGAATCGGCATCGGCCGTTCGAAAGCCCCCGTGGCAATCAACAGGTGGCGCCCTTGCAGGACTTCGGCGCGCCCCTCGACCAGGTAATGCACCTGGCGCTGCGGCGTCACCTGCCAGATGGCCGCATTGGGCAGATAGCGAGCACCGCAGCGCAGAAAGTCGGTGGCCAATGTCGCCCCGGCCCCGTAGTCATCACCCAATACGGCACGGCGATGTGCGTCAGCCTGGAGCACCTGGCGATAAATCTGCCCGCCTGGACTGGCCTGCTCATCCAGCACGACCACCGACAGGCCGTGGCTCCTGGCTTCGAGCGCAGCACTCATTCCCGCCGGGCCAGCGCCGATGACGATCAGATCGATGACCGCGTTACTCATCGCCGCCCTCCTCCCACGGTGCCAGGCAAACGGCCCCGCGTTGACGACGCACGCGCATGCCGGCACGCACCGGCACCAGGCAGGCCTGGGTATTGGCGTATCCGTTCACCTCCACCAGGCACTCGAAGCACACCCCCATCATGCAATAAGGCGCGCCGGGGCGGCCGTTGATGGCGCTCTCGCGGGTGTGTCGGATGCCGCAACCCAGCAGCGCCGCCGCCAGGGATACCTCGGCGGGTACCGTGAAGGGCGTGCCTTCGAATTCGATTTGCACGGTGTGATCTTCCGAGGCCAATGGCCGGAACAGACTGTCAGCCGACATGGCGCGCCTCTGTTTGCAGGTTGAAACGTTGCAGCCCGAATGGCTTCACCGCCGAATCATCGAATTCGCCGGCGATCCACGGCGCCAGGCGCAAGGCATGGGCAGCAGCCAGCGTCACGCCGCTGTGGCAGCTGACAATCGACAGCCCCGGGCAGCTTGGCGGCGTTTCGTAGATGGGAAAGCCATCGGCACTCATCACCCGCAGCGCCCCCCAGGCCCGCACCAGTCGTACCTGGCCCAAGCGCGGGAAGCACTGCACCGCGCGCCGTGCAATGGCGGCCATGACCTGGCTGCCGGTGCCATCATCCAAGCCCGTCGACTCGTGAGAATCCCCCAGTTGCAGCGTGCCCTCGTCGGTCTGGCGGACATAGGTGGTGGGGTAATGCAGAAATGGCTCGAGCCGTTCGGTGACCAGGATCTGGCCACGGTTCGGCTGCACCGGTACATCCAACCCCACCATGCCCCCCAGCGCCCGATTGCCAAGGCCGGCGGCCAGCACGACCTGGCGGGCAGACCAGCGCTGCGCTCCGGCCCGCAGCTCGAAACCCTTGGCAACCGCATCGATCGCATCGACATGATGGCCGTTGATGAGCCTGACCCCGCGAGACTGGCAGGCGGCAAAAAGCGAGCGCAGCAGCTTGAGCGGGTTGACGTGACCGTCCATGGGCGAAAAGCAGCCGCCCACCACATCCGGCCCGATGCCGGGCAAGCGCGCCCGCAGTTGCGCGGCGTCCAGCTGTTCAAAGGGGTAGTCGCCGGCAAAGGCATCGCGCAGCCAACCCAGTCGACGGCTTTCTTCGGCCATTTCCGCGTCGCTCAGGCACAACTGGAAGCCACCCCGTTGGCGCAGATGAATGTCGATGCCGGTATCGGCTTGCAACGCCGCGGCAAACCGAGGCCAGAGCGCCACCGATTCCCGCGTCCACCGGGCATACGGACTCATGCGGTAGCCCTTGCCCTGGACCCAGAGCAAACCAAAGTTGCCCCGGGCGGCGCGAATAGCGTCATCGCCCTCGTCGAGCACGCTCACCTGGCGCCCGAGCAAAGCCAGTCCATAGGCGATGGACATGCCCACCAGGCCACCCCCTACGACAATGACATCAGTTTTTAGCATGGCTTTCGGATCGCTGTTTTCGGCGCCGATGATTCAGTCAGGCGTCGGCCCATGGCTGGTTCAAGTGCTTTGCGTCGATCCTAGGGCGATGACAACGCCTTGAAAAATGCTTTATTTTGGCAACCTCATGTCTTTTTGTTATGGGTTGGTCCGCACCATGAATCTCCGTCAGTTGGAAGCCTTTCGCGCCGTCATCCTGGGCCAGACCGTGACCCGCGCCGCCGAAATGCTGCACATCTCACAACCGGCGGCGACCCGGCTGATCGCCAGCCTGGAAGAGGACATCGGTTTCAGCCTGTTCGACCGGGTCAAGGGACGGCTGCAACCCACCGCCGAGGCCATGACGCTGTATCAGGAAGTGCAACGTTCGTTGCTGGGCGTGGAACGCATTGCGCGCACCGCCCAGGACATCCGCACGCTCAAGCGCGGTTCGCTGCACATTGCCTGCGCACCGGCCATGGGCCTGTCATTCGTGCCCCGGGCGATTGCCGCGTTCATGGCCGAACACGATCAGGTACAGATCTCGCTGGTGGTGCATTCGTCCCGGGAAGTGGTGGACCTGGTGGTGGGGCAACGCTGCGACCTGGGCCTGATCGTATTGCCTAACACGTACCCAAGCCCCCGCGCCGAAAAACTGTTGGCAACGCGCATGCTCTGCGCCCTGCCCGCTGGCCATCGCTTGCAGGGCCAGGCGACGATCCGCCCGGAAGACTTGCAAGGCGAACCGTTCATTTCCTACCCGCAGTCGATTGCCTCGCGCCAACACATCGATGCGATCTTCGCCGCCCACGGCGTAGACCGAGAACTGCGGCTGGAAACCCAACTCTCGCTGCCCATGTGCGCATTCGTCGAACAAGGTTTGGGCGTGGCGTTGGTGGACGCCATCAGTGCCGTCGAGTACCGCGGCCAGGGCATCGTCTTCCGGGCTTTCGAACCGGCGATAGAAATGGACTTCAGCATGCTCCTGCCCATCCAGGGGCCGGTTTCCAGGCTGCAAGCCAGCTTCCTGGAGCACATGAAGCGATTCATCGAAGCGCAGGTGCCGGCGGCCTACCGGTTCTGACGCTGTCGCAAAACGGCAGCCAATGGATCCACTGAACAAGCCAATCATCCACTTATCCAGCAAAACCGTTGACAAAGAAATTAGTTAAGAGAGTTAATGGATCCACAGACAAGAACAACATCCGCCTGGAGATCCGTCATGTACCCCAAGAACGCCTGGTACGTTGCCTGCACCCCCGATGAAATCGCCGACAAACCCCTGGGCCGGCAGATTTGCGGTGAAAAGATGGTTTTTTACCGGGGCCATCAAGGTAGGATCGCGGCCGTGGAAGACTTCTGCCCCCATCGCGGCGCCCCGCTGTCCCTGGGCTATGTCGAAAATGGCAACCTGGTGTGCGGCTATCACGGCTTGGTGATGGGCGGTGATGGCAAGACCGTCGAGATGCCGGGGCAACGGGTACGGGGATTCCCCTGCAACAAGACCTTCGCGGTGCAGGAACGGTATGGCTTCATCTGGGTCTGGCCCGGTGACCAGGCGCTGGCCGACCCGGCACTGATCCATCATCTGGAATGGGCTGAAAGCGATGAATGGGCCTACGGCGGCGGCCTGTTCCACATCCAGTGCGACTATCGCCTGATGATCGACAACCTGATGGACCTGACCCACGAAACCTACGTCCACGCCTCGAGCATCGGCCAGAAGGAAATCGATGAGGCGCCGCCAGTGACCACCGTCGAAGGCGATGAAGTGGTCACCGCCCGCCATATGGAAAACATCATGGCCCCGCCGTTCTGGCGCATGGCCCTGCGCGGCAACAACCTGGCCGATGACGTGCCGGTGGACCGCTGGCAGATCTGCCGCTTCACCCCGCCCAGCCATGTGCTGATCGAAGTGGGCGTGGCCCATGCCGGCAACGGCGGTTATCACGCCGCGCCGCAATTCAAGGCGTCGAGCATCGTGGTGGATTTCATCACACCGGAAACCGAGACCTCGATCTGGTATTTCTGGGGCATGGCCCGGCACTTCCAGCCGCAGGATGAAGCCCTCACCGCATCCATTCGCGAAGGCCAAGGCAAGATTTTCAGCGAAGACCTGGAAATGCTCGAACGCCAGCAACGCAACCTGCTGGACCACCCGCAACGCAACTTGCTCAAGCTCAACATCGATGCGGGCGGCGTGCAGTCCCGGCGGGTGCTGGAGCGTTGGATCGCACGGGAGCGCGAGCCTCAAGCCGGCTTGATCGCCAGCAGCCAACAGCCACATCTGGCGGAGCAACGGCCATGATCGAAGTCCAGGTCACGGCGCGACACCGCGAAGCCCTCGATATCTGCAGCTACGAGTTGACCCGCGTCGACGGCGCGCCGTTGCCGGCCTTCACCGCTGGTGCCCACATCGATGTGCACTTGCCCGACGGGCTGATTCGCCAATACTCGCTGTGCAATCATCCCGAGGAACGGCATCGCTACCTCATAGGCGTGCTCAAGGACCCGGCGTCCCGCGGTGGTTCGCGCAGCCTGCATGAGCTGATCCAGCCAGGCATGCGCTTGCACATCAGCGAACCACGCAACCTGTTCGCGCTCGCCCCCCACGCCCGGCGCAGCCTGCTGTTTGCCGGAGGCATCGGCATTACGCCGATCCTGTGCATGGCCGAGCACCTGGCCCAGAGCGGTGCAGCGTTCGAGCTGCATTACTGCGCCCGCTCCCGAGACCGTGCTGCCTTTGTCGAACGCCTGCGCCAGGCCCCTTACGCTGACCGGGTGTTCCTGCATTTCGATGAAGAACCAGAAACCCTGCTGGACGCCGCCAGGGTGCTGGCCGCCCCCGATAACGACCTGCACCTCTACGTGTGCGGGCCCGGTGGTTTCATGCAGCACATCCTCGAGACCGCCAAGGACCAGGGTTGGCAGGAAGACCGCCTGCACCGCGAATACTTCGCCGCCGCCCCTACCGACACCCGTGCCGACGGCAGCTTTTCAGTCAAGCTCGCCCGCACAGGCCAGGTCTTCGAGGTACCGGCGGACCGCAGCGTGGTGCAGGTGCTGGAGAGCCATGGCATCGAGATCCCGATCTCCTGCGAACAAGGCGTGTGCGGCACTTGCCTGACCCGCGTGCTGGAAGGCGTGCCGGAGCATCGGGACATGTTCCTGACCGAGGCCGAACAGGCCTGCAACGACCAGTTCACACCGTGCTGCTCCAGGTCGAAGACGCCGGTGCTGGTGCTGGATCTCTAACGCAGAACACTGTGGGAGCGAGCTTGCTCGCGATGGCGCCGGCTCAGCAGCATTGGTGGCGACTGACACACCGCTATCGCGAGCGAGCTCGCTCCCACAGGAGAGCTGTGGCGTATGCGAATCCTGGGGCCACCCCAAAACAACTGTGGGAGCGAGCCTGCTCGCGATGGCGTCGGCTCAGCAACATTGATGGCGACTGATATACCGCTATCGCGAGCAAGCTCGCTCCCACAAGGGATCTGGGCAAGAGGAAATTCTGCCGTTGCCTGCGACCGGGCGAATTACTCCGAACGCAGAATCACCGTCATCCGCTCGTCAGCCAGCGTCGAGCCGAACACTTCGGCGTAACGCAGCGTCGCATTGGCATGCTCGCGCATGATCGCCTCGGCACGGCCGCTCTGGCGATTGATCAGTGCGTCGAACACCGAATGGTGTTGCATGTGGGCATAGTTGAAACGGCGAAACTCGCCGGCCATGTTCTGGCGATCCACCGCCAAGGCGGTGACTGAAGCGAAAGGCAGATGATCGTTGCGAGCCAAGGCGTCGGCGATCGCCGGGTTGTGGCTGCCTTCGACGATCACCTGATGAAAGCGCATGTTGAGGTCGTGATAGACCTCCAGGTCATCCTCGGTCACATAACCTTTGGCGAACAGTTCATCCCCCTGCACCAGGCATTGCTCGAGTATCGCGCGCGCTTCTTCAGACAAGCCATGCTCGGCCGTCTGCCGTGCCGCCAGGCCCTCCAGCACGCCACGTACCTCCACAGCCCCGGCGATTTGCTCGGCACTGACCGAACGCACCTGAAAACCTCGCCCGCCAAAGCGCACCAGCAGCCCTTCCTGCTCCAGGGTGCGGAACGCCATGCGCACCGGCATGCGCGACACGCCGAACAACTCAGCCGTGGGAATTTCCATCAAGCGCTCGCCAGCGGCCAGCTCACCCGAGGCGATCATCTTGCGCAGCGCAACCAGCACCGTTTGGCCGGGCTTACTCATCCAGGCGATTCCAGAGAAAAGAAGCCCTCATAGTAGAAGGCTTGGCGCAACGTGTCACGGCGAGGCACGGGGGCGAGGCCTTGATAAAAGCCGGTGGTTCAAATGCCCGCCAGTTCCCGCAACTGCGCCAAAGTCTGCTCGTCCAGGATAATCCCCTGCTCATTGGCCTTGCTGCGCTCGCGATGACGACGGTCTCCCGGCAACCGCCGCAGCCCGACGCCATGCATCTGCCTGACCAGTTCCCGGCTGCGTTCGGCGAAATCTTGCCCGGCTGACTTGCTGGGGTCGATCACGATCAACAACTGGCCAGTCCACGGCGTCTTGGCGCCCGGATGATTGCTCCAGTCGAACTCGAAGGAAAAGTTACCCCCGGTCAGGGCCGCCGCCAGCAACTCGACCATCATCGACAGCGCCGAGCCCTTATGCCCGCCGAACGGCAGGAGCGCTCCGCCTTCGAGAATCGCCTTGGGGTCGCGGGTCGGTTGGCCGAGGCTGTCCACGCCCATGCCCGGCGGCAACAACTCCCCCTTGCGTGCAGCAATCTGTACGTCACCGTGGGCAATGGCGCTGGTGGCCAGGTCGAAGACAATCGGCTCACCGTCGGCCCGTGGTGCGGCGAAGGCAATGGGGTTGGTGCCGAACAGTGGACGATCCGCGCCATGGGGCACCACACACGTCATGCTGTTGACCACGCTCAACGCCACCAGGCCTTCGTAGGCAAACGGCTCGACATCCGGCCAGAGCGCCGCAAAGTGATGGGAGTTGCGAATGGCCAGGACGGCGATACCGGCGCTGCGGGCCTTTTCCACCAGCAATGGCCGCGCAGCAGCCAGGGCTGGCTGGGCAAAGCCATTGCCGGCATCCACCGCGACGAACCCTGACGCCACGTCTTCGACCACCGGCACGGCCTTGCCGTTGACCCAGCCGCTGTTCAGCGTCGAGACATAACCGGGGATGCGGAACACCCCATGGCTATGGGCACCGTCGCGCTCGGCCCCGGCGCAGTTTTCAGCCAGGCACCGGGCGACTTCGGTCGACGTGCCATGACGCAGGAAAATCTTCTCCAGCAAGCTCACCAGAGCATCGAAGGACAGGGTGCAAGAAGCGGCATGATCGGATGGTGCAGACATCTGAAGCTCCGGAATGATTGTTGGAGGTAGCAACAGCGTGAAGGACCCGCCCGGTGATTAAACACTGTTTCAGGCGCGCACTGTCAATCCTTCCACTGCCGATCGAAGAAGCCCGGCGTGCAATAACTATGTACCACCCTTGCCCATCCATCGCTGCCTAGTCTGAGCGCTTGCGCCCCATTCGCGGCGCCTTGATCGAGAATCAACGATGACCACTGAAACCACGCCACTGCTATTTCCCGAGGTATTGAACGCCACTCGCCTGGACGAATTGACCGCTCCCCATGGGCTGACCCAGGCCGACCTCGACTGGTTGCACCATGTCTCCCTGCCCAGCCATGCGCAACGTGCGGCGCAGATGCCGTCGATGTCCGCCGAAACGATCCTGCTCCAGGCCGAGAACAAGGCGCCGATTCCATTGGCCGGCTGCTTTACCCTCAAGGTCCTGCCAGATACCGACGCAGCCGACCTCAAGCCTGCGTTCCTTTACACGCCGGACAAGGGGATTACCCGGTTCAGCGACCCGCAAGCCCTCGAAAACAAGATCGATGAAATGCTGCAGGATGCCGCGGGGCGCGACGATCTGTTTCGCTACCTGTCGATTTCCCAGCGCAGCGAACTGAACAGCACGACCGACCTCACACAAACCAGCCAGATCATCGACGAAGACGTTTTCAAGGCGCAGATCGAATCCATCGAATACGCCCAGAGCCTCAACGCCCTGGCCATGGTGGATGAGCTGATCAAACTGCCCACACTGACCTCGATGCTTGACCAGGCCTTGAACGAGCGGCTTCCCGACTTCGATCAACGACAGGCCCGCGTCGCCTTGCGCAAGGGTGTCCCGCTGGGCGCTACCCATGCGATCCCGGTCACCGAGAGCATTGCGCTGAGCGACGCCGTGCTGGTGTACTTTCACCATCAGGGTTGGCCTGCCGGGCATGACGTCGACCTGACGCACCCCGGCACGAGCGCACACACGGCGCAGCAATGGGAAGGCATCATCGAGGCCACGGCCAGGAACCTGATCCCCAAGCTCAGCCAATGCATCGATGCCTACTGGGCGGCGAACAGCCCCTTCCACCTGTCGCGCCGCCACTTTCTTGCCCGCGTCATTCGCGACGCATTGCAGGCCGCGATCCTGATCGAACGTGAAAAAGGGCAACTGACCCAGGCCCAAAGCCAGGAGTTGCTTCGACTGTTCAGGCCTTCGCGCCGGGAAGAGCCACTGCTGTTCATCGAAACGATTCGCCTCTGGGAATATGCGCCGCGTTTCGTCGAACTGGCGGGTTCGTTGATGATCAGCGGCAAGGATCATTATCTCTATACCCCCAGCCATGGTCTGCAGAAGGTCGCGAACTACCTGGGCTTCAAGGATGCACTGTTTAACCCCCCCGCCACAGTCAAGCCCGGGCAAGCGCTCTACAACCTCTTGAGCCTGGAAGAACACAACCGTTTTCTGCGCTTCGACCAGCCGCAAGTGTCGGGCGAATCGGTGAACCTGCCAGTGGCCGAATCCCTGGCAGACGCGATCATTGCCAAACAGCTGGACAACTTGCACTACGCGTTGGAAATGTCCCGCCAGGGCGACGTCAACCTCCACTCACTCATCGACAAGGCGCTGGATATCCGCACCTTGATCAACAAAAGCCTGCTGGATCAGAAAACCGATGGGCATTGGGGTACACGACCGGCGTTTTACGGAGACTTGCGACCGTCCAACTTCATGGCCGACCAACTGGAAAGGAAGATCAAGAGCTACACCGATGTCGAAGACGCTTTTCACACCCACTTCATCAAGCTGCCCCCCGCCAACACGGCCTCGCTGCACAGCGGGCTGGACAAGCTGCTGCCTGAACTGACCAACGTTTTCTCACTGGGCCTGCGCGCCGAGGCCGAACTCAGAGAACGTGACGCAACGCTACCCGCCGCCGCCCATGACTTGATCAGGAGCGTTTTCGCCTACGACGCCGACTACCCGGACCGCACGCAGCGCCCGGGCGTCAGAGGCTTTCAGCCAGATGTCTATTCGTTGAAGCTGACATGCCGTACCGAGGAGCGCGTGATTTCCCTACGCCTGGCCAACTGTTTTTTAATGACCGAGCGCGGCGGCCTGGATACTCCCTACTCGGGCATGGCCATCCTTTGGTCCCCCACCGACGGCCTACAGGCTTTTGCGAACGTCGAGCTGGCCACGGAGCAATTGAACAAAAACCTGCTGGACACTCGAAAACGCTTTGCCTGGCTCTCGAACCTGGCGCCCGCTCAACGCCTGCCCCACGGACGCTACCAACTCCAGGCCTATGAACTGCTGGAAGATAATGTGCTGGTGAATCGGATGAATTCGTTCATCGAACAGTTCAAGAGCGAGCGCAATTACTTGAGCACGTTGAAGGTCGGGGATTGGAAACTCAGCGGATCGGCGCTGCGCAACAGCCTCGACGCCTTGCTGGCCAAAGGCGCGCCCACCAATCTGAAGCGCGCCGTGGACATCGCCCGAGCCAACAGGCGACAACAGACACTGCCCGCCTGGCTCGGTACGGCGTCCCTGGAAGATCAACGCCTGCATATCGAACTGCTCGAGCAGTACAGGAACAGCGTGGTCGATGCCGATGCCAAGGACTACCTCGACGGTATCGAGCCATTGCGCACCTACGTGCATAAAAAGCTCAAAGCGTTACTGGACGCACGTTTCCCTGGAAAAAACCTCGACCCCGACACCCTCCAGATCACACCGAACCTTGCCGTCGTGGGGCCGGCCAGCGCGTTGACCGACTTTGCCTTGCATCATGTCGATGTGACCCGAAACGGCTTCAAGATTTCGTCAACCTCCACGCACAAACTGCCCGACGGCTTGAACGAGATGGCGGTCAGGCAAATATTATCGTCATTGGATATTTCCACCGCCTATAAAGCACAGGTCGTGGAGAAACTTTCCGGTTCTGCCGCGCCAGGCTTGCAAAGCAAGCGACGGTTCCGCCGACAACTCCCCTGGCAACTGCTGCAACATGCTCACGCCCGGCACCTGCAGCAACAGCTCTCCAGCAAGGCATTCGACCTGATTCGCCAGGTACTGGACATGCCGGACGCCATCGCCCGTAGCGCGGTCGAAGGCGCCAGCGCCGTGTTTCGCCCAGTGGAACTGATCAAGACCGGCGGCGCGGCGGCGGTCAAGGCCCTTGGGCTTTACCTGGTGGGTTTGAACGCCCAGGTAGCCAACCCCCTTGTCCTGTATGCCCCTTATCACTCAGGTCATTGCTTTACCGAATTCAAGGACGAAGCGAGTGTGGTCGCGGCCTTCAACACGCCCGGCGCGCTCCAGGATCTGCTGGTCCACCGGCTTCCCGAGGATCAGCGAGCCATTTTCAAGAACCTGTTCGCTTCGACACTCGGGCGCCTTTCGGAAATCACCCTGGGGTCCAACCCTGTTCGCACAAACCTGTTCGACACGCTGTTCGATGACAACACGAAGTTGCTGGCAGAACTGTTGGGTTCCCAGGCACAGGACAAGCGTCAATTTGACTGGAGTACCGTCTTGCACCTGTTCAGCTCGGGCATCCGGTTAGTGGGAAGACAGTTGCCAGGCAAACTGACGTTCATAGAAACGCTGTGGGACAGTTACCAGGACTTCAAGGCGTCTTCCGAGGCCCTGCAAGCGCATGACTGGAAAGCCGGCTTGCACAACTTCATCGCCGGCGCCGCCGAGATGGTCTCGCTGGGCCTGCTCAATCGCGACGATACATTCGGTCTGCTCGATCCCGTTGAACCCGCCTTGCCAAGCGCCCCGTCGACGCTCGACTGGAAGAGCATCGCTTCCACCGGCCAACTGCGTACCGACCTGGGCGTCTTCGAAGCCACGGGCGTCAGCCTGTCCAACCTGCAAAAAAACCTGGCTGATGGAACTTACAAGGCCATGGAAAACGGCAGGCTTTATATCCCCTTGGCCGGCAAAGTCTTTCAAGTGGCAAAAGCCGGCCAAAACTGGCGAATCATTCATGAACACGGCGAGGGACCGTTTTTGAAAAAGTCCCCGGATGGCCGGACATGGGAAATCGACCCACAACGCCAAACCATCCGCTTTGGCAAGGCCGGCTCGAAGATGGCCATCACCTATAGCGACTTCAAAGCCAAAGGCTCATTGAATATTGAAGCACGAGGCATGACGGAAATACGCCGGAAATATCAGCATCGGGCAAATGCGATCGTGCAGGCCCTGGAGACCGCGCGGTTCTACTCGTTCAATGCCCTTCACAACCTCCATCAACTCAAGCAACAGGTTGTTCCGGGCTCTCGACTGGACAACTACCTCAGATTGTTTTTTGGTGTCAGCAGCGTCGACGCCAGTCTTATCCGCAAAATAGAGACGGCGATCTCGCCGATATGCCAGGCCTTGGCCGATCCTTCCTGGGAACTGCAAAATGCGAACCGCATCGTTGTCGGCCACCTCAAACATCTGGAGGACAGAGCCACTGCATTCGTGCTCGAACCGACCGCCGTTGGAAGAATCTACCTCACACAGTTCTTCTTCGACATGGAATTGGATGGGTACAAGGCTGTCGTCCCCGATACGTTTAATGTCGACGCCCATGCCCAGGCAGCGACCTTCATCCATGAAGTCTCCCATCAGCTGTTCGATACCCTCGATATCATCTATCTGGACGCGGTACTGCCATTCCTCGACTTGATTTCAACAGCGACTCATCCAGGGCAAGTGCAATACGCCAAGCAAAAGGACCTGCAACTCAACGGACTTTCATTGACCACCCCAAAATCCAAACTGTTCATGCATTGGGACAGCGCAGACAACACCTACAAGAAGTTTGAGCTGCTGCCTTTGTACAAAGAAACAACCCGGGAGATCCTGAAGATCACTGGCGCCAAAACCATGGATATTGCCCGCGATGATTTTCTGGATCCGATTTTGCCGGGCAAGCGCATCGACGTCATACTTCGCAACGCCGACTCGCTCACACTGTTGATTTGTGAACTAGGACGGCAACTCGATGCGAGTCCTTCCCGGCAACTTGCCGTGCCGTGAGCTGCACAAGAGGGGGGTTGATTAATGCCAGTCAAAAACCCGTGGGAGCAAAGCTTGCTCGCGATAGCGGCCGATCAGTCAATGGCATGTCGACTGGCTCACCCAATCGCGAGCAAGCTTTGCTCCACGGGTTTGGGGCTTGACTGACTGGCGCTAGGGGTGTTGATCTTTTTTTCACGCAAAGTATGCGACGGTAGGCTACGACTGTTGTTTGAGCGAAAAAACAGGCTCATTGATGCGCAAACGCCATGACGGCAGTTCTCGGCAGCTCATGCCGAAGGTTAGAATGCGGCAAACCAGGACGAATCAATGACCGAACATACCCTCTCGGAAGCCGAATACGACGCCATTACCGATGCCGCAGCCCATTGGTGCATGCGGTTGCATGCCGTCGACTGCACCGATGCCGAACGGCAGGCATTCAAGCAGTGGCACGATGCCGATCCCCTGCATGCTTTCGAATACCAAGCCATGCTGGAAATCTGGGATGTTGCCGATCATCTGCCGCGTGTCGAGGCCATGGCCGCCACTCCAGCGTCCAGGCCCCGGTCGCGCTGGAGCCGGTTGGCTGTGGCGGCCGCAGTGTTCGTCGTCGGCCTGCCCCTGGCCGCCTACACGGGCTGGAACCTGGACTGGATCGCCAATTCCTACCAGCGGTTCGAAGCCAGCACGAGCGTGCGCCATGTCACCCTGAGCGACGGCAGCCAGGTGGAACTCAACCTGGGCAGCGAGCTGACCTTCGCCAACTACAAGCACGAGCGCCGGGTAACCCTGGAAAAGGGCGAGGTGTTTTTTGACGTCAGCCATGACAAACAGCATCCGTTTGTCGTGCGCGCGGGCCAAGGCCAGGTGCGTGTGACCGGTACTCGCTTCAACGTCTGGATGTACCAGGACCAGGTGCGGGTCACGCTGGTGGAAGGCTCGGTCAAGGTCACCAGCAACCAGGCGCTCACCCATAACGGCCTGCAACTTTCGCCGGGCATGCAGGCGAGCTACAAGGCGGGCGACTATCAGCCCCAAGTCCGCGAGACGGCCGCGAACGACAGCTCGCTGGCGTGGCGCAACGGCAAGCTGGTGCTGGATGACCTCGCCCTGAGCGACGCGCTACCGCTGATCAACCGCTACCTCGAGCGTCCCGTCATGCTCGCTGACAACAGCACCGGCGGCCTGCGTGTCGGCGGTGTCTACAACATCAGCGAAGTACAGAACCTCGTGGCTTCGTTACCCAAAGTCCTGCCGGTCTACCTGACCCAGAACAAGGACGGCAACCCGGTGCTCAATCCCATCGGGCAGCGGCCGGTCCATAACTGAAAGTCTCCCCTGTAGGAGCAAAGCTTGCTCGCGATAGCGGTGAATCAGCCTGACTCGTTCTTGAAGTACCGCCCCTATCGCGAGCAAGCTCGCTCCCACATTGGCAGTGTGGTGGACTCAGGTTATGTGAACGCCGCAACGCCCCTGTGGGAGCGAGCTTGCTCGCGATGACGCCGGCAAGCACAACAGCGGTTACTGCGTCGCCACCCTGCCCGCCTCATCACGCTCACGGATAATCACGGCCTGATAATGCGGATCGGCCTTGATCTGCTGTTCGGTGAAAGGCAGCACACTCCACTGCTTCTGCGAAAACGCCTGGGTCTGGTCGGCCGAATACGGTGAAGCGGGGTCGCTGGAAATGGAGAACGCCAACAATCCCTGGGCTTGCGGACCTTTACCGTCAAACGTCACCACTTGCAGGTAGCTGGTACCGCTGACCACCTCCCGCTTGCCGTTCGCCCCCGGCACGCTCTGGATCGCGTTATAGATGCCCAACTCCCCGGGGCCGCCGTGGATCGGCGTCTGTCGGCTGCCGCTGCTGGCCACCTGGAGGTCCTGCCATCGGCTGTCCTTCGACAACCCCGCAACCTTCACCGCCTCCACCGAAGCCAGCATGGCCTCGCGCACAGCCTTGAGCACCGGCGGTCGCTCGATCGCCAGGCCACGCGGGGTGCGTTGCGGGTCTTTGGGATCGAACGCAACGCGCCATGAATCCGGCACTGCCTGCAGCCGTTCCATGATCTGCTGGAAGTACACGAACCCCAGACCGCTGTTCAGGCCGGCCTTGCGATCCCAGGCCTTGAGGCTGGTACAGGCCCCGGCCAATGTCGACGCATCGCCCCCCAGGTCACCGGCGCAAATGCCGAGCAGGTCCGGCATCACCTGGTCAGCCAGGTAAACCTGATCGTCCATGACCATGCGCTGCAAATCCTCCACCTTCACCGGCCCGTCCTTGGCCAACTGGCCCACCCGTTCCAGCGCAAACCGCGCCCGCAGGCCCAGCGGCTGGCCTTGCTGGCTGATCACCGGGGAAAAACCGGACAACGGCTGCGCGGGGTTGACCATCCAGGCCGAATCGTTGGAGTTCTGCACGTAATCGCGGCGCAGCAACTGCGGGAGCTTGTCGGCGGCATAAATGCCCTTTTGCACGGCGTTGGCATCGCTGCCCCAGGCACACTCGCTGCGACTGCCATCCAACACGATCAGCTGCAATCCGGCCCTGGGATCGCTGCACCGCTCCAGTTTGTCGGCGTCGACGTTCGGCACCACCGACACGTTCATGTAGAGGCTTTGCCCCTGGTCGTCCACCGCCAGGGTATTGACCCAGGGAATGCCTTGGATCTTATGGACAGCGTCCTGCAAATCCTTGAGGGTGACGGCCTTGTTCATGGCGTACCACTGGGCCAGCACGCGATCGTTTTCCAGGTTCGCGTCCCGCAGGCTGTAGGCGAACCGGTTGTCCCAGTCCAGCCGGCCAGGCCATTGCACGATCGGGCCGAACTGCGAGCCATAGACCAGGCGGGAAACCGTCTGCACCTGGCCGTCGGGTTGCCTGATGTCCACCGCGACCGTCTGCTGGCTCATCGGCACGGATTTGCCATCGAGCAGGTAGCGGGTCGGATCTTTCGGGTCGAGCTGCAGCCGGTACAGGGTGAAATGCTTGGAACTGTCGACGGTGTGGGTCCAGGCCAGGTGCTGGCTGAAACCGATATTGATCATCGGCAGGCCTGGCAGCGCCGCCCCCATGACGTCCAGCTTGCCGGGAATGGTCAGGTGCATCTGGTAGAAACGCATGCCGCCCACCCACGGGAAATGCGGGTTCGCCAGCAGCATCCCGCGACCGTTGAACGAACGCTCACTGCCGATGGCCAGGGCATTGCTGCCGCGTTCCAGGGCAAAACGCTGCTGCCGGGTTGCGGCGGCGGCGAAACCGGCGACCGGGGTGTGCGCGAGGGCCGTCGCCTGGGGCGGTTGCGCGCCAGCCAGGGCTTCGGCGAACTGGCCGACGCCGCCTTCCACCAACAACCGACGGGTCAATTTGACCAGGTCCAGCGCGGTGATCGGCCGCACCCAATCGCTGGCGCACTGCTCGGGCAGGCCCTTGGCCTTGCGCTCGGCCAACGCGCGGTTGTAGCCCGCCGCATAACCTTCGACCAGTTGTTGCACTTGAGGCGTCTGGGCCTGCCAGAAACCGGAGACCGCTTGCGGCGTGTTGAGCCAACTGAAAAACAGATCGCTGACGCGGTTCTGCCGCTGCTCGACCGTGACCTGCTCGGGCCCGAAATAACGCGAGCGCTGGGCATTGACCGTGACGATCTCGTTGGCCAGCAGGCACAGATTGTCCTGGGCATAGGCATAACCGATGCCATAACCCAGCCCACGCTCGTCCTGAGCCCGGATATGTGGCACGCCAAAACGGGTGCGACGGATCTCGGCACTGGCCTGCTGCCCATCGTCCTGTGCATTGACCACGGGGCTGAGCCCGAGGGCGATCCCTAGAAAAGCACCTGCAAGGCCAACCCTCGATAACTGCCCGGACATTCTCACGTTCACTCCTGATGAAAACTGCAGAAACCAGGACGGCTACCGGTGCGCCAGTAGACAAGCACTCGGCCCGCCTGGGAAATCACACGCCGCATACTGGGCCGGAATGTGCCTACCTTGAAAACGAACCGGATGAAAAAAAATTAATGACCGCACACCGCTTGAATACGGGGGTTTGACGAAGCAGGGGCAATTTTTTCACATCACCGCCCTCATGATTGCGCATCCTCGTTCGTCCTATTACAGGAGAGCATTCGTGACCTTTTCTGATCTGGCTGGTAAGGAGTTTCTGCATGCGTAACGCGCAACTGCCCATGGAGGGCAAGCCAAGGCCGACCGGCGTCCCGCTGAGCGCCACCCACCGTGAATTAGAGAGACCGCCAGAGCGCGGCGGCAATGACCATATCAGGCGCCTGCTCAAGAGCTTCGGACTCAGGACCAGCCTGATTCGCCTCAAAGTCATCGACGCGTTGCTCAAGGCCGCCCACGAAAACCGCTGCCTGGGCGTGCGTGGTGTGCACAGTCAGTTACTGGGCCTGGACATTCCGCTGTCCTTTCTCAGCGTGCGCGAGGTGTTGAAGCGCCTGTGCAGCGAGGGCGTCGTGACCCTCAACCCCGATAAAAGCTACCGCCTGCACCCCAGCGCGCTGGCCTTGCTCGAGGCCGAGGAATGAAGCAGGCGCTCAGGGCTTGACCTTGCGCCGCATCACGCCGTTGATCACCACCACGATGACCGCCACGGCGATGGCGATGTATTGAAACAGCTGCTCGCTGATCATGCCCTTGCCCTGCATCCAGGACAGCCCGAGCATGATTGCCAGGACGACGAGGACGATCAGAATCGAGTATTTCAAACGTTGCGAATGAGTCATTGCCAATTTCCTGAATGTATCCGTTCTGTATCCGAAGGCTTGCCGATCCATACCTCATCTACCGGAATGACGACTCACCAACGGGGCCCCATGGTACAGCCGAAGGCGCGTCTTCGTGCAATCCGCTCATTTTATCCCTTGGCTGACTGACCTCTAAAGCTGCGTCCCCCCAGGCCGATATATACGGAACTGCCCATTCGCCAGTTCCAGAAAATCGCCTTCGTGCAAGGATTCCCCGTATGCCCTCACTCCGAACGATCCAGGCTCGCTATACCCTGTTTCTGGTTGTTTTCATGCTGGTGGTGTCCCTCTTGACCGTGGTGGGCATCAGTTACCTGGTCGCGCCCAAGCTGCGCCAGACGGAAGAGAAAGTGGCACTTAACCGCATCGCCGAGGTTGCCGAGCAGATCCAGGGCGAACTGAACAAGGTGCAGGCGCAGCAACGCAGCATTACCCAGACCATCCCGCTGCTCGACAGCGATGCCATCGACAAAGTGCTGCCGGGGCTGGTGGACCAGTACGGCGAGCTGAAAGTCTTCGGCGGCGGGATCTGGCCCTTGCCCAACCAGCGGGCCGAGGGACGCAGCAAATTCAGCACGTTCTGGCACCGCGACGCGTCCGGCAAACTGGTGGTCAATACCTTCTGGAACAGTGACGCCGCGCCCAACTATTACGAACAACCCTGGCACAAGGGCGGCATGGCCACTCCACCGGGCAAATGCGCCTGGGCCGCGGCCTACAAAGACGACGCCAGCGCCGAACCACGCACCAACTGCGCCATGGCCATCCAGAAAAACGGCGTGCCTTACGGCGTTTCCACCATCGACGTGACCCTGGGCTTCTTCAATGAGCTGGTGGCACGCAAGGAAGCCGACCTGAGCGCCGAGATGCTGATCGTCGAAGGCGACGGCAAGATCATCAGCAACAGTTCGCGCATCAGCGGTCCGATCGTGCTGAAGAACATCAGTGAACTGGCGGCCACCTCGCCATTCGCCGCCCAGGTCAAGGCGGGCCTGGCCAAGCGCGACCAGCCGCTGCAACGTGTGGAGTTCGACAACAAGGGCGAGGCCAGTACCTTCTTCATGCGCCCTATCGAAGGTTCGCCGTGGTTCCTTGCCACCGCGTTGCCGACCCGCCTGATCACGGCCCAGCGCGATGATGTACTGAGCACGCTGAGCCTGCTGCAGATCCCGATGGTGATCCTGCTGGTCTTGATGCAGCTGTACGCGATCCGCCAATTAACCAATCGCATGAAGGTTCTCAAAGGCAACATCGACGCCCTGTCCACTGGCGATGCCGACCTGACCCGACGCATCACCATCCGGGCCGAGGATGAATTGGGGGCGATCGGGCACTCGGTCAACCGCTTCATCGCTTACCTGCAAGACATGATCGGTGAAGTCACCCAGGCCACCGGCGCCATGGCGTCGAGCCTGGGCGATCTGCAGCGGACCTCGGCCCACACCAGTGAAATCCTGATGCGCCACGCCTCGGAAACCGACCAGACCGTGACGGCCATCACCCAGATGAGCTCCACAGCTGAAAGCGTCGCGCATAACGCGGCCGAGACCGCGGCGTTCACCCAACGCGCCAACGAGCATGCCGATCGCTCCCGCGTGGTGGTCGGTGAGGCCTCCAACAGCGTGGTGGCCTTGATCGACGAAGTGGCCAGCGCCACCCGCAAAGTCGAGAGCATGCAACAGGACGCTCAGCGCATCACCGAGATCCTGGGTGTGATCGGCGCCATCGCCGGGCAGACCAACCTGCTGGCCCTCAACGCGGCCATTGAAGCCGCCCGGGCAGGCGAGCAAGGCCGTGGTTTTGCCGTGGTGGCCGACGAAGTCCGCGCCCTCGCCGCCCGCACCCAGGCCAGCACCTCGGAAATCAATGAAATGCTGACCCGCCTGACCCAAGGCGTGAGTTCGTCGGTCTCGGCCATGGAAAACACCCAGGCCAGCTGCCAGTCGGCCGCCGACGCGACCTCCCGCGTCAACTCGGGCCTGGACGAAATGGCCGGCTCGGTCAGCCAGATCAACAGCCTGAGCACCCAGATCGCCACGGCCGCCGAGCAACAAAGCGCGGTGACCGAGGAGATCAATCGCAGCATGGTGCAAATCCGCCACATGGTGGAGGAACTGGTGGAAAGTGGCCTGGCCAGCGAAACCAACACCCGGCAACTGCTGGAAGCCAACACACGGGTGAATGCGATCATGGGGCGCTTCAAGGTTCGCTAAAACTTCACCATCCCCCGTGGGAGCGAGCTTGCTCGCGATAGCGTCGGATCAACTGCAAGGTTGTGACTGACAAACCGCTATCGCGAGCAAGCTCGCTCCCGCAGGCCTGTTTTCGCCCTCCCAACCTGACAATTCTGTAATCCCTGCCTCAGCCCCCTGTCAGCTCGTGCTCGCTACTCTCTGTTATCCTTGCGCCAAACCGTTCGACACGAGACCTCCTTCATGGCCAACTCCCTGCACCTGCTCGCCTTGAGCGCCCTGTTCATGACCACCCTGGCCCAGGCCGCCGAACCGGTCACCATCGATGTGCACCGCGACGCCAATTGCGGCTGCTGCAAAAAGTGGATCTCGCATCTGCAAGAAAACGGCTTCAAGGTCAACGACCATGTCGAGGCCGACATGAGTTCGGTCAAGCAACGCCTCGGCGTGGCGCCGAACCTGCGCTCCTGCCACACCGCCGAAATCAACGGCAAATTCGTCGAGGGCCATGTCCCGGCCGACCAGGTACTGGCGCTGAGCAAGCGCGATGACTTGCTCGGCGTGGCCGCACCGGGCATGCCCATGGGCTCGCCCGGCATGGAAATGGACGGCATGAGCGACGCTTATCAAGTGATCGGCCTGAAAAAAGACGGGACCCAAACCGTAGTGGCGGATTACCCGGCCCACTGATGGGCCAAGCCTATATCGGCTTGTTCCTGGCGGCATTTGGCGCGGCGACCTTGCTGCCGCTGCAATCGGAGGCCTTGTTGGTCGGCCTGTTGCTCGGCGAGCGCCACGTTGTCTGGCTGTTGCTGGGGGTCGCCACGCTCGGCAACGTCCTGGGTTCGCTGGTGAACTGGTGGCTGGGCACGCGCCTGGAACACTTCAAGGACCGACGCTGGTTTCCGGTCAGCCCGACACACCTGGACAAGGCTCGCGTGCATTACCAGCGCTTCGGCCGCTGGTCGCTGCTGCTCAGTTGGTTGCCGATCATCGGCGATCCGTTGACCCTGGTGGCCGGGGTGATGGGTGAGCCGTGGCGCCGCTTCCTGCTGATCGTGACCGTTGCCAAAGGCTTGCGCTATGGCGTTCTCGCCCTGGCCACGCTGGGCTGGATGGGTTGAACATTCGGGCCGTTCGGTTGCCTGTGGTTAATGTCGCCATAATCGGGTCGCGCCAGGATCGGCGGCGGCCACAAGGAGATTGACCATGTCCCGAACCCCCACGCGCTGGTTGCCCAGCCTCTTGCTCAGCGCCGCCCTGCCCCTGCTCGTCCAGGCCGCCACCCCGCCGGAAAGCCCGGCCTACGGCGCCCAGCTGGAGGGCTTCGAATACCCCTATACCCTCAAGCACTTCGCCTTCCAGTCCCAGGGCCAATCGTTGCAGATGGGCTATATGGACGTGCCGGCCCAAGGCAAGGTCAATGGCCGCACCGTGGTGCTGATGCACGGCAAGAATTTCTGCGCCGCCACCTGGGGCGATTCGATCAAGGCGCTGAGCGAAGCCGGCTACCGGGTCATCGCCGCGGACCAGGTCGGCTTCTGCACATCGAGCAAACCCGAGCATTACCAGTACAGCTTCCAGCAACTGGCGACCAACACCCAGGCCTTGCTCAAGGCCCTCGGTATACAGAAAGCCATCGTCCTCGGCCATTCCACCGGCGGCATGCTCGCCACCCGTTACGCCTTGCAGTTCCCCGATCAGGTCGAGCGCCTGGCGATGGTCAATCCCATTGGCCTGGAAGACTGGAAAGCCTTGGGCGTGCCCTACCGCACCGTGGACCAATGGTACGCCCGTGAGCTGAAAGTCACCGCCGAGGGCATTCGCAATTACGAGCGCACGACCTATTACGCCGGCCGCTGGAAACCTGAGTTCGACCGCTGGGTGGACATGCTCGCCGGTTTGAACAAGGGCCCGGGCCATACACAAGTGGCGTGGAACTCGGCGCTGATCTACGACATGATCTTCACCCAGCCGGTCTATTACGAGTTCAAGGACCTGACCGTACCCACCCTGTTGTTGATCGGTACCTCCGACACCACCGCCATCGGCAGCGACATCGCGCCGCCGGCGGTAAAGGCCAAGCTGGGCCGCTACGAGGTATTGGGCAAGCAGGCCGCCGGGCTGATTCCCCGCTCGACCCTGGTGGAGTTCCCCAATCTGGGGCATGCCCCGCAGATGGAAGAGCCGGATCGGTTTCACAAGGCCCTGCTGGACTGGCTGGACAAACCCATTCCCTGACGAGGTGTTCCATGGCGGTGCAAATAGCAGTCATAGACGATTGGCAAGATGTGGCACGCGGTGTGGTGGACTGGTCGGTGCTGGACAGCGTCGGCCCAGTGACCTTTTTCCACGACTATCCCGCCGACCGCGACACCCTCGCCGAACGCTTGCAGCGCTTCGAGGTGATCTGCGTGATGCGCGAACGCACCGTGTTCGACGAAGGCCTGCTGCGCCGCCTGCCTAATCTCAAGCTGCTGCTCACCGGCGGCATGCGCAATGCCGCCCTGGACCTGAAGGCCGCCGCCGAGCTGGGCATCCAGGTGTGTGGCACCGACAGCTACAAGCATGCCGCGCCCGAACTGACCTGGGCGCTGATCATGGCCCTGGCCCGCAACCTGGTGCAGGAAGCCAATGCCTTGCGCGCCGGCCTGTGGCAGCAAGGCCTGGGCGGCGACCTGCACGGCAAGACGCTGGCGATCCTCGGCCTGGGCAGCATCGGTACACGGGTGGCGCAGTTCGGCCAGGTGTTCGGCATGCGGGTCATCGCCTGGAGCCAGAACCTCAGCGCCGAACGGGCCGCCGAAGTGGGCGTGACCTACGTCAGCAAGCAGGCGTTGTTCGAACAGGCCGACATTCTCTCGATCCACCTGGTGCTCGGCGAACGCACCCGCGGCCTGGTGGATGCCCAGGCGCTGGGCTGGATGAAACCGGAGGCGCTGCTGGTCAACACCTCCCGCGGGCCGATCGTCGATGAAACCGCCCTGATCGACGCCCTCCAGCACCGGCGCCTGGCCGGCGCCGCCCTGGACGTCTTCGCCCAGGAGCCCTTGCCGCTGGCCCATCCATTCCGCACCCTGGAGAACGTGCTGGCCACACCTCACGTGGGTTACGTCAGCCGACAGAATTACCAGCAGTTCTATTCCCAAATGATCGAAGACCTGCTGGCCTGGGCGGCGGGCCAGCCAATTCGCTTGCTGACGCCGACGAGCTGAACCCCGCGGAGCATCCTCCCTTGCTGTGGGAGCGAGCTTGCTCGCGATAGCGGAGGGTCAGTTGCAGGTTTGTGCCTGACACACCTCTATCGCCAGCTCGCGCCCACGGGAAACAGCGTGCTTCCAAGATGTTATTGGCCATCAAAACGCCTCTACCCCACCCGCCCTCCAATGGTGCATCACGCCATTCCATCGCGCACGCCAATGAGCCAACGCCCTCCCCCTACACTTTTTCCTTTGCAGAAAACTGCACTTCGTCGGTGCGTACTCCCCTTCGTCGTGTAAGACATTGCCGCTAAAAAACGTGATTGTCTGACAATGCGACGAACCGAGGCGCACCGCTCTAGGATATGACCTAGACTGCCAAACCGGGGAGAAAACCGACCGGTCATCCGGACGAAAAAAAGTCGAAACTTTTCGCAACGGCGACAGGTCAGGTTAGAGGTAGGGCAACAGCGACTGGTGCAGTCCTTGCACTGGTCATTGCAACAGCTCCTTCAGCTGATTCGCTTCGTCGCGTTTGGGTAGCCGTTCGCTTTCCTTGCGTAGCGCTTGTGCGCCTGGCCGCAGGATTCGGCCAATGAAACAACAGCTCTGGCGCTTGCCGGAAACAGATCGAGAAAATGGGAGATATTTATGATCAGTGCTGCCTTGGAACCACAACAAGTTCGTTCTCAATTACCGCCGGCGGCCGAATCGCCGACGGCCCCGGTGCTGGTCACCGGCGGCAAGGCACTGCTCCCTGTCGTTCGACAGAATCCCAATCGCAAGAAAGTCTTGTTCGTCACCTCTGAAATCGCCGACCTGGTCAAGACCGGCGGCCTGGGCGATGTGTCCTCGGCACTGCCCCGGGCCATGGCCGGGCTGCACGACGTCCGGGTGCTGATCCCCGGCTATCCGCAAGTGATGAACAGCGGCAATCCGATCCACATCGTCGGCGAACTGGGCGGCCACGCAGCACTGCCGCCCTGCAAGATCGGGCGCATGGACATGGCCGATGGCCTGGTGATCTATGTACTGATCTGCCCGGAACTGTTTGCCCGCGAAGGCTCTCCCTACGGCGCCAACAACGGTCGCGACTGGCCGGACAATCACATTCGCTTCGCTCGCCTGGGCCTGGCCGCCGCCGACATCGCCGCCAACCTGGCGCAGATCCACTGGTGCCCTGACCTGGTCCACGCCCACGACTGGCCAGCCGGGTTGGCGCCGGCCTACATGCACTGGCGCGGGCAACGCACCCCGACCCTGTTTACCATCCACAACCTGGCGTACCAGGGCGTGGTCAGTCTGGCGTCCTGCCCGGAACTGGGCATCCCCGAGCACGCCCTGCAACAGGAAGGCATGGAGTTCTACGGCAAACTGTCGTTCCTCAAGGCCGGGATGGCCTACTCCAGCCATATCACCACGGTCAGCGCCACCTATGCCCAGGAGATCACCACCCCTGAGTTTGGTTGCGGACTCGACGGCTTCCTGGCTGCCAAGACCCAACAAGGCTTGCTCAGCGGCATCCCCAACGGCATCGATGAAAGCTGGGACTCGGCCACCGACACCCACCTGTTCCGTCAGTTCGCCATGGGCGACTGGGAAGGCAAGGCCGTCAACGCCAGCCATGTGCGAGAACTGTTTGGCCTCGACGACTCCCCTGGCCCGCTGTTCGCCGTGGTGTCGCGCCTGGTCTACCAGAAAGGCCTGGACCTGACCGAAGCGGTCGCCGAGTTCATCGTCGAATCCGGCGGCCAGATCGCCATCATCGGCCGCGGCGAACCGGAGGAAGAACAGGCCATGCGCGAACTGGCACTGCGCTTCCCCGGCCGCATCGGCGTGCGCATCGGCTTCAACGAAACCGATGCCCGGCGGATGTTCGCCGGCAGCGATTTCCTGCTGATGCCGTCGCGCTACGAGCCCTGCGGCTTGAGCCAGATGTACGCCCAACGTTTCGGCTCGCTACCGGTGGCGCGCAATACCGGAGGCCTGGCGGACACCATCGAGGATGGCGTCACCGGTTTCCTGTTCGATGAGTCCACCGTGGAGAGCTACCAACAGGCCTTGAGCCGGGCCTTCAAGGTCTTCGAGTTCCCCGACCTGCTCAACGCCATGCGCTGCCGGGCCATGTCGGCACCGTTCAACTGGCGCCAGGCCGTGGAACCCTATGCCGAACTCTACGAACAGCTGGTGGCGAAGTCACTGGGAAAATCGGCCAGACAATGAGGTAACAATGACGTCAAGGACGCCTGATACATGGACCCACGGGGCGGTCATGCTGGATGACGAGCACACCCGCTTCGCCCTCTGGGCCCCGGATGCCTTTTTTGTCAGTGTCGAACTCGACACTGGAGAGTCAATACCGTTACTGCCGCAAGCCGACGGCTGGTTCATGATCCAGACCCGTTGCCCCGCCGGCACCCGCTACCGCTACAACATCGACGGCGAGCTGGAGGTGCCGGACCCGGCCTCTCGCGCCCAGGCCGGCGACATCGACCGTCACAGCGTGGTGGTCGACCCTCATGCCTACCCATGGCGGCACACCCAATGGTGTGGCCGTCCCTGGCACGAAGCCGTCATCTACGAATTGCACGTGGGCGCCCTGGGCGGCTTCAACGGTGTCGAACAGCATTTGGCCCGCCTGGCCGGGCTGGGCGTCACCGCCATCGAGCTGATGCCGCTGGCGCAGTTTCCCGGCGATCGCAACTGGGGCTACGACGGGGTCCTGCCCTACGCGCCCCAAGCCTCCTACGGCACGCCTGAACAACTCAAGCATCTGATCGACAGCGCCCACGGCCATGGGCTGTCCGTCATCCTGGACGTGGTCTACAACCACTTCGGCCCCGACGGCAATTACCTGCATCGCTATGCCAAGGGCTTCTTCCGCGAAGACAAGCACACGCCCTGGGGCGCGGCGATCGATTTCCGCCGCCGCGAAGTGCGGGACTTCTTCATCGACAATGCGCTCATGTGGCTGCTGGAATACCGCTTCGACGGCCTTCGCCTCGACGCGGTACACGCCATCGAAGACCCGGACTTTCTCCAGGAGCTGGCGGCCAGGGTGCGCGAACAGGTGGACCCGGGCCGGCATGTCTGGCTGACCGTGGAAAACGAACACAACCAGGCCAGCCTGCTGGAACAGGGCTACGACGCCCAGTGGAACGACGATGGCCACAATGCCTTGCACGTACTGCTGACTGGCGAGACCGACGCCTACTACGCCGACTATGCCGAGCAGCCGACGGAACAACTGGCACGTTGCCTGAGCCAGGGTTTCGTCTTCCAGGGCCATACCAATCGCCACGGCGAATCCCGGGGCGAACCCAGCGGTCACCTGCCACCGAGCGCATTCGTGCTGTTCCTGCAGAACCATGACCAGGTCGGCAACCGTGCCCTGGGCGAACGCCTGCATCAGCTCGCCCCGCCTCAGGCCTTGCACGCGGCGACCGTCTTGTTGCTGTTGTCACCGATGATTCCGCTGCTGTTCATGGGCGATGAGGTGGCCGCCGAACAACCGTTCCTGTTCTTTACCAGTCATCACGGCGAACTGGCAGAACTCGTGCGCGAAGGCCGACGCAACGAGTTCAAGGCATTCAGTGCCTTTGCCGATCCGCAGAAACGCGAGCGAATTCCCGACCCCAACGCGGCCAGCACCTTCGAGCTTTCACGGCCAAGCCTGGAATCGCAACGCGCGGAGCAGCAGGCCAGCGAGGCGCTGTATCGCCAACTGCTGAAAATCCGCCGTGAAGAGATCGTCCCGCGCCTGCCCGGTGCCCAGGCCCTGGGGGCCGATGTGCTGGGCCATGGTGCCGTCAGCGCACGCTGGCGACTGGGCGATGGCAGCGTGTTGCGCATCGACCTGAACCTTGGCGACCAGCCCGTCGCACACCACGCCCCGGAAGAGACACGCATTCTTTTCGAACATCCGCAGCAGATCGTGGGTCTGTTGCAACAGGGCGTCCTCGCGCCCTACAGCGCGCTGGTCAGTCTGACGCAGGCGACAACCTTGCCCAACATCACTGGAGAGCGCCTATGAGCGATGCGCAACTGGAAATCCTCGCCAGCCGAGCGGGCCTGGCGGTGGATTGGATCGATGCCAATGGCCGGGCCCAGAAAGTCTCGGCGGCGGTCTTGCGCTCAGTCCTCACGGGCCTGGGCCACCCAGCTGGAAGTGCCCAGGAAATCGACGCCAGCCTGCTGCAATTGCAGAAAGATCAACAGAACCATCAACTGCCACCGCTGATCACCGCCGATGTCGGGGCCAGCCTGGACTTGAGCCGCTACTTCGAGGCCGGGACACCCTGCGAAATCAAACTCGAAGACGGCGCGACACTGAATCTGAACCTCGATGCCGACGGCAAGCTGCCGGGCATGGTCCCGGTGGGTTATCAGCACGTCAACATCCGGGGCCAGCATTTCACCCTGGCCGTCGCACCCGCCCGCTGCTACAGCGTGGCCGATGCGGTGGACGACCCGACGCCCCGGGCCTGGGGCTTGAGCGCGCAATTGTATGCCCTGCGACGCCCCGGGGACGGCGGTTTCGGTGATACCCAGGCCCTGGAGGAACTGGTGCGGGTGGCCGGCGAACGCGGCGCCGATGCCGTTGCCATCAGCCCGATGCACGCGATGTTCAGCAGCGACACCGGGCGCTACAGCCCTTACTCGCCGTCCAGCCGACTGTTCCTCAACAGCCTGTATGCCGCCCCCGGCACCATCCTCGGCGAACGCGCCCTGCGCACCGCCATCGACGCCACCGGTTTGACCAACCAATTGCGCAACCTGGAAGAGCAGCCGCTGATCGATTGGCCAGTCGCCGCCCAGGCCAAGCAGAAGATTCTCCGCGCCCTGTACGACGGGTTCAGCCAGGGCGCGCACCCGCTGCATGAAGACTTCAGCAGTTTCCGCCACACCAGCGGCGAGGCCCTGGAAAACCATTGCCGCTTCGAGGCCTTGCAGGCCGAACGCGCCGCCCGTGGCGAAAGCCTCGACTGGCGGCAGTGGCCGGAAGAATGGCGCGATCCGCGCAGCGCGGTCCTGGCCCGTTTCGCCGAAGAAAATGCCGACGAAATCGGTTTCTACGCCTTTTGCCAATGGTTGATCGCCCGCTGCCTGGAACGCGCCCAGAGCGCAGCCAAATCCAGCGGCATGGGCATCGGCCTGATCGCCGACCTGGCGGTAGGTGCCGATGGCGCTGGCAGCCAGGCCTGGAGCCGGCAGGACGAACTGCTCGCATCGTTGACCGTGGGCGCACCGCCGGACATTCTCAATCGCTCCGGCCAAGGCTGGGGCATTTCGGCGTTTTCCCCGGAAGGCCTGGTGCGCAACGGCTTTCGCGCCTTCATTGAAATGCTGCGGGCCAACTTTGCCCACGCCGGTGGCTTGCGCATCGATCACGTCATGGGCTTGCAACGGCTCTGGGTGATTCCCAACGACGCCCCACCCAGCGACGGTGCCTACCTGTATTACCCGGTAGACGACCTGTTGCGCTTGCTGGCACTGGAATCCCATCGGCACCAGGCCATCGTGCTGGGCGAAGACCTCGGTACCGTGCCGGATGGCTTGCGGGACAAACTCAGCGCCCGCTCGATCCTCGGCATGCGCGTGCTGCTGTTCGAACAGGACAACACCCACTTCAAACCCATCCTCGACTGGCCGGACAACGCCCTCGCCACCACCAGCACCCATGACTTGCCGACGCTCAACGGCTGGTGGCACGGTCACGACATCGACTGGAACGCCCGCCTGGACCTGATCGACTCCCACACCGAAATGGACTGGCGCAAACACCGCGAGCGCGAACGCGAAGGTCTGCGCCAAGTGTTGAATCAGGATCCGCAGAATTTTCGCGAAGAACACCGCGAGACCGACCAGGTGCTGGATGCCAGCGTGCGCTTCCTCGGCCACACCCGCGCACCGCTGGTGTTGCTGCCGCTCGAAGATGCCCTGGGGATCGAGGAGCAGGCCAACCTGCCCGGCACCATCGATACCCATCCCAATTGGCGCCGCCGCCTGGCCCAGCAGAGCCAGGCGTTGCTGGATCACCCGGACGCCGCCCGGCGTCTGGAAATACTCGCCTGCGCGCGACTTCAGGCGAACGAGCGTGACCGATGAAACAGCCATTGATCCAACCTCTGCGGGCAACATTGCGCCTGCAGTTCCATAAAGGCTTCACCCTGGACGATGCCATACCCCAGGTGCCGTACTTCGCCGCGTTGGGCATCAGCCACATTTATGCCTCTCCATTGCTCAAGGCCCGGGCCGGCTCCATGCACGGCTACGACGTGGTCGATCCGACCCTGGTCAACCCCGAGCTGGGCGGCGAAACCGCGCTCAAGCGCCTGGTTGCAGCCTTGCGCGAGCACCGGATGGGCTTGATCCTCGACATCGTCTCCAATCACATGGCCGTCGGCGGCAATGACAATCCCTGGTGGCTGGATCTACTGGAATGGGGTCGACTCAGCCCCTACGGCGAGTTCTTCGACATCCAATGGCATTCCCCCGACCCGCTGATGGAAGGCCAGCTGTTGCTGCCGTTCCTGGGCAGCGACTACGGCGTGGCCTTGCAGGAAGGCACCTTGCGACTGCGCTTGGATGCCACCCATGGCAGCTTCTACGTCGAACACTATGAACATCGCTTCCCGATTTGCCCGATGCACTACGGCGAGCTGCTCAAACCCGCCGAAACCCTGCCCGTCGAGCAGGCCGAATCGCTCAAGACCCTGGCTGAGCGCTTCACCACGCTGAATTACCAGACCGATGCCCACGCCCTCGCTCGCCCGCTGCAAACGGAGTTGCGGGACCTGGCGGCACACGCCGGCATCCTGGCCGCCATCGAGGACAACCTGGCTGGCTACGACTCTACCCATCCCCAGGGGTTCGAACGCCTGCATCAGTTGCTGGAGCGCCAGAGCTACCGGCTCGCCAGCTGGCGCACCGCGGCGGACGACATCAATTGGCGGCGTTTTTTCGATGTCAATGAATTGGGCGGGCTGCGGGTCGAGCGTCCGGCGGTATTCGAAGCCACCCATGCCAAGATCTTCGAATTGATCGGCGAAGGGTTGGTGGATGGGCTGAGGATCGATCACATCGACGGTCTTGCCGACCCTCGTGGTTACTGCCGCAAATTGCGCCGACGCGTGAATTCGCTGTCGCCGACCCGACACCTGCCGATTTTCGTCGAGAAGATCCTCGGCGATGGCGAGACGTTGCGGCGGGACTGGAACATCGACGGCAGTACCGGTTACGAGTTCATGAACCAGGTCTCGCTGTTGCAGCATGACCCGGCCGGTGCCGCTCCCCTGGCCGAATTCTGGAGCCGGCACAGTGAGCGGCCGGCGCACTTCATCGAAGAAGCCCGCCTGGCTCGCCAGCAGATACTCAATGGTTCCTTGGCCGGGGATTTCGAAAGCGTTGCCCAGGCCCTGCTGCAAGTGGCCCGGGACGATGTGATGACCCGCGACCTGACCCTGGGCGCGATTCGGCGGGCCTTGCAGGAATTGGTCGTGCATTTCCCGGTGTATCGCACCTACATCACGCCGTTGGGACGCTCTGCTGAAGACCAGGTGTTTTTCAACCAGGCCCTGGAAGGCGCCCGGCAAACCCTCAGCGAAGCCGACTGGCCAGTGCTCGACTGCCTGGCCGGCTGGCTCGGTGGCATGCCTTGGCGGCAACGCCCCCGCGGCAGCCAGCGCAAACGCCTGCGCCACGCCTGCGTACGCTTCCAGCAACTGACCTCGCCGGCCGCCGCCAAGGCCGTGGAGGACACTGCCCTCTATCGCTCGGCGGTGCTGCTGTCGCGCAATGACGTGGGCTATGACACCGAGCGTTTCAGCGCCCCGGCGCAGGCGTTCCACCAGGTATGCGCCGAACGCCTCGAGCACTTTCCCGACAACCTGATGACCACCGCCACCCACGACCACAAGCGCGGCGAAGACACCCGCGCCAGGCTGGCCGTGCTCAGCGAGCGCGCCGACTGGTACACCGCCAGCGTGGAGCAATGGCGCATCCTCTCGCCTTCGCTGCACAGCGACCCGGCGGCGCCCTCGGCCGGTGATGAACTGATCCTGTACCAGGCGTTGCTCGGCAGCTGGCCCCTGGACCTCGACCTCCAGGACCACCAGGCGCTGGCCGCCTACAACGAACGCCTGTGGCAGTGGCAACGCAAGGCTCTGCGCGAAGCCAAGTTGCAAAGCAGCTGGGCGGCGGTCAACGACGCTTATGAGCAAGCCACCCAGATGTTCCTCGAACGCCTGCTGCTGGGCGATGAGGGGCTGCCCTTGCGCAGCGCCATCGCCGAGGCGGTCCAGGCCGTCGCGCCGGCGGGCGCCCTCAACAGTCTGGCGCAAACTTTGCTGCGCATGACCGTACCCGGCGTACCGGACCTGTACCAAGGCAACGAGTTCTGGGACTTCAGCCTGGTGGACCCGGACAACCGCCGCCCAGTGGATTTCCAGGCACGCCGCGAAGCGATGCAGGCCGACAACACCCCAGCCGCGTTGGTACGCGATTGGCGTGACGGCCGGATCAAACAGGCATTGATCGCCCGGACACTGGCCGTGCGAGCCGAGTATCCGCAACTGTGGCGCCAGGGCCGCTACCAACCGCTGGACGTGCTCGGTGAGCAGGCCCATCGGGTACTGGCCTTCATGCGCGAGGACTCGCAGCAACGGGCGATCGTTGTCGTACCTGTCCATGTGGCGCATTTGCTGGAAAACAGTGCCGTGCCGCTGGTGGCTGCGTCGGATTGGGGCGATACCCGCGTATCGTTACCGTTCGCCGCCAAGGATGAAAAACTGAAGGGACTTTTTTCAAGCGCAACAGTCACACCCCAAAGGGAGCTGCTGATCAGCACCGCGCTGGGGAATTTCCCGGTCAATGTCTTTATCCAACCTTGAGTTGAATCAGGAGCACTGCGATGAGTACCGACGATAAACGCATTCGCGAATTCGCCTATCAGATCTGGGAGTCCGAAGGTAAGCCTGCCGGGCAGGAAAAACGCCACTGGGAGATGGCGCGCAAACTGGCTGAAGCCGAAGCGCTGGCGCCGAGCAAGCCACCCAAGGCCGCGAGTAAATCGGCGGCCAGCAAGACCGATGGCGCCAAGCCTGCTGCAACCAAGGGCACCACGGCCAAGACCGCCGCGAAAAACACCACGCCCAAGGCCAAGCCAGCGGCCAAGCCTGCCGCGGCGACCGCAGCGGTCGTGCCACCGGCGAACAAGGCCGCCGACAAAAAACCTCGGGCACCGCGCAAGCCACCGGCGGTTTGATTCTTCCTACCGATCTCCTCGTCAGGTGGGAGCAAGGCTTGCTCGCGAAACAGGCGCCTCGATGTCTGGAGGAACCCATCGCTTCGTCACGGGACAGCCTTGCTCTCACAAAGAAGCAACTTTAGTTCCACGTAACGGGATAAATCCCTCGCCACAGGTGAAGGGTGATGCCATCCCTTTGAAGTGAACAACATCGCTGTATCTGTCTGTTTTTTTGCAGGAGCAACTATGACCCGTCCAAACAAAACCACGCCGCCGCCCGTTATCGAGGCTTCGCGGATTCGTGAAGGGCTGCCTTTTCCACTGGGTGCAACCTGGGATGGCCTCGGGGTCAACTTCGCGCTGTTTTCAGCCAATGCCACCAAGGTCGAACTGTGCATTTTCGATGATACCGGCGAAGTCGAACTCGAACGCATCGAGCTGCCGGAGTACACCGACGAGATTTATCACGGTTACCTGCCGGATGCCCACCCGGGATTGATCTATGGCTACCGGGTCTATGGCCCCTATGATCCGGCGAACGGCCATCGCTTCAACCCGAACAAGCTGCTGATCGACCCCTACGCCAAACAGCTGGTCGGTCAATTGAAGTGGTCCGAAGCCCTGTTCGGCTACACCATCGGCCACCCCGACGGCGACCTCAGTTTCGACGAGCGCGACAGTGCCCCGTTCGTGCCAAAGTGCAAAGTCATCGACCCCGCGCACACCTGGGGCCACGACCAGCGCGTCAGCGTGCCTTGGGACAAGACCATCCTGTATGAAACCCACGTGCGCGGCCTCACCATGCGCCACCCGTCGGTGCCCGAGAACCTGCGCGGTACGTTCGCCGGGCTGATGGTCGACGATGTGCTGGAGCATATCCGCAAGCTCGGTGTCTCTTCGGTGGAACTGCTGCCCATCCATGCCTTCGTCAATGACCAGCACTTGCTGCACAAAGGCATGACCAATTACTGGGGCTACAACAGCATTGCCTTCTTCGCGCCCGACCCGCGCTACCTGGCCAGCGGCAAGATCGCCGAGTTCAAGGAGATGGTCGCTCACCTGCACGAGGCCAACCTGGAAGTCATCCTCGACGTGGTCTACAACCACACCGCCGAGGGCAACGAACAGGGCCCCACCCTGTCCATGCGCGGCATCGATAACGCCTCGTACTACCGGCTGATGCCCGACGACAAGCGCTACTACATCAACGACTCCGGAACCGGCAACACCCTGGACCTGAGCCATCCCTGCGTGCTGCAGATGGTCACCGACTCCCTGCGCTACTGGGCCACGGAAATGCACGTCGATGGCTTCCGCTTCGACCTGGCGACCATTCTCGGCCGTTACCATGACGGTTTCGACGAGCGCCACAGCTTCCTCGTCGCCTGTCGCCAGGATCCGGTGCTGCGCCAGGTGAAAATGATCGCCGAGCCTTGGGACTGCGGCCCCGGAGGCTACCAGGTGGGACGCTTCCCGCCGGGTTGGGTCGAGTGGAACGACAAGTTCCGCGACACGGTGCGGGCCTTCTGGAAGGGTGATGACGGCCAGCTCGCCGATTTTGCCAGCCGAATGACCGCCTCGGGCGAGATGTTCAACCAGCGTGGCCGGCGGCCGTATGCCTCGGTGAACTTCGTCACCGCCCACGACGGTTTCACCTTGCATGACCTGGTGTCGTACAACGACAAGCACAACGAAGCCAACGACGAGAACAATCAGGACGGCAGCAATAACAACCTGTCCTGGAACCATGGCGTCGAAGGCCCGACGGATGATCCGCAAATCAATGCGCTGCGCCATCGGCAGATGCGCAACTTCTTCGCCACCCTGCTGCTGGCCCAAGGCACGCCGATGATCGTCGCCGGCGACGAGTTTGCCCGTACCCAGCACGGCAACAACAACGCCTATTGCCAGGACAGCGAGATCGGCTGGGTCAACTGGGACCTGAGCGAGGATGGCGCGGCGCTGCTCAAGTTCGTCAGGCGCCTGATCAAGTTGCGCCTGACCTACCCGATCCTGCGACGCGGACGCTTCCTGGTGGGTAACTACAACGAGGACATCGGCGTCAAGGATGTGACTTGGCTGGCCCCGGACGGCAGCGAAATGACCATCGAACAATGGCAGGACAGCCATGGTCGCTGCCTCGGCATGCTGATGGACGGCCGCGCCCAGGAAACCGGTATTCGGCGCAAAGGGGGCGATGCGACGCTGCTGCTGGTGGTCAACGCGCATCATGACATCGTCAACTTCCGCTTGCCGGAAGTCCCGGAGGGGAGTTTCTGGACCTGTATGGTCGACACCAACCAGCCGACCGTTCGTGGACAGGAGCGCTTCGATTTCGATTCCGAATACTCCGTCACCGGACGCTCGCTGCTGCTGTTCGAACTGCAACGCGAAGAAGAGGATTGAAATACCTGCTGTAAACAGCCATAAGGAACCGCAAGGACGCGGTTTTTTATTCCACACCGTCCAGTTTCAAGAAAAAAATGCAGCTCAGATGCACATGTCACGAGACGGATCGGCTGACATGGTCAATACTTACCCCTGCGGTAGTCTCCAGGATTCGGAGCACTGTGAATCGCAGTCATGCCCCATCGGTGCCATCGGACAGTAGGCCCGGTGCATGGCTGAAAGATTGAATACACACAAGGATGTCGCTTATGAAGCCCGCCTCTCGCCTGCCTGGCCGGCAGCACCCGCAAATCTGGAACAGTGCCGCGCAACTGGCCGATATTCCGATCATCAGTACCCAGACACTCATTCCCGCCGGCGCTCGCGCCGTCATCCTGGCCCCGCACCCGGGCGATGAGATCGGGGCCTGTGGCGGATTGCTGCAGTTGCTGAACAACCTGGACCAGCCCATGTTGCTGATCTCGGTCACCGATGGCGCCCTCGCCCACCCCGGCTCACCGCTGTGGAACGACGAACGCCTGCGTGCACACCGCCCTCATCCCCAGGAAAGCGTCGACGCCCTGCATCGCCTGGGCATCGCTGCCCATGGCCTGCAATGGGTGCGCGGCGGTTTCCCGGAAAAAAACCTGGCCGAGCACGAAACCGAGCTGGCCACGTTCATTGCCCGTCACCTGCGCCCCGGTGACGTGGTGTTCAGCACCTGGCGCCAGGATGGCGACAGCGACCACGACACCGTCGGGCGCGCCGGAGCCCTGGCCGCCGACAGGATCGGAGTGGCGTTCAACGAGCTGCCGGTGTGGGCCTGGCACTGGCCGGTCCGCGAGCAGAATAAAATCCCCTGGCACCGGGCCCGCAAACTGCGGCTCGACGTCTGGACCACCGCCCGCAAACGTCACGCCATGCACGCCTACGTCAGCCAACTCAGCGGCGAACCGGCGAGCGGCATCGCCCCACTGTTGCCCAGGGTCATTCTTGACCGGATGGGCTTGCCCTATGAGATTGTCTTCATTTGAACGCCTGCCTGTTGTTCGCGGTGGCGGTGGTTCAGATACACCGCCATCGCGAGCAAGCTCGCTCCCACATTGGTTCCTTGGGAATGCAACCTCTGCGTGCGCCTCCCTGTGGGAGCAAGGCTTGCCCGCGATGGCGGTGGTACATTCAGTGATGATGTTGGATGTGCCGACGTCTTCGCGAGCAAGCCCGCTCCCACAATGGATCGGTGGGGACACGAAAAATCCGGAACTGCCGGTGTCTTGGATCAGTCGCATGAACAAGTACGTCTGATTCAGGAGTGAACGTGACTCAAGATCCCGATTGGCGAGCTGTCGAACCCATGCCATCGGACGCGCCTGCGGCGGTTCATCGGCTGCGGGTCCTGACGGTCAACACTCATAAGGGCTTCACCGCCCTCAACCGGCGCTTCATCCTGCCCGAATTGCGCGAAGCGGTGCGCAGTACCGGTGCCGATCTGGTGTTCCTGCAAGAAGTGCTCGGCGAACATGACCGCCACGCGTCACGCTACGACAACTGGCCCCAGACGTCCCAGTACGAATTCCTCGCCGACAGCATGTGGAGCGACTTCGCCTATGGCCGTAATGCGGTCTACCCCGATGGCCACCATGGCAACGCCTTGCTTTCCAAGTACCCGATCCGCCAATTCCGCAATCTCGATGTGTCCATCACCGGCCCCGAGCGGCGCGGGTTGCTGCATTGCGTGCTGGATGTGCCAGGCCACGCCGCGGTCCACGGGATCTGCGTGCATTTGAGCCTGCTGGAAAGCCATCGCCAGCTGCAGCTCAAACTGCTCTGCCAATTGCTCGACTCGCTGCCCGAGGACGCCCCGGTGATCATTGCCGGTGACTTCAATGACTGGCAACTGCGCGGCAACCTCGCCCTGGCCCGCCGAGGTTACTTGCACGAAGCCTTCGAGCACCACCTCGGCCGCCCCGCCAGAACCTATCCGGCCCGCTTCCCGCTGTTGCGCCTGGACCGCATCTACCTGCGCAACGCCAGCAGTCATTCCCCGCAAATACTGGGCAACAAGCCCTGGACCCACCTGAGCGATCATCTGCCGCTTTCGGTGGAAGTGCATTTGTAGAGCGCGCCTTCCCCCACGCTTTCCGCCCTTGGACCTGTAAGTTCTGACAGTAGCGACGCCCTTTATTCGTTGCTAGCGTGCCATTCCATACAGCGAGCGTTGCCAGGCCCTGTGTGCCATCTGTTGTGCAACCGATGCTGAAACCGGTGTCCATGGGGATGCCGATGCAGAGGGATAGCACATGATTCGGCACGATAAAGGATTCAATCGGCTGTTCAACGCCTTGTGGGTATCGGCTCCCTTCCTGTTACCCGCTCCCGCCGCCATGGCAGCCTGCACACTGGCGCCAACCGCAGGCAATGACACCTATGTCTGCGACAGCGGCACCAGCCCCGGGCTGACGGACCTTTCAGGCAACAACAGCCTGACCATGCCCGCCAACGGCAGCGGCGTCATTACGGGGGATGTCACGTTCGGCACCGGCGTCGATACCCTCGAAATCAACGCCAACGGCGTGATTGACGGTGATGTCGAGCAAGGCTCGGAAGCCGACTCTTTCGTCATGAACGGCGGCAGGATCCTCTCCCTGGCCCAAGGTGATGGTCTCGATCAATTCCTGATGACCGGTGGCACCATCGTCGATGCGTTCGAAGACGGCGACATCGCCAAGATGACGGGCGGTACCATCGGCCGGGTCGACATGAAGCTCGATGACAACGTTTTCGATATGTCCGGTGGCAATATCATCGGCAACCTGGTGACCGGTTTCGGCCAGGACACCATCATCCTCTCCGAGGGACGCATCGGCGGCAATGTCAGTGTCAGCGGCGGCAACGACAGCATTACCGTCAGCGGTGGCGAAATCCTCGGTGAAGTCCGGGCCAGTGCCGGCGATGACCAGTTTCGGTGGAGCGGCGGCCTCATTCACTCGGCCATCCTGATGGGTGACGGCAGCGACACAGCGTTATTGAGCAACCTCAATGAAACCCAGCTCGCTACCACACCCAGCCTGAACGGTGGCGCGGGCCAGGACGTCTTGACCTTCAGTGGCAGCACCTCCAGCACCGGCGCCCGTTATCTCAACTGGGAAACGGTCAACCTCACCCAGGGCTCGCAACTGGACCTCAACGACACACTGACCTTGGGTGACAGCGCCACCGGCACCGGGACGCTCAACATCGAGAGCGGCAGCACGCTGACGGCGACCCAAGGCGTCATCGCCCCTTTTACTGCCGGCCAACTGGCGACACTCAATAACGCCGGCACGATAGACCTTACCCAGGGCAACACCCGCACCAACGACACGCTTACCGTCCAGGGCAATTACGTCGGCGGCAACGGCCAGTTACACGTGCAAACGGTCGTCGGCGCCGATGGCTCGGCCAGCGACAAACTGGTGGTCAATGGCGGGACACTCACCGGCAATACCGCTATCACGGTCACGAACCTGGGCGGCACGGGCGCACTGACGACTCAGGATGGCATCGAAGTGGTCCAGGCCCTGGGTGGCGCGGTCAGTAACGTCAATGCCTTTTCGCTGGCGCAGTCCGTCTCGGCCGGCGCGTTCGATTACCGTCTGTTCAAGGGTGGCGTGAGCGGCAACCCAGACAACTGGTACCTGCGCTCCACCGTGGTCGCCGGGCCGGTAGCGGCGCCCATCCCGACGGCGCCTCCCGCGCCGGGCGCGCCCCCCGCCCCGACGCTGCCGCCCTTGCCAACCGCAGTGCCCGGCGCGGCCCCCATCCCGTTGTATCGCCCGGAAGTGCCGACCTGGTCGGTACTGCCTCCGGCGGCGGCGCAATTGACGTTGATGGCCCTCGGTACGTTCCATGACCGTCAGGGTGACCAGCGCCTGCTCACGGAAACCGGCGCGTTCGGCGCGGGTTGGGGCCGGGTCTATGGCGTAGACCTGGATAAAACCTGGGCCGGTACGGTGACGCCGCAGTTCGATGGGTCGATCAAGGGGTTCCAGGTGGGCAACGATCTGTACAGCTCGCTTCTGTCCGGCGGCCAGACCCAGCGCATTGGCTTCTTCGTCGGGCACACGGAATTGAACGGCGATGTCAAAGGCTTCAACCTGGGGTTCGAAGGCCGGCACGCCGGCAAGATAGAACTCGACGGCGACAGCTACGGGCTCTACTGGACGCTCACCGACCCCAGCGGCGGCTACGTCGACACCGTGGTGATGGGCACGCGATTGAACGGCGACAACCGTTCCGAGCGCGGCCTGAAAATCGACAATCGCGGGCACGCCTTGACCGCTTCGGCAGAGACCGGCTACCCCTTCAAGGTGACCACTGACTGGGACTTTGAACCCCAGGCCCAGATCATCTACCAAAAGGTTTCCCTGGATACGCAAAACGATGGGGTCTCCAAGGTCGAATTCGATTCCGACGGTGCCTGGACCGGCCGCCTCGGTGCGCGCCTCAAGGGCCGCTACCAGGTCAGCGGCATGCCCGTGGAACCGTACTTGCGCGCCAACCTCTGGCATACGTTTTCCGGCACCGATTCGGTGATATTCGACGACACCGAACGGGTCGAGACCCAACAGCGCGCCTCCACCGGTGACCTCGGGATTGGCGTCACCGTGAGCCTGGCGCCCACCGTCGCCCTGTACGCCGGCGCGAACTACAGCCAAAACCTCGACAGCAACCAGCAACACAGTGTCATGGGGAACGTCGGTTTGCGGATCAGTTGGTAGACGGGGTCTTGACGCCCCAATAGGCACCACAGTAACCCATTGAAATCAGCGCCTTATTGGCGCTGGTTTCAACTGCCAGGTCAGCGGCCTCGCTTTCGCTTGGGGACTCGAGTGTCCGGGGGGAAGATCGCAGCCTCGTTTCACTCGTCAGCTCCTACATAGCTCCTCTCCTGCATAGCTCCTGCAATGCAGTCCGGCGCAAGCAATCTGCCGCCACTTAAAAAACACCTCCATTAAGGCGTATAACGCTAAAAGCGTTTCATGCCTGCACATGGCTCATTTCATTGATGGAGTAACGACATGACCACAGCCCCCTTCCTCGCCAACCTGTTCCCCGGTGCCGCCGACATCCCCGACGCCTACCGCCTCGAAGGTCGGATCGAGCAGCGCGAATACCTGGTCGATGGCGTCCTGGAAACCTGGCAAGGGCCGCTGGCCGTCGTCCGCAGCCCCGTCTACCTGACCGGCGAGCTGGGTGATGAACAAGTGATTCTCGGCAGCACACCCCTGCTGGATGCCGAGACCGCCCTCACCGCCCTGGACGCCGCTGTCCGGGCTTACGATCGCGGCCAGGGCCAGTGGCCGACGATGCGCGTCGCCGAGCGCATCCGCCATGTGGAAACCTTCCTGGCGCGCATGCGCGAGCAGCGCGAGGCCGTGGTCAAGTTGCTGATGTGGGAGATCGGCAAAAATCTCAAGGACTCCCAGAAGGAATTCGACCGCACCTGCGATTACATCGTCGACACCATCAATGCCCTCAAGGAACTGGACCGCCGCTCCAGCCGGTTCGAGCTGGAACAGGACACCCTCGGGCAGATCCGCCGCGTTCCCCTGGGCGTGGCGTTGTGCATGGGGCCCTACAACTATCCACTGAACGAAACCTTCACCACCCTGATTCCGGCCTTGATCATGGGCAACACCGTCGTGTTCAAGCCGGCCAAGCTCGGTGTGCTGCTGGTGCGGCCGCTGCTCGAAGCCTTCCGCGACAGCTTCCCGGCGGGTGTGATCAACGTGATCTACGGCAGCGGCCGGGAAACCGTCAGCGCGCTGATGGCCAGCGGCAAGATCGACATCTTCGCCTTCATTGGCACCAACAAGGCCGCCAGCGACCTGAAGAAACTCCACCCGCGCCCGCACCGCTTGCGTGCCGCCCTGGGGCTGGATGCGAAGAATCCCGGGCTGGTGCTGCCGGATGTGGACCTGGACAACGCGGTCAGCGAGGCATTGACCGGCTCGCTGTCCTTCAACGGCCAACGCTGCACGGCGCTGAAAATCCTGTTTGTCCATGAAGACGTGGCACCGGCATTCATCGAAAAATTCAACGCCAGGCTGGCCGGCCTGAAACCCGGCATGCCGTGGGAAGAGGGTGTGGCGCTGACGCCCTTGCCCGAGGCGGGCAAGGTCGACTACCTGCATTCACTGGTCGCCGATGCGGTCGCCAAGGGTGCGGAGGTGAAGAATGTCCACGGTGGCGAATCGCGCAACTCATTCTTCTACCCGGCGGTACTGTACCCGGTGAACACGGCGATGCGGGTCTACCACGAAGAACAGTTCGGCCCGGTCGTGCCCATCGTGCCGTACCGCGACCTCAATACCGTGATCGATTACGTACTGGAGTCCGACTTCGGCCAGCAGCTCAGCATTTTCGGCACCGACCCGGCACAAGTCGGCAAGCTGGTGGACACCTTCGCCAACCAGGTCGGCCGCATCAACATCAACGCCCAGTGCCAGCGTGGCCCGGACACCTTCCCGTTCAATGGTCGGAAGAACTCGGCCGAGGGCACCTTGTCCGTCCATGATGCGCTGCGCACCTTTTCCATCCGCACGCTGGTGGCGACCAAGTTCCAGGAGAGCAACAAGGCGTTGATCAGCGACATCATCCGTGAGCGGGATTCCAACTTCCTGACCACGGACTACATCTTCTGAGCCACGCCCGGTGGGCTACGGCAGGGCTGGGCGACGCCACTTGATGCCCCAGCCCTGTTGCATGCCGGCAGCCGCCAGCAGGATCGCCGCCACCCCCAGCCACTGCAGCGGTTCGAGGCGATGGCCGAAGGCGAACCAGTCGACGAAGATCGCCGCGATGGGATAGATGAACGACAGGGCCCCGGTCAACGCGGTCGGCAACCGTTGGATGGCGCTGTACAGCAGCACGTACATCACGCCGGTATGCACCATGCCCAGGGTCAACAGGCTGGCCCAGGCCTGGGTGTGTTGCGGTAACGCCGAGAAGTTCGCCCAGGGCGCCAACAGCAATACGCCGGTGCTGACCTGGATCAGGGCGATCAGATGGGGTGGCGTGCCCGTCAGGCGCTTGATGATCAACGCCGCGACGGCGTACAACAACGCAGCCCCCAGCGCCAACGCAATGCCCAGCAGATAGTCACCGCCGCCCTGCCCTTGCTCACCATGGGCACTGACGATGGCCAGCATTCCGAGAAACGACACCGCCAGCCAGAACAGTTTTTGCGTGGTGATCTTCTCCCCCAGGAACAACGCCGCCAGCCCTACCAACATGAATGGCTGGACGTTGTACACCGCCGTGCCGATGGCAATCGAAGCACGGGAGTAAGAGGCAAATAACAACACCCAGTTACCGACGATCGCCACTCCACTGAGCACCGCCAGCAGGAAGGTGGCACGGGTGAGGATGCCGGGCCGCAAAAAGCCGAAACCGGCGCAGATCAGCAGCAAAGTCACCGCACCGAACACGCAGCGCCAGAACACCACATCCAGCACCGGCAAACCGGAAACCAGCACGAACCAACCAATGGTTCCGGAGATCAGCATGGCGGCGGTCATTTCCAGCGAACCACGGCGTAAGGTCTTGTCCATCTTCAGGCTCCTTCAGCAAGTGGGCACAGTATGCCGAGCCGACTGGGGCCTTCTCCATGGCTTGAAAAAGGCTAAACTGCGTTTCGACCTTTTTTATCAAGGCAACTTCACGCATTCGCCTAATGGAGCTGAAATGACTGACGACATTGACCAGATCCTCATCAGCGCCCTGATGGAAGACTCCCGACGCTCTCTCAAGGCCCTGGCAAACCTCAGCGGCCTGTCCTCCCCCAGTGTCGCCGAACGTCTTCGCCGGCTCGAGGAACGGGGCGTGCTCAGGGGCTACACCGTCGAGGTGGACCCCAAGTGCTTCGGCTATCAACTCCAGGCCATCGTGCGCATCCGCCCGCTGCCAGGGCAGTTGCAGGAAGTGGAGCGGCAGATCCAGGCCATCGCTGAATTCACCGAATGCGACAAGGTTACCGGCGACGACTGCTTCATCGCACGCCTGCATGTGCGCTCGATGGAACAGCTGGATACCTTGCTGGACAAGCTCAATGTCCACGCCGAGACCAATACAGCCATTGTCAAGAAGAGCCCGGTCAAGCGGCGGTTGCCGCCGATGGCGTGAGTGGAAACCGGCCTCGGGTCGTCCGAGGCCGGGAAAGAGGGTTATTCGAGTTCTTCCAACTCGGGGCTGCGCTGCACTTTGTGCACTTGTTCCTCAGGCGCGTTGCTCGCTTTGATCAACTTCAGCGTCTGGAGCTTGGTGCAGGCATTGACGCCGTCGGCATAGACGCCGCTGTGGTTGCACTTCCAGTCATAGAAATTGGCCAGGGCTCCGGACAGTTGCAGGCTGTAGTCCGTGCTTTGCGTACCCGGGCTGAACGGTTGACCGGCCGGAATGTTCTGGAACCATTGCATCCAGACATCGCCCCCCACAGTTGGCGGGTTGGCCTGGAACGTCGGGTTCATGATCGCCAATTGCTGGTACTCGGCGGTCATGTGGCAACTCAGGCAGGACGCCTGGGGATTGTCCACCGGCCCATTGAGTCGCCCATTCCAACCCAGGTGGGTCGGTGGCAGTTCCTGGGTGTTGGCGTTGATCGCGGTCTGTTTCAGGGCCGGGTTGATCTTGGTGACCACCGGCTTGGGGTTGGTGAAGTCGTTGCCGGTTTCCTTGGGATCATTGCCCCACATGATCCCCACCGGCACCAGGTTGTTCCAGTTCGCCTTGCCGGTCTTGGCGCCGTTGTATTGGAATGTGCCGAACAGCCAGCCGGTATCGCTCACGCGGGTGTCGCGCACGGCAATGTCCATCTGAATCAGCGCCACTTTGGTGACGTGCCGTTTTGTCGAAGTGAAGGTTTCGGCGGTGTAGGCGTTCCAGAGCAATGGGTTCGCCAGGAACGGCACTGTCTTGACGTCTATATCGGCGAACAGCGCCTTGCAGACCACCGTGCCGTTGGCAAAGCTCTTGGGTTTGGAGGTATAGCTTGGGTCTGGATTATCCGGGTCTTTCCAGACCTGGCCGATGGTGTAGGCCCCTATGTCGTTATAGATACCCACCGCGTAGGTCTGCCCGCTGTCGGTCTGCGTACTTGCCAGTTGCCCAGGCTGAATCGGTGCCTCCTTGGTCAGCCCGCTGATGCCTTCACGACCGTTGGGACCATAATGCTGCCAAGGCATGTGATACCACTGGCGAACCTTGTTCTTCTGTACTTTCCAGCCGATTTCAGTATTGCCTTCCAAGCAATATTTTTTCACTTCCTCCATGTACGGGCGCCAGGTTTCAAAGTCATTGGAGAATGTCTTGGGCAAATGTTGGAAAAATGCCGGTACCGACGATGCGCCCGGGGCCACCTTCGGATAATCCTGGCTGAGCTGGAACGGGGCTCCGGAGTATGCGCTCTTGGGCGGGGCGTAGCCGAAATCGGGGAAGACTCCGGCATGGACACTAGCGGTGGACAATGCCCCCGTCAGGGCCAGCCACGCGATGATCTTTCCTTGAGACTGCTTCATCAATATCTCCTTATAGGGAAGCGCCTGCTACCGCATCGGATTCCTGGCCGATGTGCAGGGCCTCCTTCTGTTATCAGGCTGCAGCACGATGCCCAAGCCTGCTCACGGTCCTGCGGAGTCGCCTTGATAGCCTCCCGATCCCAACGAACGGCCACGACCAGACCGGGCTCGGTGGCCAAATACGTGATAGGGGAACTTCAGGCAGGTAACCAAGCGATCCACTTCTTGCCTCCCATGGCAATACGCTTCCATTTCCTAGGTGTAGATCATTTATCCGAAGGTGCCATCTGTTTCAGATTCTTTGTTGGCCATTGGCCATAACTCGAAACACGGGCGAAAAAAAGCCCGCCGAAGCGGGCTTTTCGTTCATCTCGGATGCAATCAGTCGTCACGACCCATCAGGCCGAACAGCTGCAGCAGGCTGACGAACAGGTTGTAGATCGATACATACAGGCTGACAGTCGCCATGATGTAGTTGCGCTCGCCGCCGTGGATGATGGCGCTGGTCTGATACAGGATGCAGACCGACGAGAACAGCACGAAGCCGGCGCTGATCGCCAGTTGCAGGCCGCTGATCTGGAAGAAGAAGCTGGCCAGCACGGCTCCCATCAGGACGAAGAAACCCGCGGTGATGAAACCGCCGAGGAAACTCATGTCCTTGCGGGAAATCAGCACGTAGGCCGACAGGCCACCAAATACCAGGGCGGTCATGGCAAAGGCCGAGCTGACCACTTCGGCACCGCCCTGCATTTGCAGGTAGCGATTGAGGATCGGGCCGAGCAGGAAGCCCATGAAGCCGGTCAGGGCGAAAGCCGACACCAGGCCCCAGGCCGAATCACGGAGTTTGTTGGTGAGGAAGAAAAGGCCATAGAAACCGATCAGCACGACGAAGATGTTCGGGTAACCCACCCGCATCTGTTGTGCGACGTAGGCCATCACACCGCTGAAAGCGAGTGTGAGTGCCAGCAGGCCATAAGTGTTGCGCAGGACGCGGCTAACCTCTAGCTGCTCAGCCTGCACGCTGTTGTTCACTGCGTAATCCTGTTCGCGCATGGCGACACTCCTCCGGTTTTGAAACATTCAGTGGCAAGGATCATAACAGACGCTCTGTAACAAGCTACGTAGAGAGTTTGACAGTGTGTTTCATTCCGGTATTATGGCGCCCGCAACGCAATACGGAGGTGTGGCCGAGTGGTTTAAGGCAACGGTCTTGAAAACCGTCGACTGTAACAGGTCCATGAGTTCGAATCCCATCGCCTCCGCCATCTTCTAACGTCAAAGCCCTGATTATTCAGGGCTTTTTCGTGTCTGGCATTCTGAATACCTATCGCAGCTTCAGCATTGGACATCGCTATGGCAAACCCCGCCCCGCCACTCAAGGAAAGAAAAGTGACCAGCAAAACCATCGGCTCCATCGGTGCTGCAATCATCGGCATCGTCTTGTTGTGCGTACTGTTCGGCAGTTGGTACACGGTCGACGAGACCGAGCGTGGCGTGCTGCTGCGCAATGGGGCGCTGGTCGGAGTGGTTGAACCGGGATTGTCCTTCAAGACGCCCTTCATCGAATCCGTACGCATGATCAGCGTCCAGAGCCAAGTCACCGCTTACGAAGACCTGCAGGCCTACAGCAAGGACCAACAGTCCGCCCAGCTCAAGGTGTCCGTGTCCTGGCATATCGCCCCGTCCGATGTGGCGAAGGTCTATACCCAGTTCAAGGACCTTGAAGGCATCCGCGACCGGATGATCAGCCGCCAGGTGCCGACCCAGGTGGAAAACGTCTTTGGCAAGTTCAACGCCGTGGCTGCCGTGCAGAACCGCGTCCAACTGGTCAACGATATTTCCACGGCCATCAAGGCCACCATTACCGGGCCGGTGATCATCGACAGCGTCCAGGTCGAAAACATCGATTTCAGCGATGCCTACGAAAAAGCCATCGAGGCGCGCATGGCCGCTGAAGTCCAGGTCAAGACCCGCGAACAACAGCTCGCCACCGAGCAGGTCCAGGCCCAGATCCGCGTGACCCAGGCCCAGGCGGAAGCCGATTCGCAAGTGGCCCAGGCCAAGGCAGACGCCCTGGCGACCGAGCTGCGGGGCAAAGCCGAAGCCGAGGCCATCAAGGCGCGGGCCCAGGCCCTGGCCAGCAACCAGAACCTGGTGGAACTGACCAAGGCCGAACGCTGGAATGGCGTGCTGCCCACCACCGTGCTGCCGAACAGCGCCATGCCCTTCATCGACATCAAGTGACACCCCAGGCGCGGCCTCCCTGGCCGCGCCAGCTCCATCCCGGCGCGCCCCGAGCAAGCGTCGCCCCTCTCGTTAGCGCTACACTGCCAATGAATCCGACGTCCATCGTTAGCAGGGAGCTCAACGTGTACCCAGGCAAAAGCAGATCGACACGCCCTACCGTACGACGATTATCTCGTCTCCCCTTCGGCTCAGGCCTTGAGCAACTCCCTCCCCCCGGCAATTCACCGACGCATTCGATAAGCACCCTGGACAGGAGAGTCGCGTGACCACTCTTATCAAGAAATATAAATGGCCTGCCCTGTTGGCCGTCGCGCTTATTGTGTTTTCCGCACTGATATTCTTTTTGATCAAGTCATACACGTACGACTCATCGACCTACTTCGAGTCCCGCGACTTCATTCGTCAACTCAAACAATCCGATGCGAACTGGAACGGCAAGATCCTGAGGAAAAAGATCGGCATCAACAACAACCTGTCACTGGCCCCGCCCCCGGAGGCCGACAGTCGCTGGCAGCAGTTGGAACGACTCAACAATTCAGGCCCCTTGGCGGCGCTTTGGGCGTCCCGGCGCCGGGGTTATGTGGATGCCGTCAAGAACAAGACCTTGCTGGTTGAGCAATTCGAACAACACAACGCCCATCTGCGCACGTCCCTGGATGCGCTGCCGCAGGTCGAAGACCAGATTCAAGCGCTGCTCGAGGACATGCACATCGAAAGCCCCATGGAGCGCCTGACCGCGGCGTCCAATGTGCTTGAGTTGACCCTGACGACACTGGAGTTCGGGCTTTATGTCACGACAGACAAAGCCCGGGAAGTACAAGGCAAGCTGACTGAGCTGGAGCCGTACATTCACCAGTTGCCCGCCACCTATCAGGCGCCTTTCATCAGCCTCATCCAGCACGTCAAGACCATTGTCCAGGAGCAACCGGTGGTCAATGACCTGCTTGACCGCATCAGCGTCATTCCGGTTGCCCAGGAACTGGACAACATCAATGAGCTGTTGAACGAGACACAGCGCAGGACCGCCGCCACCGACCGTCAATACCACATCTACCTGGCCGTGTGCGCCAGCCTGATGGCACTGCTGATGATCTACCTGGCGGTGCGCCTGGTTCGCAGCTATGCCGTGATCAATCAGATCAACCAAGCGTTGCAATCGTCCAACGAACGCCTGGAAGAGCGCGTGCAGGAGCGTACCCGTGAATTGAAGGAAGCCGAACGCGAACTGGTGGACGCGGCCCGAATGGCGGGCATGGCCGAAATCGCGACGAATGTGTTGCACAACGTCGGCAATGTGCTCAACAGCGTCAATATTTCCGCCGAGCTGGTGACCCGCAAGTTGAGGAGCAGCAAGACGCTCGGACTTACCAAAGCCGTCAACATGATGAACGAACATGCCGAGGACCTTGGCCGGTTCATTACCCTTGATGAAAAAGGCCGGTTGCTGCCGCGTTACTTCAACGAGTTGGCCGACTCCATTGCCGCCGAACAGAAACTGCTTATCGATGAATTGGCACAGTTGACCAAGAGCATCGATCACATCAAGGAAATCGTCACGACTCAACAGACTTACGCAGGGGCCGCCAGGCTGATCGAACCGCTTAATGTCAGCGACCTGTTCGAAGATGCGCTGCGCATGAACTCGGGTGCCCTGAGCCGGCATCACGTCTGCGTCATCAAGGATTACCATGACGTACCCGCGATCATGGGAGACAAGCACAGGTTATTGCTGATCCTGATCAACTTGATCAGCAACGCCAAATTCGCCATGTCGCACATCAGCGAACATCCGCGTGAAATGACCCTGGGGATCCGTATCCTCGACGAAACCAAGCTGTGCCTGAGCGTCAAGGACTGCGGAGAAGGCATTTCCCCAGAGAACCTGACGCGCATCTTCAACCATGGTTTCACCACCCGCAAGGATGGTCATGGCTTTGGCCTGCACAGCTGCGCCCTGGCGGCGGTTGAAATGAACGGCCGCCTCCATGTCCATAGCGACGGCCCCGGGCAAGGTGCCCTGTTTACCCTGGAGATCCCGTTGGAGCTGGCGCGCGCCTGATCAGCGAAACACGCAGGCTGAGCCACCGCCATCGCGAGCAAGCTCGCTCCCACAGGGGATCTATGATGGACGCATTCTTGATGGGCACCCGGGAAAAACTGTGGGAGCGAGCTTGCTCGCGATGGCGGCGTGGCTGTCACCCAGATTTCGAATGTACTGACCGCATCGCGAGCAGGCTCGCTCCCACCTATTTCGTGTTCCCAGGCCGGCCGCTACGGTTTCTCCGGGTCGGCAATGCCGCCGCGTAGGCCAGCGCCTCCTCCCGGGACGCAAAGGAGCCCAAACGGTCAGCCTGGGTACAGACTCGCCATGGGCCGCTGTTTACGCTGAGCACGTCATAACCGTTGATGTGCATTTTCGTCATCATCGCAGTACTCATGATCACCTCCGACTTCAACAAGGGTGCATCGCCTACCATACACGCTGATGACCACGGCTGCCGACCGGACGTCGCGAAGCCGACTGCATCCGTGATGCCCTCAGTGGGAATCCGAATCCCACAACCAGTCCCACAATCCCGGCAAATGGACGGGCTCTGCACTGTGATCGACCGTCCGGGCCAAGGCCGCTCGCTCCAATGCCTGGTGGTCATCGTAGAACGGCCTGGGGGCGGTCCTCATGCCGGTCGCCTTGGCGCTGTCGAGCAGGATCTGCAGGTATTCGCGGGCATGTCGGGCGGTATAACGATTGATGTCGTGAAAAGTCACCACAACCGGGATGACCCCATCCACCGCTGGCAGTTGTCCGGCGGCGATGCGCTCGCGCACCTCGGAGAGTTGTCGGGTCAGGTTGATCCGTCGCCGCGGGCTCATCGTGATGCCCCAGACCTTGCCGTCATTGGCGCTCAGGTCGGTCAACAAGATGTGCAGGCCGTGTTGCCGGTAGGCCGCTGCGGTACGCCTGTCGAAACTCCAGAAAGGCGGCCTGACCAGGGACGGTGCCGCGCCGGTCATGGCGGCGATATCACTCCCGCCCCGGGTGAGCGATTGCTCCAGCTCATCAGGGCTCAGGAACCGATGATTGGTGTGCCAGTAGGTCGCCGTATGGAAACCCAGCACATGGCCTTCCTGCTGCTGGCGACGCATCACTGAGCGGCCGATATCACTGCCGCCGGCCCGCGGCCCGCGGGTCTGCAGAAAAAACACCGCCTTGATGCCAGGCTGCACCGGGTTGTCTGCAAGTGCGTCCAGCACCTCCAGGCTAGGGTTCCAGATAGACGATGCACTGGGTCCATCGTCGAATGTCAGCAGGAAACGGATCGGGGGTTGTTCGAGCAGGCGTTGTTCGGTTTGCGGCGTCAGTTCGATGGGGGCACCAATGCAGCCCGATAAACCGATGGCGAGGGCTGCAATGGACAGGACCCTGGCGATTTTTTTCATGTTTTGCCTTTAGTTGATGCCGCGTTGCTTCGCCTTTGATCCCTGGCCGACGGTGTTGAAGCCCACCTTGGAGAAGGGTAACCGGGTTTGGTTCCTTGCAGTGAACAATGGCTGTTCGCAAAATTGTTGTCGCCCCGCGCTTGAGCTTGAGCGGTATTAATTTGACCGTCTGGAAATTCGATGGAATTTTCCCAATGCCTTTGCATCCATCCGTATAGAACTATATTAGGGAGGATTTATGGGCGGGCCATCGCTTTACATCATTGACTACATACTCCATGGCGAACCCAAGTCATTCATTATTCGCGCAGAAGTGATGAATAACTCCGAGGCTTGGCATTGGGCCAGTTGCGACGCGGGAGTCGGGCGTATACCGAAATTCGGCAGGGAGAAGGTCAAGCGGGTTTCCAAGCCCCTGGCGGAAAAATACGGCATTACCGATGTACGCTGGCGGGCGAGCGTCGCGCCGACCTGGGTCAAGGAGTCCGGCTGAAATAACGTGTACCGTTCCGGCGCGCCGGTTGTCTGGCCGGGCGCCGGATTCTTCGACAGATCCGAAATAACTCAACTACGCTTAGACCACAGCATGGCCCGCCCCTGGCGGGTTTCGTGCTGCCTCATCAACCCTGAATGGAGGTGTGACATGTCCGAAAAAGAGTCCATCACCACCCTGCTCACCCTGTTGGAATCACGTCAGGCCAGGCTCACGGCAGCCTGCAAGGAAATCGCCGATTGGGTCGACCACCAAGGTGGGCACCCTACCGCGGTGCGTATCCGCGACCGGCTCGCGGACATCGACAAAGACGCTCCATCGATCCAGAGCGCGCTGACGTCACTCAAGCCCGCTGAGCCACCGCTGCCCAAGTTTCGCTGACACGCTACGTCAGAGGTTTCCCTCGAGTTCTACCGGTTGGAAAACTGATGGAACGCGGCCATTTTTTGCGCCTCGAAATGGATAGTCACCGGTGCAAAAGCCGCAGAGGGAAAATCACATGAATGCCAGAATCCTGCTATTGATCGCTTGTGCGAGCCCCGCCGCCGTCATGGCCCAAGGCTGCGACGTCATCACCCACTCCCAGAGCCAGTCGGTCCCGGTGATCGAAAGCCATAGCTGCTACGAATACAAAGGCATGCCCGCCGAAACCCTGGATTGGTCTTGCAGCAATGAAAGCAAGGGAACGCTCAGCACCCAAAAGCGTAAAGTCGAGCGTTGTGCCGAAGGATATGTGGCGACCTGCCAGGCCAGGCTGACCCAGGAAGCGCTGGCCAACCCGCGCTCAACCAGTAAAGACAAGCACGGAGGATCGGCCAACCTTCCCGACAACGCCAAAGTGAATTGGTATTACTACGATGTCGAGCAGCTACAGCAGGCCCAGGAAGACTGCGAAAGCACCGGCGGCGAGTGGAAAAGACAGTGACAGGCCGGGTACGTGCGGCGCAACTTGTTCGTTCCTAGCCCTTGCTGTGCTCCGGTGACGACGGCCCCTCCTTGATGCCACGGGGCCCGGCTACGCCCCAGATGACCAGCCCCAACACCGGCAGGATGATCAGCAGCAGCGCCCAGCCGGCCTTGGTCCCGGCCGACTTGTCGCTTCGAAAGACACTGACGATCGCCCATAGATCCACGAGTAGCAAAAGCACCGCGACAGCGATCCAGAAGTAACTGGCTAACTCAGACATGGCCTAATCCTCTTGTCGGTTTAAGGATTAGGCACAGCCGTTCAGGCACCGTTCAAAGAATTTCGCCTATGGCGCGTGCGGCAGCTACCCCCGCTCATTCAGATAAGCGACCCACCGCTCATAGGCTTCATGTTGACGCTGAACCGCCTCATCCCAAGTCGCTCCGCTCATTTGATGGACACATATGAGCTTCATCATTTCCGCTGTTGCCATATCGAGCTCCACCAGGAGTTCATGGGATTTGATCTTGAAGTCTTCAACGGTGGTCATCTGCCTGTCCTTCCCCCGACCGGGAGCAGCCATTGCACCCAACATGGATTCTTTTTTTCGAAGCTGATTCCCTTTGAGGCGATAGCCGGTCGAAAGCCTGGCGCTGACGGTAGGGAAGATCGACGAGAGCGATGACAGACTCAAATGAACCCAGCCTTTCCCAACCCGTCATGGTCGTACGGACAGGACCCTGAAAATCGATATTTGAACGAGCGACAGATGCCATGCTCAAATATTGCAGATATATTTCAATTTAATGACAGTCACGGATCGAACACCATCATGAAAATTCGAGCGACCGTCATCTGCGAAGACAATCGCCACGTCCTGCTGGTCCGCAAAGCCAATAGCCGCTGGACGCTTCCCGGCGGTACCGTCGAACGGGGAGAAACCCGTGAGGGCGCAGCCATCCGGGAACTGGCGGAAGAAACTGGCCTGGACGTCGAGAACCTGCTCTACCTGATGCGCATCAATGATGGGCAAACCGAGCACCACGTGTTCGAAGCGTCTGTCAGCGACTCGGCGGCGGCCCGGCCACAGAATGAAATCAGCGATTGTCTCTGGCACCCGCTGGATGCCATTGCCCAACTGCAAATGAAAAAAGGCACGCGGGATATTCTCGAGGCGTTTCGCCGGCGGTTGTGATGAGCCGGTACAAGCGGGAAACCGAAACGAACAAGGGTTTGCATCAGCTTTCGCTCGCAAACCCTTGATTTTAGATGGTGCCCGAAGCCGGAATCGAACCGGCACGCCCTTACGAGCGGGGGATTTTAAGTCCCATGCGTCTACCAGTTTCGCCATTCGGGCGGTAGCGCGATTAGCCATGGGAACGTCGGCAAATCCAATGGCCGAAGTCCTGGCTGGTGCAGCAAGAGGGGGAATATATACATCCCACCCCTGTGAAGCAAGGTCGCTTATGCCCTTTTCAAGACAAAACCTTTCAATGCTTCGAAAATAAAAAAGCTCCGTAAATCATAGATCTACAGAGCTTTTTAAAAGTGGAGGCCGAAGTCGGAATCGAACCGGCGTAGGTGGATTTGCAATCCACTGCATAACCATTTTGCTATTCGGCCTCAAGACGCTCGATGCGATGCAGCCACATCAACCGCGGTACAAACCTGATCAGGAGACAAGCCACTTGCTCAGCGCTATCTCCTTGAAAACATTGAGATTTTTTACGTCCCAGTGCGTTCGATGGGCGCAATTATGTACTCATTTGCCTAGGCTGACAACCCCTTGATTTCAAAAAAAATTCGTCGAACGATCAGCTTTTCCTCCCCTGGCCAACCAGCCAGCGAATCCCGGACCGCCCTGGCAAACGCTCGAACTGCAGCGCCATGATTCGCCTCATCGGAAAGCTCGCACGTCGACGGAACAACCGCACCTCCCCCGGCTCATTCCTTATGTCGCCCCTGGAGAATGAGGAAACCATCATGTCTGAACGACCCAAACTGGTTGCGAGCCGGGCAGCGGTGCCGACCCCGTCGCATCCCAATCTCGGCACGCCGGAGCGTGCGGTGTCTTTGCTGGCCGGCACGCTATTGATCGCCAATGGACTGCGCCAGGGCGGGCTCCAGGGTTGGCCGCAGGTGCTGTTGGGTGCCTGTGCCGCCTGGCGCGGTTATTCAGGCACATGCAGGATCAAGCGCGCGCTGACCCACACCCCCTTCGAACAAGCTTTCGAGCAGGATCGAGACTGGGACGGCAGCAAGGTGATCTCTCGTAGCATTACCGTGGGTAAACCAAGGGAAGCGATCTTCGCGTTCTGTCGCAACCCAGGTAATCTCGGTGCGTTGCTGCCCTGGGTCGATGCAATCGAACAGACCGGTGAACGCACCTATCGCTGGGTCGCCCACGGGCCGATGGATAAGACCCTGCATTGCGACATCGAACAGGACGAACCCAAGGACGGCCGAAAGCTGCATTGGACGGCCGCTCCGGGTACACGATTCAAGCATGACATCCAGATGCACTTCACTGATGCACCGGCCGGCCGAGGCACGCAGCTCAAGGTCATCGTCGCCTGCCAGACGCTCCCCGGTGCTGCGGGATATGCCCTGGCGGCCGCCCTTTCGAAGTTCTCGGACAAAGCCTTGTTGCACCTGCTGCGCAGCATCAAGCAACAACTGGAAACCGGCGAGGTGGCCACGCATCGAATGCACGCCCCCGGCACCAAGGATTTCTTGTTCGTCCATCCGGCCACCGATACCCCTCAAACACCGACCCACCAGCCGTCCACTGGAGGTAACGCCTGATGCGCGCATTGACTTGGCAAGGCCCGAACAAGCTACAAGTTGAAACCGTCGATGACCCGTCCATTATCAATCCCCGCGACGCTATCGTCCGGGTGAAAATGTCGTCGGTGTGTGGGTCAGACCTGCATCTGCTGGGAGGCTACGTACCAACTATGCAGGCCGGCGACATCATTGGCCATGAATTCATGGGTGAAGTCGTGGAGATCGGTTCAGCCGTCAGCTCATTGCGCAAAGGCGACCGGGTCGTCACGGTTTCGATCCTGGGTTGCGGCGAGTGCGAACATTGCAGGCGCTCGGATTTTTCCTGCTGCGACAACTCCAACCCCAATCCCAGCGCCACGGATCTCGCCTACGGCCAACCGGCATGCGGGATTATCGGCTACAGCCATGCGTTTGGCGGCTATGCCGGCAGCCATGCGACCTATATTCGCGTGCCGTTTGCCGACGTCAACCTGTTCAAGATTCCCGACGGCATCCGCGACGAGCAGGCGGTATTCGTCTCCGACGCGGTGCCCACCGGTTATTTCGCCGCCGATAACGCCAATATCCAAAAGGGCGATACCGTGGCGGTATGGGGGTGCGGCGGGGTCGGGTTGATGGCGATGTCCAGTGCCTGTTTGCTGGGGGCCGAACGGGTGATTGCCATCGACCGCCTGCCTGATCGCTTGCAACTGGCCGAAGAAAAGACCGGCGCCATCGCCCTCAACTATGAAACCACGGACGTGCATGCCGCCTTGCTGGAGCTCACCGGCGGCCGGGGCCCGGATCGCTGCATCGACTGTGTGGGCATGGAGGCCCATGGTACAGAGGTCGACTATCTCTACGACAAGACCAAGCAAATGCTGCGCCTGCACACCGAGCGCGGGACGGTGTTGCGCCAGTCGATCCGAGCCTGCCGCAAAGGCGGCACGGTCTCGGTGGTCGGGGTTTATGGCGGTCTGCTGGACAAATTTCCCATGGGGGCCATCGTCAATAAAGCCTTGACCTTGCGCTCCGGCCAACAGCCCGGACAGCGTTACGTGGAACGATTGTTCGAGCACATCCAGAAAGGTGAACTGGACCCCTCCTACCTGCTGACTCATCCAATGGGACTCGAACAGTCGGTAGAAGGTTATGCAATGTTCAAGGAGAAGACACAGAATTGTGTGCGGGCAGTGTTTCGGCCTGAGTGATTGCGCTGTTTGCAGGGCTGCGCACACACCAGCAGTCGCAGCCCTGCACCATTATGGGTAACATACCGGCCTTCCCGCAGCCCTTCTGCGACCTGCCCAATAAGCCCATTCCATGCCTTTCGAACTCAGCGTTGACCTCACTACCCTCGCTATCCTTGCCGTTGTCGCTTTCATTGCCGGCTTCATCGATGCCATTGCCGGTGGCGGTGGGCTGCTGACCACGCCGGCGCTGCTGACCGCAGGCTTGCCGCCTCACCTAGTCCTGGGGACCAACAAACTCAGCTCGACCTTCGGCTCGGCGACGGCCAGCTTCACCTTCTATAAGCGCAAGCTGTTCCACCCGAGGCAATGGACCCATGCCCTCGTCGGCACTCTGGTCGGGGCCCTGACCGGTGCCATCGTCGCCCATTACCTGCCTGCCGAGTGGCTGAACAAGATGCTGCCGGTGATCGTCTTCGCCTGCGGCCTGTACCTGTTGTTTGGCGGCACGCCCAAGGCACCGCTGGACAGCGATGCGCCGATCAAGAAGACATGGCAATCGTCCCAGGGTTTCAGCCTGGGTTTCTATGACGGCGTGGCCGGGCCCGGTACCGGTGCGTTCTGGACGGTCAGCAGCCTGCTGCTCTACCCCATCGACCTGGTGAAGGCCAGCGGCGTGGCGCGCAGCATGAATTTCGTCAGCAACATCGCGGCGTTGTCGGTGTTCGTCTTTTCCGGACAGGTGGACTGGGTCATCGGCCTGAGCATGGGCCTGTCGGTGATGATCGGCGCATTCTTCGGCGCTCGCACCGCCATCAGCGGCGGCGCGAAGTTCATCCGACCGGTGTTCATCACCGTGGTGCTGGGCTTGACCGTGCGCCTAGCCTGGCAGCACTGGTTCAGCGTGGCCTAAGCGCCGCGCCACATAAAGGTCGATCAGGTAGCGGGCGATCGAGCGCGAGGCCGGCAACGGTGGCAGGTCGTGGACGTTGAACCATTGGGCGTCCTCGATTTCATCTTCCTGGGGCACGATGTCGCCGCCGGCATATTCAGCGTGAAAACCGAGCATCATCGAATGGGGGAACGGCCAGCACTGGCTACCCATGTACTGGATGTTCTTCACTTCGATACTGACTTCTTCACGCACCTCCCGCACCAGGCAATCCTCGGCCGACTCGCCAGGCTCGGCAAACCCCGCCAGGGTGCTGTAGACGCCCGTGACGAAACGCGGCGAACGGGCCAGCAGGACTTCATCGCCGCGGGTAATCAACACGATCATGCTCGGTGAAATCCGCGGGTAATGACGCAGGTCACAGGCGTCGCAATACATGGCCCGCTCCAACGGAATCTGGCTCATGCGCTTGCCGCAACTGCCACAGAAACGATGCTCCCGGGCCCAGGTGCCGATCTGCGCCGCATAGCCCAACACCTTGTACAGCGTGTGGTCGCCCTCGAGCATGAACGCCCGCAGGCCTTTCCAGTTACAGCCAGGAATCTCCAGCGGGCTGTGCAACTCCAACAGGTAGACCGGCTCGCCATCCAGGTGACCGATGCCGTGTTCGGCGAGGATCGACAGGTCTTGGCGCTTGAGCCACTCGCGGGGGAACAGCGCGCCGTTGTCGTCGAACAGAAAGCCTTCCGGGCTACGGGCCACGGCCCAGCCGCCAGGAAGATCGGTATCGAGTACTGCGGTGGTCCAGCGTGAAGTCATGGTCAGTCAATCCAGAAATTCGGGTTTCTGTTTGCTCATATGGGCGGCCATGGCCACGCGCAGGTCGGTCGATTGCAGCATGGCGGCGTTCCAGGTGGCGACGTATTCCAGGCCGTCGTCGATGCTGTGGTCGCGCATGTAGCTGATCATTGCCTTGGTGCCGGTCACGGCGATCGGAGACTTGGCGGCGATTTCCCGGGCAATGCCCAGCACGCCGTCGAGCAGGCTGGCGGTGTCGCTGTACAGGCGATTGACCAAGCCGATGCTGCGCGCTTCTTCGGCACCGAAGGTGCGCCCCGTATAAGCGAGTTCACGCAGCATGCCGTCCCCGATGATCCGGGGCAAGCGTTGCAATGTGCCAACATCGGCAGCCATGCCGATATCGATTTCCTTGATGGAGAACTGGGCGTCCTCGGCGGCATAACGCATGTCGCACGCGGCGATCAGGTCGATGGCACCGCCCAGGCAATAGCCTTGAATGGCCGCGAGCACCGGCTTGCGGCAATTGTCCACGGCGTTGAACGAGGCTTGCAGTTGCAGGATCTTGCGCCGCAACAGGCGCGCATTGCGTCCCACGTCCTTGCCCAGCTCGTTGGCCACACCGGCCAGCATCATCAGGTCGATGCCAGAGGAAAAATGCTTGCCGGCACCGCTGAGCACCACCACCCGCGCCTCATCGGTGTCATCGATCCATTGGAAGATCTCGATGATCTCGCGCCAGAAATCAACGTTCATCGCATTGATCTTTTCCGGGCGATTGATCTGCACATGGGCGATGTTGTCGGCAAGTTCGACGTTGAACGCTTGGTATTTCGACATGGCAGTGATCCTTTACCGGCTGAAAAGAGGCCTGAACTATACCAAGCCATCGCGACAGGACGTAGGCAGTGCATCGGCCAAAAGCGGGACTTACAGCGCGAGAATCCCCCCCTGTGGGAGCGAGCTTGCTCGCGATAGCGGTGGGTCAGCTTGCAGCGATGGCGAATGTACTGCCGTCATCGCGAGCAAGCTCGCTCCCACAGGAGTTTTCAATGGACACACCCCCCTTTGAATTACCCGCGGCTACTCGCCCGCCTGTAACTGCCCATCCCAACCACCGCCCAACGCCGCAATCAGTTGCACGCTGGCAATCAAGCGGCTCTGTTGCAGGCTCAGCATGCTGCGCTCGTTGCTCAGCGCGGTGGCCTGGACGGTAACCACGTCGAGGTAGGCAATCAATCCGGCTCGGTATTGGTTCTGCGTCAGGCGCAGGGATTCCCGAGCGGCGTCCAGGGCTTCCTGGCGTACACGGGCTTCGTCTTCCAGCACCTTGAGCTGGATCATGTAGTTTTCCACCTCGCGCAAGCCATCGAGCACGGTCTGGCGATAGGTGGCGACGGTCTGGTCATACGCGGCGACAGTGCGGTCGACTTCCGCCGACCGCTGGCCGCCATCGAACAGCGTCATCGCCAGTTGCGGCCCTACCGACCAGAAGCGGTTCGGCACGCTCACCCAATTGTCGTAGGTACTGCTGCTGTAACCGCCACTGAGGCTCAGGGTCAAGTCCGGGTAATACGCGGCTTTGGCGACGCCGATGTTGGCATTGGCGGCCATCACCGAGCGCTCTGCCGAAGCGATATCCGGCCGGCGCTCGAGCAGTTGCGAGGGTAGCGCCACCGGGATCTGCGGCAGTGCTGGGATGTCCTGGACCTCGGCCAGGTTGAACTCCGCCGGCGGCAGGCCGATGAGCACGGCGATGGCGTTTTCGAACTGGGCCCGCTGCCAGATCAGGTCGATCAGGTCGCCCTGGGTGGTCTTGAGCTGGTTTTGCGCCTGGGCCACCGCGTCCTTGCCGGAGACCCCGGCACGGTACTGGTTTTCGGTCATCTTCAGCGAGCGCTGATAGTTGTCGACAGTGGTTTGCAACAAACGCTTCTGTTCATCGATCACCCGCAACTGCAAGTAGTTCTGCACCAGTTCCGATTGCTGGCTCAGGCGCATCGCCGCCAGGTCGGCGAAACTGGCTTGCGCGCTCGCCTCGTCGGCTTCCAGGGTGCGGCGCAACTTGCCCCACACGTCCGCCTCCCAGCTGACGCCGGCCTGGGCGTTGTAGGTGTCGCGAATGCCGCTGGACGAACTGCTCAGGCTCGAACTGCTGCTGCCGGTGCCCTGGCTGGAGCGCGTCTTGCCGACGGTCAGGTCCACGGTGGGGAAAAACGCGCCACGAGCATTGCGCACCAGTGCCCGGGCCTGCCGGTACTGGGCTTCGGCCTGGGCCACGGTCTGGTTGGAGGCGTTGAGCTTGTCCACCAGGCCGTTGAGTTGCGTATCACCGTAGAGCTCCCACCAGGCGCCCCGGGCCAGGGCATCGCTGGGGTTGGCCTGGCGCCAGCCCTGGGCCTCCTTGTACTGCACCGGGGCCGCCGCGGCGGGGCGCTGGTAATCCGGGCCGACGGCGCAGGCGCTGAGCATCGCCACGCACAGCACCAGGCTCAGCACCCGCGAGCCACGGGCGGTCGCCAGCGTCGCGGCAAAATTGAAAGGCGAACGGTCGGTCATAGCGGAGTTTCCAGGGCAGCATCAGTGCGCACGCCACGCCAGCGGTTGAAGCGATGGCGCAGCTTGTCGAGATAAAGGTAAACCACCGGCGTGGTATAGAGCGTCAGCACCTGGCTGAACACCAGCCCGCCGATGATGGTCAGGCCTAGCGGCTGGCGCATTTCCGCGCCTTCGGCGGCGCCGAGCAGCAGCGGCAAGGCACCCAGAATCGCCGCCAGCGTGGTCATCAGGATTGGCCGCAATCGCAGCAGGCAAGCGCTGCGGATCGACTCCAGCGGCGTCTGCCCGGCACGTTCCAGTTGCAGCGCCAGATCGATCATCAGGATGGCGTTTTTCTTCACCACGCCGATCAGCAGGAACAGCCCCAACAGCGAGATCAGGCTGAACTCGCTGCCCAGTGCGTAGATCGACAACAAGGCGCCGACCCCGGCCGATGGCAAGGTGGACAGGATGGTCAGCGGATGAATATAGCTTTCATACAGCACGCCCAGCACCAGGTACACCGCCAGCAACGCGCCGAGGATCATGAACGGCTGGCTCTTCTGGGTGGCGGCGAATGCGTCGGCGGTACCGGCCATTTTCGCGATGACATCCTCGGGCATCCCGAGCTTGGCAATCGCCCGCTCGATAGCCGCGGTGCCCTGCTCCACCGTGACGCCTTCGGCCATGTCGAAGGAAATGCCCTCGGAAGCGAACTGGCCTTCATGGCTGACACGGTCGTCCTCCAGGCTGTTCTCGTAATGGGCAATGGCCGACAGTGGCACCCGCGCGCCGTCGGCGGTGATCACTTGGACCTGCTCGAGGGTGCTCGGGTCCTGGGCATACTTGGGATTGACCTCCATCACCACCTGGTACTGGTTGAGGCTGTCGTAGATGGTGGAAATCTGCCGCTGGCTGTAGGCGTTGTTGAGCACCGCGGTGACCATGTCCATGTCGATGCCCAGGCGCTTGGCCTGGTCGCGGTCCACCACCAGCGTCACCTGCTGCGCCCCGCCACCGTCGCGGGCGTCGATGGCGGTCAGCTCCGGCAAGGCCCGGAAGGCGGCCACGACCTTGGGGTACCAGGTGCGCAGCGTCGCCAGGTCGGCGCTTTGCAGGATGTAGGAATACTGCGAAGTGGTCTGCTCGCGACCGCCACCGAATTGCAGGTCCTGGTCGGCCATCAGCATCAATTGGCCGCCGGGCACCTTGGGCATTTCCTTGCGCAGGCGCTCGATGACTTTCTGTGCGGAAATCCCCCGCTCCTTGATTGGCTTGAGGCGCACCAGCATGAAGGCGTTGTTGGTGCCGTTGTTGCCGCCGATGAAACCGGCGACGCTTTGCACTGCCTCGTCCTTGAGCACGGCACGGCGGAAGATTTCCATTTTCGGCTGCATCACATTGAACGACAGCCCGTCGTCGCCACGCACGAAACCGATCAGTTGGCCGGTGTCCTGCTGTGGCATGAAGGTTTTCGGCACCACCACATACAACGCGACGTTCACGCCAATGGTCACCAGCAGGCTGAGCAAGGTCAGGCGCCGATGGCGCAGCACCCAGTCCAGGCTGGTGGCGTAACCACGGACCATCCGCTCATTGAGCCCCAGGCTCCAGCGCTGCAAGCGGTTTTCCTGCCCCGGTACGTGAGGCTTGAGCCAGCGGGCGCAGAGCATCGGCGTGAGCGTCAGCGAGACCACCAGCGAAACCACGATGGAGGCCGCCAGGGTGATGGAGAATTCGCGGAACAGGCTCTCGATGATGCCGCCCATGAACAGGATCGACAGGAATACCGCCACCAGCGAGACGTTCATCGACAGCAACGTAAAGCCGACTTCTTCGGCGCCCAGATAGGCGGCGTTCATCGGTGGCACGCCTTCGTCGATGTGCCGGGAAATGTTCTCCAGCACCACGATGGCGTCATCCACCACCAACCCGGTCGCCAGGATCAACGCCATCAGTGACAGGTTGTTCAAGGAGAAACCGTACAGGTACATCACCGCAAACGTGCCCACCAGCGACACCGGTACCGCCAGGGTCGGGATCAGCGAGGCGCGGAAGTTGCCGAGGAACAGGAACACGACCAGCACCACCAGGGCCACGGCGATCAGCAAGGTCATTTCCGCTTCATGCAGGGTGGCCTTGATCACCGGCGAACGGTCCATCGCCAGGTTCAACTTGACGCTGGCCGGCAGCACCGCCTGCAACGCCGGCAGTTGCGCCTTGATCTCGTTGACCGTCTCGATGATGTTGGCCCCGGCCTGGCGGTTGATCACCAGCAACACGGCGGCATCGTTGTTGAAGAAACCGCTGTTGTAGCGATCCTCGACGCTGTCGGTGACTTTCGCCACGTCCTTGAGCCGCAGGACCGAGCCGTCCTGGTAGCGGATGATCAGCGTTTCGTAGTCCTTGGCCTTCTCCAACTGGTCGTTGGCCTGGACCTGCCACATGCGCCGGTCGTCCTCCACCGAACCCTTCGGCCGGCGTACGTTGCTGTCGGCGATGGCGGTGCGCACATCGTCCAGGGCCACGCCGTACTGATTGAGCAACTGTGGCTCCAGTTCGATGCGCACCGCTGGCAACGAGCTGCCGCCGATCTGCACCTCGCCGACGCCCGACACCTGGGACAGGCTCTGGGACAGGATGGTGGACGCCAGGTCGTAGAGCTGGCCTTTTTCCAACACATCCGAGGTCAGCGACAGCACCATGATCGGCGCCTGGGACGGGTTGACCTTCTTGTAGGTAGGCATGCTGCGCATGCCACTGGGCAACAGGTTGCGCGACGCATTGATGGCCGCCTGCACTTCCCGGGCGGCGCCGTTGATGTCACGGTCCAGGTCGAATTGCAGGATGACCCGCGTAGAACCCTGGCTGGAGCGGCTGCTCATGGTGTTGACCCCGGCGATCGCGCCGAAGGAACGCTCCAGGGGCGTTGCCACTGTCGAAGCCATCACCTCGGGGCTGGCTCCTGGCAGGTTGGCCTGGACCACGATGACCGGGAAATCCATTTGCGGCAGCGGCGAAACCGGCAGCAGGCCGAAACACACGCCACCGAGCAACATGATGGCGAAACTCAGGAGCATGGTCGCTACGGGGCGGCGGATGAAGGGGCCGGAAAGGTTCATCGGCCAGCGCTCCGGGCTTCAGACCAAAGACCGAAAGGAATGACCGGGCTTTTGTGGCGAGGGGATTTATCCCCGCTGGGCTGCGCAGCGGCCCCTTTTGTGAGCGCTGCGCACTCAAGCGGGGATAAATCCCCTCGCCACAAAAAGCGCACTTGCCCCGAGTTCTGCGGCGCAGGGTCCAGCCGGAAGCTCCCGACCGTCATACCCGCACCTCTTTCCCTTCCGGCCTGGCAAACCGGCGGCCCAGGCGATCGAAGTACAGGTAGATCACCGGCGTGGTGAACAAGGTCAGGACCTGGCTCACCAACAATCCACCCACCATCACCAAGCCCAGGGGCTGGCGCAATTCGGCACCGGAACCGGTGGCGAACATCAGCGGTATGGCACCGAACAACGCCGCCAGGGTGGTCATCAGGATCGGGCGGAAGCGCAGCAACGCCGCCTGGTAGATCGCCGTCTGCGGGTCCATGCCCTGGTTGCGTTCAGCGTCAAGGGCGAAGTCGATCATCATGATCGCGTTCTTCTTGACGATGCCGATCAGCAGGATGATGCCGATGATCGCGATCATACCCAGGTCATTGCCGCTGAGGATCAACGCCAGCAAGGCGCCGATGGCCGCCGAGGGCAAGGTGGAAAGGATGGTGATCGGATGGATGTAGCTTTCGTACAGCACACCCAGGACGATGTACATGGTCACCACCGCCGCCAGGATCAGCAGCAAGGTACTCGACAACGACGCCTGGAACGCCTCGGCCGCGCCTTGGAATTCGGTCTGCACGCCCACCGGCATGCCGATGTCCCGCTGGACCTTCTCGATCATGTCCACCGCATGCCCGAGGGCCACGCCGGGCGCGAGGTTGAACGACATCATCACCGCCGGAAACTGGCCGATGTGGGCAATTGCCAGTTGGGCCTGGCGCTCTTCGACCCGGGCCAGGCTCGACAAGCGCACCTGCCCGCCATCGGTGGTCTTGACGTGGATCTGGTCCAGCGCCTGCGGTCCGATCCGCTCCCCGGCCTGAGCCTGCAACACCACGCGGTACTGGCTGGCCTGGGTGTAGATGGTGGAGATCTGCCGCTGGCCGAAGGCGTCATACAGCGCATCGGTGATGTTCGACACCGAGACGCCCAGGCGTGACGCCGCGTCGCGGTCGATCACCAAGTAGACCTGCAAGCCCTTGTCCTGCAGGTCGCTGGCCACGTCGGTCAGTTCCGGCTGGCGGCCCAGGGCCTCGACCAGGCGCCCGCTCCAGAGGCTGAGCAATTCGGCGTCCGGCGATGACAGGCTGAACTGGTATTGGGTACGGCTGACCCGGTCTTCGATGGTCAGGTCCTGCACCGGCTGCATGAACAGGCGAATGCCCACCAGTCGATCCAGCTGTGGCTGCAAGCGGGCAATGATCTCGGTGGCGCTGTCGTCCCGTTCGCTGTGGGGTTTGAGGTTGATCAGCAGGCGACCGCTGTTGAGCGTGGCGTTGTCGCCGTCCACGCCGATGTAGGACGACAGGCTCTGCACCGCCGGGTCGGCGAGGATCACCTTGGCCAACTGCTGCTGGCGCTCGCTCATGGCGGCAAAGGAGATCGATTGCGGCGCCTCGGAAATGCCCTGGATCACCCCGGTGTCCTGCACCGGGAAAAAGCCCTTGGGCACGGCCAGGTACAGCACCACCGTCAGCACCAGGCTGCCCACCGCCACCAGCAGGGTGAGTGGCTGATGCTTGAGCACCCACTGCAACTTGCGCCCGTAGGCGGCGATCAACCAGTCGATCCAGGCGCCGCTGGCGCGGTAGAAACGGCCCTGTTCTGCTTCCTTGGGCTCGCGCTTGAGCAAGCGGGCGCACATCATCGGCGTCAGGGTCAGGGACACCACCAGGGAAATCAGGATCGCCACCGCCAGGGTGATGGCGAACTCGCGAAACAAGCGCCCGACCACATCGGCCATGAACAGCAGCGGGATCAGCACGGCGATCAGCGACAGGGTCAGGGAAATCAGCGTGAAGCCGATCTGCTTCGCACCCTTGAGCGCGGCCTGCAACGGGCTGTCGCCCTCCTCGATGAAGCGGGCGATGTTTTCCAGCATGACGATGGCGTCGTCCACCACGAAACCGGTGGCGATGGTCAGGGCCATCAGGGTCAGGTTATTGATGGAGAAACCGGCCAGGTACATCACGCCGAAGGTGCCGATCAACGACAACGGCACGGCCACCGACGGGATGATCGTGGCACTGACGCGACGCAGGAACAGGAACGTCACCATGACCACCAGGGCGATGGCGATCAGCAACTCATGCTGCACGTCGGTGACCGAGGCGCGGATGGTCTGGGTGCGGTCGGTCAGCACGGTGACGTCCAGGCCGGCCGGCAGGTTATCGGTGATGCTCGGCAGCAGGGCCTTGATCCGGTCCACCACCTCGATGACATTGGCCCCCGGCTGGCGCTGGATGTTCAGCAGCACGGCCTGGTTTTCGTTGGCCCAGGCGGCAAGGCGTTCGTTTTCGGCCCCGTCGACGATCTGTGCCACGTCCTTGAGCCGCAACGGCGCGCCATTGGCGTAGGCCAGGATCAGCTCGGCGTAGTCCTTGGGCGAGGTCAACTGGTCGTTGGCATCGAGCATCGAGACCCGGGTCGGGCCGTCGAAGTTGCCCTTGGGCTGGTTGACGTTGGAAGCACCGATCAACGTGCGCACATCCGCCAGGTTCAGGCCGTTGGCCGCCAGGGCCTCGGGGTTGACCTTGATTCGCACGGCCTGGCGCTGGCCACCGGCGATGGTGACCATGCCTACGCCGCTGATCTGGGCGATTTTCTGCGCCATACGGGTGTCCACCAAGTCATTGAGCTTGGGCAGCAGCATGGTCTTGGAGGTGATCGCCAGGGTCAGCACCGGGGTGTCGGCCGGATTGACCTTGTTGTACACCGGCGGGGCCGGCAGGTCCTTGGGCAGCAAATTGGTGGCCGCATTGATCGCGGCCTGCACCTGCTGCTCGGCGACATCCATGTTGATGTCCAAGTTGAAGCGCAGGGTGATCACCGACGCGCCGCCGGAACTGGTGGAGGCCATTTGCGTCAGGCCCGGCATCTGCCCGAACTGTCGCTCCAGGGGCGCGGTGACCGCACTGGTCATCACATCGGGACTGGCGCCCGGGTACAGGGTCATCACGCGGATGGTCGGGTAGTCGACCTGGGGCAATGCCGACACCGGCAGCAACCGGTAGGCGATCAGGCCGGCGAGGATGATCGCCAGCATGCTCAGGGTGGTGGCGACCGGGCGAAGAATGAACAGCCGCGAGAGATTCATGCGCCGCCCTTGTTCGCCTTGTCGGCCTCAGCCGACCCAGGCACCGCCGCAGACTTGCCCTGCAAGTGCTCGGTCGGCGTGGTGGGCACCTCCTGGCTGTCGTTGACCACCTCCACTTCGCTGCCTTCCTTCAGGCGATCGGTGCCTTCGAGCACCACCCGGTCGCCAGCGGCCAGGCCTTCGGTGACCACGGTGTTCGTGCCGTCGCTGGCCCCGATCTTCAGCTTCTTGATGGTGACCTTCTTGTCGCCCTCCAGGGCGTAGACGAAAGTGCCGTTGGTGCCGAACTGAATAGCCGCCGTCGGCGCCAGGACCACGCCTTTGAGGGTGTCGGCCAGCAGGTGGACGTTGACGAACTGATTGGGGAACAGCGACTGGTCGCGGTTCTCGTAGCGCGCCTTGAACTTCAAGGTGCCGGTGGCGACATCGATCTGGTTGTCCAGGCTTTGCAATACGCCACTGGCCTGGCGCTTCACATCGCCCCGGTCCCAGGCTTCGACGGGCAGCTTCGCCCCGCTGCGATAACGGGCGAGCACGGTGTCGAGGTTGTTCTCCGGCAAGGTGAACACGACACTGATGGGTTGAGTCTGGGTAATGACCGCCAGGGCCGTGGTGTCGTTGGCCGACACCAGGTTGCCGATGTCCAGTTGCCTCAAGCCCACGCGGCCGGTAATCGGCGCGCGGATCCTGGTGAATTCCAGGTTGAGCTTGGCGTCGTTGACCGCCGCCTGGTTGGTCTTGACCGTGCCCTGGTACTGGCCCACCAAGGCCGCGGCGGTGTCGAGGGTCTGCTTGGCAATACTGTCTTCGGCGTACAGGCCGCGATACCGCTCAAGGTCGACCTGGGCATTTTTCAGTTGGGCCTGGTTCTGCAACAGCGTGCCTTCGGCCTGGAGCAAGGCGTTCTGGTACGGCCGTGGGTCGATCTCGGCCAGCAAGTCCCCAGCCTTGACCATTTGTCCCTCTTCGAAGGCGATCTTGACCAGTTCGCCACCCACGCGGCTACGCACGTTGATGGTGTTGAGGGCCGTGACCGTACCCAGCGCCTTGAAGTACAGCGGGAAATCCCCGGTCACCGCCGGCGCCACCCGCACCGGGATCGGCCCCGTCGCCCCACCGAACCCCGGCCGCATGCCGCCCGAGCGTCCTACGTGCCCCGTCGCGGCCTTGTCCCCCGCCCCCGGCTTCTGGGCCGAACCACCGGGCCAGAACTTCCAGGCCAGCGCCGCGACGACCAACAGGACGAACAGGCCGAACAGCCAGCGACGGGAATTGCGGGAAACAGACGATTGCATGGAGTGATCAACCATTGGGCGCGTGGACTTCTTTTACGGGAGGCTGAACGATAAGCACTGGCGGGTATTTAGCAAAGCGCCTTTACCGGCAATTTACGTTGGGCTTACCTTTCGAATAGTCGGCTAAAGCCTTGAAGCACAAAAGAAAACGGCCTGGACAGGGCCAGACCGTTAACAATTGTAATAAATACCTTATTTCATTCCACTTATTTCAGAACAGCCAGGGCCGCGTCGTAGTTCGGCTCTTCGGCGATTTCCTTGACCAGCTCGCTGTGCAGCACGGTGTCGTTTTCGTCCAGCACGACCACGGCACGGGCGGTCAGGCCTTTCAATGGACCGTCGGCAATCGCCACGCCGTAGTCCTGGATGAACTCGGCACCGCGCAGCGTGGACAGGTTCTGGACGTTTTCCAGGCCTTCGGCACCGCAGAAGCGCGCCTGGGCAAATGGCAGGTCGGCGGAGATGCACAGCACCACGGTGTTGTTCAGTTCGTTGGCCTGAGCATTGAATTTGCGCACGGAGGTGGCGCAGGTCGGCGTGTCGACGCTTGGGAAAATGTTCAGCACTTTGCGCTTGCCGGCGAAGTCCTTCAGGGAAACGTCCGACAGATTGCCGGCGACCAGGGAAAAGGCTGGTGCCTTGGAACCGGCTTGTGGCAACTGACCGTTGACTTGGACCGGGTTGCCTTTGAGGGTGACTTGAGCCATGAACGGATTCCTTCTGACAGTTTGAAAATGGTGAGGCCGGAGTTAACCACGAAATGCTCGCGCGACCTATGGGCGGACATAAAAAGACGTGGCGTCGACACCCCGGCGACGGTAAGGGTTATTTGGCCTTGAGCTGTAGAAACGACTGATGCAAGTCCGACGCCCAGCCATCGATGACCCCTTTGACATCATCGGGCTTCATGACCTGGGATTCGTTGGACAGTGGCTTGCCCGTGCCCTTGCGCACCACCTGGGCGACCACCGCGTTATTGCCACCGTCGAGAAAAGCCGCTTCGGTGCCCAAGGTGGTTTCCTGGTCGCGAATACCGCTGGCAGTGCTGACAGCGGCCGCCACCAGCGCAATCGGGACCACCTCATACGGTTTCAAGCCTTCGGTCTTGCTACTGACAGCCGTGATCGCCGCCCGTATCACCAATACACCCGGTCCTGGGACGGTCGCCAGGGGCAAGGACTTACCCGCCTCCCGCATGAGGGCCTGATCGTAATACGCGGTGATGCCCGACAGCGTGGCCTGGGGGATCCTCACGGTCGGCTGCGGCTTGGGGTAAAGCTGCGTCGGCTCGATATAGAGGCTGGTGTACTTGCTCAGATCGATCTTCGGATCGACCCAACGCATGACCTCGGCCCCCGACGGCGACTTCTCTTCCTTGAGCCGGCTGTAATCCCCCAGGAACCCGGAATATTCATCCGGCTGGGTGACTTTGCTCGAACAACCCGCCAAGGCAAGCGAGGCTATGCAGATGCTGCCAATCATTGACGCGAACTTCATGCTGTCACTCCTGTAAGCCACACGAGGCGGGGCCGGAACTACAGGTATAGCCAATGGGCAGTTTTTTGCCTGCCCTGAAAAGAACAAGTGATTCAGCCGCGCTCGCGGGGTATCAGGCTCTGCAATTGTTGGGCGAGGAAGTTTGCATCGAAGGCAAACGTGTCGGGGTCCTTCAACCCATTGGTACGGCGCCATTGCCATTGCGTCGATGGCGGCTGGCACACCAGGGAAATGCTGCCGTGACGGGTCGCGGCCAGGCCGATGATCGACAAAGAAACCAAGCCGCCCACCCCCATCACATCCGGCACGAACTCTACCGGTTTACCGGTAATGGCCAAGGTCAGTTTTTCGGTCTTGAAAGCGGATGTTTCTACCGGAACGTTCGACCCGTGGGCCACATACGCCTCACGGTTCAGCTCCAACAAGCCGAGCGCCATGACCGGCGCCAGCCATTGCTCGATTTGCCCGTACAGCGCCTTGATCTGTTGCGCCCAAACCGCCGACTGGGCCTGGTGCAGTTGTTTCTTGTGCGCTTCGCTGTCGGCGTAGTGACGAAGCATCTCGCCCAGTTGCTGTACATCGTCCATGGGCCGTTCCTCGGTTAGGGAGTGCTGCGAAGCTGGATGATGACAGGTCCAAGACGCCGGTGTACGTAAAAGCCACTTCACCTGCGTGGCTGATCCTTCAGCGCAGCCGCGCCATGGCGAGGGTGTCCGCCGGCATTGATGTCGAATGAACCACCGCTATCGCGAGCAGGCTCGCTCCCACATGGGTTTCGAGTGACTGCGAGGTCTGGGGGCACTGACGATTTACTGTGGGAACGAGCTTGCTCGCGATGAGGCCCTTTCAGCCGGCATTGATGTCGAATGAACCACCGCTATCGCGAGCAGGCTCGCTCCCACATGGGTTTCGAGTGACTGCGAGGTCTGGGGGCACTGACGATTTACTGTGGGAGCGAGCTTGCTCGCGATGAGGCCCTTTCAGCCGGCATTGATGTCGAATGAACGACCGCTATCGCGAGCGAGCTCGCTCCCACAGAGAGGTTACTTCCTGTTTCGGTCAGGCCTGGAACCAATCCCGCCGCTCATCCAGCGTGTGGTGGATCAGTTCACGCAGCATCTGCACTTCCGGCGAGCCTTCGGCCTGGGCATTGACGGCCATCCACAAGTGCCGTTGCATCGACAGGCCGAACACTTGCGGCAATGCCACCAGGCCTCGGTCGAAGCGGCTCATGTACTGCGGCAGCAGGCCGATGCAGGCGCTGCAGCGAATCATTTCCAGCATCAGTTCGTAGGACTGCACCTGCACCACGCCGGCCCGGCGTTGGTCTATCAAGGCGTTCCACGGTGCGAAGCCGTCCACGTGTCGGTCCGCCTGCCATTGCACCAGCATGTAGTCGTTCAGGTCGTCCAGGCAGTCCGGGCGCGTGGCCGGGCGTGAGTAGCGCTTGGCGATGTGCGGCACATAGTCCAGCCGCGCCAGTCGATCCGCGGGCAATGTGGCGAAACTCGGCCCCGGCCCCAATGTGTGGGCATCGCTCAACCACAGCACCAGGTCGGCGCTGACGGCTTGCAGCGCCAGGTCACTGTCCAGGGTGATGATCTGCAGTCGCACGCTGGCGTTGCGTCGCAGCAATGAAATCAGGTCACGGCCCAGGATGTCATGCAGTATCGACTCGGCCACGGCCAGGCGAATCAAGGGTTGATCGTTCAAGGGCGGCGCGCTTTCGTGGGCCAGGCTGATCAAGCGCGCCTGCAACTGCCTGCCCTCGCGGCTGAGGGTCAAGGCGCTGCCCTGAAAGCTGAACAGCGAGCGCTGCAGGCGCGCCTCCAATTGCGCCAACTGCTTGCGCAGCCAGGTCGCCTTGACGTTGAGGCTGCGGGCCGCTTGCATGAAGCAGCCGCAACGGGCACTGACCAAGAAGCACTGCGCCACCTGCGGCTCGATACCACCGGCCATGGCCAGCCACGGGTCGGGGGCACGCAACGGTGTGCGGTATGCGATGACAGCCTGGCGTCCTGCGGGCTCGATGAAGGTCATGGGTGACTCCCTGTCGGTTGTACGAAGTGGCGAGGGGATTTATCCCCGTGGGTCGCGAAGCGGCCCCCCTTGGCTTGAACTCCATCAGGTCTGACACTGAGGGATATTGATAGGGGCTGCTACGCAGCTCAACGGGGATAAATCCCCTCGCCACAAATTAATCCTCTTGCCACAAAGGTGTTCACATCAAACAAAGTACCTGGGCTAAAGCCCCTCCTCCAACACCTTGCTCAACTGCGCGCCATCGATGCTCAACGTCGCCGTGTCGAGCATGCCGTCCAGGTACGCCTTGGCGATCTGTTCCTGGCGCTGGGCACGCAGGGCCTGGGTCAGGCGCTCGCGGACTTCGTCCAGGGTCGCCTCTCGGGCCGGTTGTTGCTCGGTGAGCTTGATGACATGGAACCCTGCCGGGCTCTGCACCGGGTCCGATACCGCGCCAACCTTCAAGCGTGCCACGGCCTCGCGCACCGGCGGCACCAGTTGCTGCAAAGGCTGGTAACCACTGTCACCGCCGCGCTCGGCACTGGTGCGGTCCTGGGAAAAACGACTGGCCAGGGCGCCGAACTCAGCGGGTGAGGCCTGGGCTTTCTTGCTCAACTCCAGCGCTTGCCGACGCACCGCTTCCACGGTTTGCGGCTCGCTGGCTGCCAGGAAAATCTGACTGACACGGTACAATGCCGGCGCGGTCCAATTGGCTTTCCCGGCGTCGTAAGCCTGTTTCAACTCGTCTTCACTGGGATAGCCGGCCGGCACCTGGCTCACCGACTGCAAGTAATCGCGAAACACAATCTGCTCGGCCGCCGCTCGTGTCTGCCGCTCCACCTCGGGCCGCTGGCGCCAACCCTGGGCATCGGCCTGCTCCAACACGGCTTTTTCCGCCAGGCGGGCACGGATCCAGCCCTCCAGCGCAGCCCGATTACCGCGCATTTGCTGACGAACCTCGGGAGCCAGTGCGGCCAGCAAGGTCTTGAGCTCTTCGGGGCTGACCTGCTGGTTGCCCAATCGGGCCAAACTCGGCGAGTCGGCCGACACAACGCTGGCGGCCTGCACCGCGGCGACCGGATCGCTGCCCGGCCGCAGGCCCAGCACCAGCGCCAAGGCGATCAGCCCCAGCGCCGCGGCGCTGATGACGAAGGTCGGTTTTTTCACGATGCGACGGCCTCCTCCAGGGGCGCCTCGACGGGCTCGGCCGGGGTTTGCGCCCGCGCCGCGTTCTGGCTGTACTCACGCAGGTAGACAATGAATTCCTGCAACAGGCGGTCCCACAGTTCCAGATGACTGCGCAGATGATCGGCACTCACGCCCGCCGCAACCACGACGTCCATTTCCATCACCAGGAATTCGCCTTGCAACGACAACCGGGCAAAACGTCGCGAGGCGTTCCACAGTTCTGCCAACCCGTCCGGCAATTGGCCTTGCACCCGCAAGGCACAGCTGAAGGTGAAGTCCAGGTATTGGCCCGCCGTCGCCGCCGGATTGCCGAAACGCACGGCAAAGCCGATGCCCTGGCTGGCACTGAGCAGTTGCACAATGCCGTTCTGCTCGGTTTCGTTGACCCGATAACCCGCGGCCTGCAACAACTCGGTCAGGGATTTCGCACCGACGTTTTCAATCATTGAGGTCATGTTCGATTCATCCTTGTTCTGTTCAGTGAGTGATCGAGGCCTGGGGCGCATCGAAACGGTTCTTGTAGAGATCATCGCCGAACCCTTGGGCCAGCTCTTCGAAACGCACCCGGGCCTTGGCCGCGAACGGCTGGCGGATCTTCACGATGTCGGTCACATCAATGGTTTCGTAGGCATGCAGCAGCGTCTTGGCGACTTCGTACATCTGTTGATTCTTGACCGAACATTGCTGCACTTGTGTGTCACGCTCGGTCAATTGCGCCTCCAGACGCGCGCGCTCGGCCTCTTTGCCGCGAGCCAGGACCAGCAGCTCGTCGTAGGCTTTCTTGAACTTGCCCATTTGCTCGTTGCTGGCCGCCACCTGGGCCTGGGCCTGGCTTTGCAGGTTTTGCTGATGCCCGGCCAGTTGCTCATTCAGGGCCTGGGCCTTGCTCAATTGCGCGGTCAATTGCTTGATCTGCGCCTGGGCCTCCTTGGCCTGGCTCTCTGCGGCCTGCCGGGCGGCACTGGCCTGGGCCTGTTCGCTTTGCAGGGTCTGCAACTGGGCGGTGGTGCTGCGCAGTTGCGCCCGCAGGCGTTCTTCCAGGCCTTCGCCGTGGGCACCGCCGCTCAGAAGCAGGCCCAGCACCAGTAACGCGGCCGGACATTGGTAGATGGCACGCCTTTTCATGAGACCTCCCTGCGCTTAGAAGCGCGTGTTGATTTCAAGCTGCAAGACATCGATGTCGTACGGCGCGCCGTACACCGCTTCGGAACTCAACCAACGACCGGTGGCGAAGACGTTGCTCGCCAGGCCATAGTTGCCGCCCAGGAAATAACCCTTGGCGTTGGTGCCACCCAGATGGAATGACGAATCGTTGAAGCCGTCCGGCAAGGCGTCCGGCTGGATGTACTTGTAGCCGGCGAACAGGTTCCAGTCGCCTTCGCGCTTGAGTTCCAGGGAGTTGCCAAGGGTGAACTGGAGCATCCAGGCGTTGGCACCGCTTTCCACCTCGCCATCGCTGTCCAGGTTGTTGGCGAACTGCCCCGCGGAGCGCTTGCGCATCTCGCCTTCGTCGTAGCCCAGGTTGTGGACGTAGTGGGCCTGGCTGCGCAGTTTCAGGTCTTCGGGCAGATCGGTGTCCCACGCGAAGTTCAGGTCCAGCAGGTTGAACTCCGAGGCCAGGCCGACGTATTGCGGCTGTGGCGTGGTCGACGGGTTGAGGGGGTTGGGCGTGATGTCGCGCAGCAGGAACACGGTGTTGCCCTTCTGCATGAACGCCACCCGCGAACCGTCGCTGTCACAGCCTGGATCACCGGCCCAGGGCTGGCACGGCGAGGAACGCTGGCCTTCGATGTCGTCGAAGCGGTAATAGGCCAACGCGCCCTTGATCCGGTTGCTGTCGTTGATGGCCCAGTTGGCCCCCAGTTGTGCACCGTACAGCCACTTGTTGTCGCTCTCTTCCTTGTCGCTGCCATTGCTGGTGCTGGTGTCGTTGGTGTACTCCACCGGGAACGCGCCGACGGTGCCGAACACGCCCCAGTCCTGATTGAGCTTGTGGTTGAAATTCGCCGCCACGCCATCGAAGTTCAGGTCGCCGGAATACAACAGGTCGGTGGAGAAGAACGGGTTGGCGAAACGCCCGCCGGTCAAGGTCAACTCGTCCGAGGGCTTCCAGGTCAGGTAGCCCTGGTCGAGCCAGATGTCTTTTTTGCCAAAGCCGCCGCCGAGGGTCTGGGTGGTGGACACCGGGTTGTTGTCCGAGCCGGTGCCGATGCGGATGCCCGCCGTCCATTGCGGGGCAATCACGGCCTTCATGCCCAGGCGGGCACGCAGGCGGAACAGGTTTTCCCGGTCTTCCCGAGTATTGAGCAACGGCGGCAGGCTGGAACTGCTGTTGGGGTTGACGTCGTAAGGCCCCTTGTCATTGAGCCGGGCGAAATCGACGATTTCGTTGCTGTTGGTGCCGGAGTAATAGCGCGACTCATCCCGCAAGCGAATGTCGCCATCGAAACTGATGCGTGAGACCCAATCCGGGAAGGTGTTGGGCTGGGCCCAGTTTTCCTGCTTGGCGGTGGCCATGACTTCGGCCTTGACCTGGTCGCGGATCTGCTCACGCACGATGTTCGGCACGTATTGCACCCGCACGTCCCCCGGCGCACCGACCGGCGTCGCGGCGACTGCCGTGGCGGCTTGGCGGGCCTGCACGGCCTCCCGCTCGGCCTGGGCGATCAAGCCATCGGCCTGGTCCTGTTTCAACACGCCCTGCTGCACCAGCAGGCGGATCAGATTGATCGTGGCGTTTTCCGAAGGCGCCGGGGCGGCGGCCGCGTGGCCGGCCAGGCTCAGGACCACCAGGCCGATCGCCCACGACAATCGATTCACATTGGAAATCATCTGCACACAACTCCTGTTGGCAAACTTTCAAATAGTCGGTTAACCCGGCCGCCGTCCCTGCAAGGACAGGCGCACGGGCAACGTCAGGGAGGCCGGGGGCCGTTCACTCAAATGGGGCGCGGCACGCAGGGCGGAAATCACTTGCTCGTCCACTTGCCGGTTGCCGCTGGACTTGACCAGCTCGACCCGGGTGATTTCGCCCACGGCACTGAGCCAGACATCGGCCTGCAGGGAGAACGCCAGGCTGCGCAGGTCGGGGTTTTCCCGCAGCAAGCGCTGGAAGGTGAACGCCAGGAACTGGCTGTAGGTGCCATTGCCCAGGCGTCCGCCCCCTGCCCCGGCCATGCCGCCGCCCTTGCCGGCACCGATGTTGAACGCGTCGTTGCCGGACTGGGCATCGCCGTCCATTTGCATCGGGTTCGCCAGGTCATCCACCGGCGACGGCGGCGCTTCTTCTTCGGGCTTGACCTCTTCGGGTTCCGGGGTCGGCTCTGGCTCGACCACTTTCTCCTCGACCTGGGGTTCCGGCTCCTTGGGCTTCTCCGGCGGTGGTGGGGGCGGAGGCGGCAGCGGGATGATGGTCGGCACCTTCGGGGCTTCGCGGCGCACGCCACTCATGTCATTGGCCCACTGCCACAGCAGCCAGGCCGCGACGACGCCCAGCAGCAGGCCGGCGACCCACTTGAGCAGGCGCAGCGGCGAAGTCTTCACCGGGGGCGGATCGATGGGAAGTCTGGCGGTCATGATCAGCCCTGGCTCGGTTTGCCGGTCACGAGACCGACCTGGGACAGTTCCAGGCGCCGCAACAGATCCAGCACTTCAATGACTTTCTGGTACTGCACCGTCGCGTCGCCGCGCACGATCACCGGGAAGTCCGGGCTCTGTGCCTTTTCGATGCGTAGGCGCTCTTCCAGTTCGGCCAGGGTCACCGGATAGGCATCGAGGAACACCTGCCCGCCGTCATTCACCGAAATCGCCTTGGTCTTGGCCTCGGACAACGACACCGAGGCACTGGCCTTGGGCAGGTTGATCTGGATACCTGACACCTGGGCGGTGGCCGTGAGGATGAACATCACCAGTACCACCATGAGCACATCCACCAGTGGCGTGATGTTGATGCTGTCGACCGCTGCATCATCGTCGTCATCGTGTGAAGCGTTTACGCTAGCCATGGCGACTCCCTCAGGCGGGTACGGACGATTGGACGTGATGACCGCGACGAGGGGCCGCTTCACCGGACTGGCCTTCTCCGTGCATCTCCGCCAGGCGCGTGATGAACTCGTCGACGAAGACCCGCATGTCGGCGCTGACTTCCTTGTTACGGGTGATCAGGCGGTTGTAGCCGAACAACGCCGGGATCGCGACGAACAGGCCCATGGCGGTGGCGAGCAATGCCGCGGCCATGCCTGGGGCGATAGCGTTGATGTTCACGTCGCCGGCCATGGCCGTGCCGAGGAACACCACCATGATCCCCAGCACAGTGCCGAGCAGGCCGATGTACGGCCCGCCGGCGATGGCGTTGGACAGGGTCGAGAGCTTCGAACTCAGCGCCTGGTTCTCGCGGGTGCGCACGCCATCCATCGAGCAACGGATCGCTTCGATGGTGGCCGCTGATACCGACGAGGTGTCCGCGCCCTGCTCACGGCGGGTGCGGATTTCCTTGACGGCCACCAGGTACAAGCGCCACAGCGATGAATGTTGCAGGCGCTGGGCGAGGTCCTGGTCGTCGGCGAACATTTCCAGGCGCGTGCCGATCTTGGCGAACTGCTCGCGAAAAACTTCGTTGGCGGCACTGAGGCGGCTGACCATGCGGTTCTTGCGGATCATGATGATCCACGACTGGAACATCATCAGCACCAGCACCCCGATGATCACCCAAGCGTCGAGCGGCACGGCGTTGAGCAGGAACCCCAGGCTGCCGAAACCGAAGCCGGACTGTTCTTCATCGACGCCGTAGGCCACCAGTTTCGATTCGGCGCCCTGGGCATTGGCGTCGGCCAACAGCAACGGCGCCGGACGAGCGACCTTGGACAGGCGCGCTTCGTCCATGGCGCCGCTGAAAGGCGCGAAGGCTCCGGCGGAGACATCGGCACCCAGGGCGATCGGCGAATTGAACGCCGGCATCGCCACCGCCAGGCTCGCGGTCTCACGCCCGTTGACGTACAGCACGACCCGGTCGCCCGAGGCGGTCAACGCCAGGTGCTGCCATTGACCGGGGTTCAGCGGCTGGGTCGAGACGGCGCGCTGGTCATTGATCGCCACGAACGGCACACCCTGGTTGACCCCAACCAACAGGCTGGTGGCGGCTTCGCGACGGGCCAGGATCACCTGTTCGCCACTGGCCTGGTCCTGGCGCAGCCAGGTGCTGAAGGTGAACGCCGCGCCGGCGCTGTGTTGCAACGACGGACTGGCCGGCAACAACAACGGCTGGCCATTGAACTGCAAGGCCCGTCCGATCACGCCGTCGATGCTCACGCCGGTCGCGCCCTGGGCATTGTTGCCGTAGGCCGTGGTATCCCGGGGCGGTACGCCGGTGGCGCCGTCGAAGTGGTACAGCGCGGTGTAGTCCGGGTCGAAGGTCAACTGGCCGCCGCTCGTGGCCGGCGCCTTCTGGTTGCCGTAATACATCCACACGTCCTGGCGCTGACCGCCCTCCACGCTCGGCACGTCGACCCAGATCAGCGCCATGCCCATCAGCGGGTCGAAGCTTTCGATCTGGTGATTGAGCACGGTCTTGTCGTCGGCACTGACGAAACGCAAGTCCGAGCCGTCGTCCTTGACCCCGTCGAAGGTGAAGTTGCCGGTGTGCAAGCGCACCAGCAACGCGGTGCGGCCCAAGGCCTGGGCGATGGCGGCGCCCTGGGGCGTGGTGTCCACCGAAATCTGTTTGCGATAGTGCCAGTCGTCCTGCCACCAGGCGTTGGCGGTCGCCGGAAGCACCAGCCCCAGGCAGATAAACAGGGATAACAATAAGCGTTGCATGGACATGACTCCTGGGTTCAAAACGTCGCTTGCAGGTTGAAGTGCAGGCGCGATTCCTGTTTCGAGGTGTTCGGCCCTTCGAGCAGCGGATAGCCCCAGTCGAGGCTGCCGGACAGCCATTTGCTCAGGCTCGCGCGGGTGCCGAGGCCGACGCTGGCGAGGCTGTAGTCGGCGTCCTGGTCGGGCAGTTCGTCACGCAAATACAGCTGCGCGCCTTCGGCGAAGGCATAGAAGCGCCACTCCTGGACATAACTGCCGAGGAACTTGGCCAGGGACGGGGTACGCAGCTCCTGGGACAGCAGGTAGCCGTCGTCGCCGGTGCGCTCGGCAGCCAGGTAGCCGCGCACCGACGTGGCGCCACCGGCGGAGAATTGCTCGTTGGAAACCAACGGCCCGGAGGCCAGTTGGAAAGCGGCCTTGGAGGCCGTCTGCCAGTCGTTGCCGAAGGTGAAGGTGTAATTGCCGTCGCCCTTGAGCACCGCGAAGCTGGGGCTGGCGCGATAGCGCTTGTAGTCGAACTCTTCGTCGGAGCTGCCATAGCCCAGCAGACTCCGGGTACCCGCCACCAGGCTCAGGCCGAGGCCCAACTGGCTGTTCTCGGTGTAGCGGAAACCGTTATAGGCGAAGGTGAACGGTGCGTATTTGAGCGGCGCCTTGTCGCTGGCACCGCCCAGGTTCAGCTCTTCCTCGAAGTCCTTGAAATCCACCCCGACCGAAAAGCTGTTGGCCCATGCCCCCGTGGACGGCAGGCTGTAGATCGCCGACACCCCGTAGGAATGCCCTTTGCCCAACACGTTACTGCCGCCGACGGTCGCCACGTTGCTGTCGGACTGGTACCCCGAGAACTGCACACTCCAGCGTTCGCTCAGCGGCGCGGTGTAGGAACCCGACCAGACCTTGGCGTTTTCGGTGTCCTGGGGCGCGGTGAAGAAGGTCAGCGAAACGCTGTGGCCCAGTTGCCAGAGGTTGTTGTAGCCCAGGCTGGCGACCGTGCGCAGTTTTTCGGTGTCGGCACTGTAGTCGTTGTTCAGCCCCAGGCTGGCCTGCCAGGGGTCCTGGTCCTGGACTTGCAAGTCCACGTCCATGGTCCCGGGGCGCTGGCCTTCGCGCACCAGCGGCATGACCTGGCGCCCCGGGGTCTTGTTCAACTGCGCCAGCTCTGCCTGGACCCGGGCGAAATCGGGCACCTCGCCTTCCTTCAGCGCCGGCACGTCGTCACGAATTTCAACGGGCGAATAGTGCTTGGCCCCTACCACGCGCACCCGACCGATCTTGGTTTCGCTGACTTGCAGGTAGACGATGCCGTCTTCGACTTTCTGCTCTGGCAACTCGACGAATACCGATTGATAACCGCGGGCCTGATAGGCTTTTTGCAGGGCTTCCCGGGCGCCTTCGATGTCGCTCAAGGCCTTTTGCGGTCCCAGGAACGGGTACACCGCTTCCTCGATCGCCCGGGCATCGAGCACGGTGTTGCCGCGCACGAAGTACTCGTTCACGTCCACCCGGCGCGTCGGCGCCGCGTCGGCCTCCTGCCCGCCTTCGGCGGCAAAGGCCGACGGCCCCCCGACCGCCAGCAGCAGCCAGCCCCACAGCGCCGGCCGCGATTTGAAGAAATGCTCCACACCACCCCCTGAGTTCAAAGTACGGCTCAATTGCTTATGGTCGATGTCGTGGCGTGCCGGGCCAGCCAGGTGTGCAGCAGCGCGAAGTTCAAGGAGAACTCCGGCATTTGCAGCAAGGCGCCACAGAACACTTCACCGATGATTTTCTCGATGAGCCGCACCGCCCGCGCATCGCCCAGCAGCGTGGCGAGGTCTTTACTCAGGACGTTGAAGCTCCAGACCTTCTGGTTCAGGTCCAGGCCGACGAACCAGCGGAACAGCAGGTTGTAATTGAGTTGTTCGTAGAGTTGCTGCTCGCTGGGCACCGAATAGAGCAGTTGCAGCAGGAGGATGTGCATGGCGGTTTGCGGTGCGATCAGCATCTGGGCTCTGGCGTTGAGGCCCTGCAGCACATCGCGATGGTCATCCAGCAGGTCGTCGATCTGCGGACGCAGCAAGACCAGTGAATGGCCTTGCGGAATGTAGCTGGACACTTCCTTGAGCGCGCCCTGCCAGTCATCCTGGGAAACGATCCAGACCCAAGGCGCACCGTAGCGATACACCGAGACCGGTTGCTTGCGCGCCGCCTCGACGATCTTCGACAGCCGCTGGTCAAGCTCCTGCATGCCCACTTTCGAATAACGTTCCATAGTCCCCATCGCCTCACTCCCGGCTTCGCGCCCCGGCTCCAAACGACCTGAAAGGCCCCCTCGAGCACGTCACACAGGCATGACGGGAATGGCGATGTGCTACCGAACTTTTGTCATGAAAGCTTCATTTTGGCGGGTAAGGAGGGAGTGAGCTTTTTGGGGGAGCGAGCTTGCTCGCGATGGCGGTGGGTCAGTTGGCGGTGATGTCGAATGGGCAGCCGTTATCGCGAGCAAGCTCGCTCCCACAGGGGTTTTCGGGTGGAGACAGGGTTTGTGTCCACCACCCTTCCAGTGTGGGAGCCGAGCTTGCTCGCGATGGCGGTAGGTCTGTTGGCGATGATGTCGGCTGGTCAGCCGTCATCGCGAGCAAGCTCGCTCCCACAGAGGTTCTCGGGTGGAGACGGGGTTTGTGTCCACCACTCATTCCAATGTGGGAGCTCGGGTGTTGGCGAGGAGGCCTGTGTCTTTATTGGTGCTGCACCTGCACCATCGAACTCACCTGCACCCGCGCCTGCATCTGTTCCGCCCCGCCACCCCGGCGCATGCCGCGTACTGGGCAGGCGTCGAGGTAGTCCAGGCCGATCGCCAGTTTCAGGTGGCGATCGGGAAGGGTCAGGCGGTTGGTCACGTCGAAGCTGTACCAGCCATCGTCCAGCCAGGCTTCGGCCCAGGCGTGGCTTGCCAGGTGGCTTTCATCTTCGGTGCACAGATAGCCGGAAACATAGCGCGCTGGAATACCCAAGCTGCGTGCGCAGGCCAGGAAGGCGTGGGTATGGTCCTGGCAAACCCCCGTTCCACCGGCAAACGCCTCGGCGGCGGTGCTGTTGACCGCTGTCGTGCCGGGGCTGTAGGGCATCCGCGCCGCCAGGCCGTTCATCAGGTCGGTCAAGGCCGAACGATCACGCCGGCCGGCGCATTGTTCGACGGCGAAGGCGCTGAGGGTCTCATCCGCCTGGGTGAGGCGGCTGGTGCGCAGAAACGGCAGCGGTGACTGAGAGTCCGGTTCCATCGCGATGGACTGATGGATTTCCACCTCGCCATACGCCGTCAGCACCAAGGCACCGTGGGGCTCGTCCATGGTCATCACGTGGAGAATGTTGCCATAGGGGTCAATCTGGCTGCGCACCAGTCGCGGCAGTTCCAGATGCCATTGCAGGATGCGCTGGCGCTGAGTGTCCCGAGGCGTCAGGCGCAGGAACTGGATGCTGGTGCAGACTTCATCGGCGTAGCTGTAAGTCGTGTCGTGGCGTATGGACAGTTTCATACGACCTCCAGGTAAGACTCATGGACGGTCTGGCCCAAGTGACGGATCTGACCAATCAGGTCGGTCAACCATTGGTGCAGGCCCGACGCCAGGATTTCGTCGATCCCGGAATAGCGCAAGCGCGCATTCAGCTCGGCGGCCAGGCGTTGTGCCGGCCGGCCGTTGTTGCCCGGCAAGCTGGCGAGGATATGGTCCAGTTCCTCGATACAGGCATGCAGCGAGCGTGGGACGTCGGCCCGCAACAGCAACATCTCGGACACCTGCTCGGCATTGGGCGCGTTGCGGTAGATCTCGTTGAACGCCTCGAACGAAGACAACGCGCGCAACAAGGCACTCCACTGGTAATAACCACGGGCCGAGTTGTCGCTGACCTCTTCCGATTCCTCGCCGAACATTTCATAGCGAGCATCCAGCAGGCGCAGGGTGTTGTCGGCTCGTTCGATAAAGGTCCCCAGGCGGATGAAACAGTAGGCATCATTGCGCATGATGGTGCCCGATGTCGCGCCACGGAACAGGTGCGAACGCTCCTTGACCCACTCACAGAAATGGCTGATACCGTAGCGCCCCAGGCCGTTGCTGGCGATGTTGCGCATTTCCAGCCAGGTGGCGTTGATGTTTTCCCACATGTCGGCGGTGATGCGCCCGCGCACGGCATGGGCATTGGTCCGCGCGGCTCGCAGGCAGCTATAGATACTGCCGGGGTTGGTTTCGTCCAAGGCGAAGAAATGCAGCATGCGCTCGGTGTTGAGCGCGTCATAACGGGCGTTGTAGTCGTCCAGCGTGCCGGCCGCCAGCAGCGACATCGCCAGCTCGGCATGGCCATCGCTGCGTCCGGCCTGGGGCATCAGCGACAGCGAATAACTGACTTCGAGCATGCGCGCCAGGTTCTCGGCGCGCTCCAGGTAGCGGGACATCCAATAGAGGTCCGAAGCAGTTCTTGAAAGCATGTCTTAGTCCTCCACTACCCAAGTGTCTTTGGTGCCGCCGCCCTGGGACGAGTTCACCACCAGCGAGCCCTCACGCAGCGCCACGCGGGTCAGCCCGCCAGGCACCAGGCGGGTTTCCTTGCCCGACAGCACGAACGGGCGCAGGTCGATGTGGCGCGGCGCGATGCCGCTTTCGACAAAGGTCGGGCACGTGGACAGGCTCAAGGTCGGCTGGGCAATGTAGGCTTCGGGACGGGCCTTGAGGCGTGCACGGAAATCTTCGATTTCCGCCGCGCTGGCGGCCGGCCCGACCAGCATGCCGTAGCCGCCGGAACCCTGGGTTTCCTTGACCACCAGATCCGGCAGGTTGGCCAACACATGGGACAGGTCCTGGGGCTTGCGGCACTGCCAGGTGGGCACGTTCTTCAGGATCGGTTCTTCGGTGAGGTAGAAGCGGATCATTTCGTCGACGTAAGGGTAGATCGACTTGTCGTCGGCCACGCCTGTGCCGACCGCGTTCGCCAGCACCACGTTGCCCGCACGGTAAACAGCGATCAGCCCGGGCACGCCCAGCATCGAATCAGGGTTGAACGACAACGGGTCGAGGTAGGCATCGTCAAGGCGACGGTAAATCACGTCCACCTGTCGAGGGCCGGCGGTGGTGCGCATGTACACGTGGTCGTCCCGCACGAACAGATCGGCCCCCTCCACCAGCTCCACGCCCATTTCACGGGCCAGGAAGGCGTGTTCGAAATAGGCACTGTTGAAGCGTCCCGGCGTCAGCACCACGGCGGTGGGGTTTTCCAGGGGGCTTGAGCTCTTGAGAGTGTCGAGCAGCAGGTTCGGGTAATGATCGATGGGGGCCACGCGCTGGGCGGCGAAGAGCTCGGGGAACAGGCGCATCATCATCTTGCGGTCTTCGAGCATGTAGCTCACGCCGCTGGGCGTACGCAGGTTGTCTTCCAGCACGTAATAGCTGCCGTCACCGTCGCGAACCAGGTCGACACCGGCGATATGGGCGTAGATGCCCCGGTGCAGGTTCAGGCCCTGCATCGCGATCTGGTAGCCCTCGTTGGCCAAGACCTGCTCGGGCGGGATGATCCCCTCCTTGAGAATGCGCTGCCCATGGTAGATGTCGGCCAGGAACATGTTCAGGGCCTGGACCCGCTGGATGCAGCCACGCTCGACCATCTGCCATTCACTGGCCTTGATGCTGCGGGGAATGATATCGAAGGGGATCAGGCGCTCGGTGCCCTGCTCGTCCCCATAAAGGGTGAAGGTGATGCCGGCCCGGTGGAACAGCAGGTCGGCTTCGCGGCGGCGTTGCTCGAGCAGTTCAAGCGGGGTATCCGCCAGCCAGCGCGAGAAGGCTTGGTAATGCGGGCGGCAGTCACCCTTTGCGTCATACATTTCATTAAAAAAAGCGTGGGGCATAGCCAACTCCCAGCCGCGTTCTACACGGCATTTCTTATCACTTCGTCATTCCGACGGTTCGGCCTTGCCTTGCTTTAAACCCTGCTTGATTGCGTGCGGTCCCGGGATTGCCCTCTGTTACTCTTCATGGATGGTGTGTCCTGGCCTGAAAGGCCAGGTTTTCAATGCTTAGCAAAGGGTGTGCCTAAGCGTGACGGTGGCACGTACTGAATAGAAGAAGCATTGCAAAACCGCAGAAAGGCGAAATTATTTTTCGATCTGGCGACATGAATAAACGTAAATGCTGACGCCCTTTGTCTCGAGCGCAGGCTTGAGCGGCCTTTGAGCGGGTGAAATGGGACAACGACACCCCACAAGAGGGAAGTTTTTACTCATTCGTCCATGGCCGATCCTTCAGGCGCCGCCAGCAACCCTAGGTGGCGTGACCCTGAACGCACTGCAACGTTGCAGGAACATGCACGGATTCAAACCCTCGCCCCACCGTGAAGCAGCCAGGCCGTTCACCTCAGCTCGTCCAGGACCGGGCGGTGATTGAACCATTGATGTCCGTGCACGAAGCGTAGACCACTTCCCTCAAGGTCGCGGGCAGGCTTCATCGATCCCGGTGGGAGCGAACCTGCTCGCGATAGGCATCCACCTGAAACAACAGTGTCAAATCTGACAATTATCCCCACTACCCCGTCGCTCCCCGAAAACCACTATTAACGGCTCAAAAATCCCAATAACGTACCGCGCAATAAGGATCAACTCTGATTAAGGATGATGTGCGTGGGGCTTTATCGGTTGCTGCTGGCCATGCTGGTGGCAGTTTCTCATATGGGCGTGACGTTCATGGGTTTGAATCCCGGCGTCGTTGCCGTGGTGTCATTCCTGATCATCAGCGGCTTCGTGATGACATCGCTGATCGAGAGGACCTACAACACGCCGGGCCAGATCGGCCTGTTCTATATCGATCGATTGTTGAGGCTGTACCCGCAGTTCCTGATGTATTTCGTCATGTCCTGCGCGGTGATTCATTTTCTCTTGCCGGGAACGCCCCAGGCAGCCGCCCTGACCCTGGAAAACATCGCCACCAGCCTGCCGATCCTGCCGTTGGGTTTCTACATGTTCGGCATTACGGTGCCCGAGATCCTGCCAGCCGGTTGGTCCTTGGGACTGGAAATGTGCTTTTACCTGCTGATCCCGTTCCTGATCCTCTACAAGGCACGGGGTGTCGCCTTTGCCGTGTCCGTGACGGTGTTCATGGTCGCTTCGCTGGGCTACCTCGACACGGACATCTACGGCTACCGCCTGCTGCCGGGCGTGCTGTTCATTTTCCTTTGCGGCAGCTACCTGTATCGGGCGCAGGCCAAAGGGCTGTGGATCGTGTCCATCACCCTGCTCGTTGCCGCCTTGATGTTCCTGGCCATCGTCGTAGGGATCATTCCCCGTCGGCCGTTCAACGGCGAGGTGACCCTGGGCATCGCCCTGGGCCTGCCAGCGGTGTTTCTGCTCGGCAGGCTTAAGCATCACCGGCTCGATGAGTTCCTGGGCAACATCAGCTATGGCGTATTCCTCAACCACTTCGTGGTGATGTATGTATTGCGGGCGTTCTGGCCGGTGGAGTACAGCGCCCTGATCATCACGGCGGTACTGGTGCTGTCGTTCGCGTTGAGTGGCGTTTCGTACTATGGGGTCGAGCGATCGGCGCTGAAGCTTCGTCATGCCCTCAGGGCGGGCGTTAAGTACGATTCCACGGCTCCCGTTGGCAGCACGGCGACTTAGCCTCTGGCTGCCGTACAAAAAAAAGCCCGGGACGCAGGTCCCGGGCATTTTTTGTTTCAGCGCAGCAAAATCAGAACGTCACGCTGGCGCTCAGCTTGGCGGTACGCGGCTCGCCGACGTTGACTTGCAACTGGCTGCCAGTGGAGGACGGGTAGTACTGCTTGTCGAACAGGTTGTCGACGTTCAACTGCAACGAGGTCTTGTGCCCCATCACCGGCGCTTCCCAGCGCACGAAAGCGTCGGCGACGGTGTAACTGCTGAGCCAGAAGTCGTTGGCGTTGTTGGCGGCACGTTCGCCGACGTAACGAGCGCCGGCACCGGCGTGCCAGGCGCCGAATTCGGCCGGGACGTTCAGGTGGTGGGACAGGTAGAGGCTGGCGGTGTGCTTAGGCGCGTCGGAGAGACGATGCCCTTCGTTCTTAGGATCATCAAGTATTTCCGTATGGGTATAAGCGTATGTGCCGATCAGATCCCAGCGGTCGGCCAGGCGGCCAGTGATGTCGAGCTCCAGGCCTTGGGAACCCACCTTGCCAGCGGCTTGTGCGATGTTCTTTCCGCCGACTACAGTGGTTGTTACTACATTCTTTTTGACGATATCGAACAAGGCGAGGTTGATATTCAGCCCAGGCATCGGGTCGTATTTGGCACCCACTTCATAGCTACGCCCTTCTTCCGGTTTGAAGGTGCTGAGGTTGTCGTCGACGGTATCGTTGGGCTTGAATGAACGGCTGTAATTACCATAAAGAGACAGGGTCTCGGCAGCTTTATAGACCAATCCGAGGAATGGAACGAAGGCGTCGCCATTATCGTCGCGAACCCCCTCTCGCTTGATCATGCCTTGTTCGGCGAATTGGTCGTAATGCTGGTAGCGACCACCGAAGACCAGTATCCAGCGATCATCCAGATGCCAGTTGTCCTTGAGATAAATGGAGCTGGAGGTCAGTTGGTTACTCAGGTTGCTCTGTTTTGCATTCAGTTTGCTGGGTTCTGCCAACCCACCATAAACCGGCGCAGTGATGTCGAACCCTCCTTGCGCATCCCCACGGTAGGTCTTGCCACGAAACTGATCGGACACTTGATTATCGACGCCAATCAACAGGTCATGGCGCTGGCCGAACAACTCCTGCTTACCGATGAAATCCCAACTGGCGTAGCGCGTTTCGTCATCGTAATGAGCGCCGTTGGATTTTCTGCTCAGTTGATTTCCCGTCAAATCATCGGGCTGCGCAATCGAAAGACTGTACCGATCATTGTTCCAACCATAGGTGACCCGCGTTTTCCACGCGTCGCTCAACTCATACTCGAACCGAGCCGTCGCCGTTTCGCGAATCCCCACGCTCTTGGCCCAAGGCTCATCGAGGCGCTTGTCATAATCGATATCGGCCGGATGCCCGTTGGTGAACACCGTACCCCGGTCAAACGGATTGGAGTATTCGTTGTACTCATAGCTGAGATTCAACGAAGCCCGCTCCCCCGTCCAAGCCAGGGACGGCGCCACCAGCGTGCTCTCATTGACGCCGTAGTTGCGCCAGTAGTCCTCGTGGCCGCGCTCGGCAATCAGGCGATAGGCCAGGCCGGTATCGCCCAGCGGCCCGGTGGTGTCCAGGGCCATGGTGCCGCCGCCTTCGCTATAGGCCGAGCCGCTCAGCGTGGTGCTTTGGGTGTATTCCGGTTTCTTGCTGATGACATTGATCAGGCCGCCGGGCTCCAGCGCGCCGTACAGCATCGAGGCCGGGCCCTTGAGCACTTCGACGCGGTCGGTGGTGGCGCTGAAGTTGTGGCCCAGGTTCGAACGCACGCCGTCGCGCAGGATCGAACCGTCGTCGTTGGTGCCGAACCCGCGCTTGACCAACGAGTCCCGCGAGCCGCCCAGGGTATTGCCCTGGCTGACGCCGCTGACGAACTTCATCGCATCATCCAACGAACGCACCTGGTAATCCGACAAGGTCTGCTGGGTCACCACGTTGATCGACTGCGCCTCTTCCTTGATCGGTACATCGCTCTTGCTCGCCGTACTGGCTTGCGACGTCGTATAGCCCTCGTCCTGAGTGACACGACTGCCCTGGATATCCGTGGCCGGCAGTTCGACAGCGTCCTGTGCCCACAACGGGCTTGCAATGAAGCAGCAGGACAGGGTTGGCAACACACACTGGATGAAGACGTTGCGATTTGCGAGGGGGGTGGAACGATTCAAGACGCGCACTCATGGAAGGACGTTAATGAGAGCAAATATACTTTGAGAATCATTCCCAGTAAATATTTTGTATCAAGTGATGATCACCCCAAACCTCTGTGGGGCTTGCTCCCACAGGTGATATCAAATCGCCCCGCCGCCCTAAAGCTTTGCCGTTCGCGGTCGAATGTATTCCATTAAGAGATTTTTTTGCCCAGGAGCAGCGGCATGCAGACGTTAAAGGACTTGTACGAGTCTATCGAAATGCGGTTTTTCGATACCCTCACCAAAAAGCTATCGAGTCTTTTCCTGTTGGTGCTGGTCAGTGGCTTGCTTTATTGGGTGGCCGTCAGCGCCCGCGCCGAGATCCTGCTGTTGTTGCGCAACGCGCAGCTGGACGGTGCCTTGCTGGGGCAGATCGAAGGCCGGCTCGACAGCCTTACCCACGCCCTGCTCTTCGGCGCGGTCCTGACGCTGGGCATGATCAGTTTCATGGTCTGGTATTTCCGCCACCTCATCGTGCGCCCCGTCACCGCCATGACCAAGGCCTTGGAAGAGATCGCCAACGGCGAAGGCGACCTGTCCAAGGACCTGCCGCTGGTGACCCATGACGAGATCCGCGTATTGGCCGGCACCTGCAACCGATTCCTGGCCAAGCAACGGGAGATCATCAGCAATGTCCAGGCACTGACTGTGCACATCGCTGTCGAGTCGGCCCGCTCGCTGAAGAACATCAGCGACTCCAGCGACAGCGCCACCCACCAGGCCCGCTTCGCCAAGGAAGTGATGGACCAGAGCAACACCGCCGTGGGCCGCATCGAAGAAGTCTCGCGCCAGACCCAGGGCATCTCCAGCACCACCGCCCAAAACCTGAGCATGGCCCGCGACTCCTACGCCGAGCTACTGGAAGTAACCGGCAACATCAGTGAGATTTCCAGCAGCCTCGGTGAATTTGCCACCCTGGTGAGCGCCTTGAACCAGCGTTCCTCGAGTATCAAGTCGATTGTCGGGTTGATCCAGCAGATTTCTGCCCAGACCAACCTGCTGGCCCTCAATGCCGCCATCGAAGCCGCCCGGGCCGGCGAAAGTGGCCGTGGCTTCGCGGTGGTGGCCGATGAAGTGCGCACCTTGGCACAGAATGTCAGCCGGGCCACCGACGATATCTCGCGCAACATCGACGCCATGCTCGAGGAAGTCAGCTCCACCCACGAACAGACCACGCAGATCAGCCACAGCGCCCGGGAAACCCAGAAAGTGGTGGAGCGCGCCTCCGGCCATTTCGAGAGCATGATCGTCGATTTCGAATCCACCAACGGCAAGCTGGCGGACATCGCGACCCACATCCAGCAGTTCGCCGACAGCAACACCGGGATCAACGACCGGGTGACCCAGATTCATGCCGACAGCGAGTTGATCGACCAGCGCATGCAGCATTCGGCAACGGCCACCCGCGACCTGTCCGGCGTGGCCGAAAAGGTCCAGGCGTTGCTGGGTCGTTTCGTGCTCGGCCACGGCAAGCTGGATGCCGCCATTACCCGCGCCAGCGAGTGCCGCGACACGCTCCAGGTCCGCCTGGAGGCGCTGCAACGCGAAGGCCTGAACCTGTTCGATCAGAATTACCAGCTGATTCCCGGTACCGATCCCAAGCAGTACATGGCCAGCTACACCGAACGCTTTGCCCAGGTGTGCCAGGAAGAATGCGACAAACTCACCCGCAGCACGCCGGGTGGCAAGGTTTCGTTCATTGTCGACAGCAAGGGCTACTGCCCGGTGAACAACAGTTGGGTCTCCAAGCCGCCAACCGGCGACCGGGCGGTGGATTTGCCGGTGTGCCGCAACAAGCGAATCTTCAACGACCCGATCGGCCTGCGCGCGGCGGGCAACGTCCAGCGCTTCCTGCTGCAGACCTACCTGCGCGATACCGGGGAAATCATGACCGAGATCGACGTGCCGTTCTTCCTCGGCGGCCGCCATTGGGGCAACTTGCGGGTGGGCTTCGATGCGGCGGTGTTGTTGGCGGAGTGAGGGGGCGCTTGCACGACGCCTGCCCCCTAAAAAACAACTGTGCGAGCTATTTGTGGGAGCCGGGCTTGCCCGCGATAGCATCACCCCGGTAGCCAGATCAATCGAGGTGTCGGCATCGCGGGCAAGCCTTGCTCCCACACGGGCTCGTTTTTGCAAGGGATCCGGGGTGGATGACAATCCTGCCCCCCAAAAACGACTGTGGGAGCGAGCTTGCTCGCGATGGCGCTGGATCAGTCGACATCATCGTCAACTGCCCCACCACCATCGCGAGCAAGCTCGCTCCCACAAGGGTTGCATCATCCACCGGCCATCAGTTCAACAGCACTTGGGCCCACCCTTGCCGCCGTAACGGGCCTCCTGGCGTTCGCGAAAGAACGCCTCGTAGTCCATCATCGGTTTGTCCGGGTGCTTGGTTTGCATGTGCTCGACGTAGTTGTCGTAGTCGGGCATGCCGACCATCAGGCGGGCGGCCTGACCGAGGTATTTACCCAGGCGACTCAAGTCATTGAACATTGTTGCAATCCTCTATCAAGCGTCCGGCAGGGCCTGGAATGGCGCTTCCTTGTCCGTGCGTTCCTTGGTGCCCCAGGCAGCGATGCCGACCTTGAGCGCGTAGAACAGGATGCTGAAGACCACGAACAGGAACAACACCGTCAGCGTTGCGTTGGTGTAGGCGTTGAACACCACGTGCTGCATCTGCTCGATGCTCTTGGCCGGGGCCAGGATCTGGCCGGCGGCCAGGGCATCGTTGTATTTGCGCGCCAGGGCCAGGAAGCCGATCGCCGGGTTGGCGTCGAACAGCTTGATCAGGCCCGCGGTGGTGGTGCAGATCAGCAACCAGGCCGCCGGCAGCAGCGTGACCCAGACGTAGCGCTGGCGCTTCATCTTGATCAGCACCACGGTGCCGAGCATCAGGGCGATACCGGCCAGCATCTGGTTGGAGATGCCGAACAGCGGCCACAAGGTGTTGATGCCGCCCAGCGGATCGATCACGCCCTGGTACAGCAAGTACCCCCACAGCGCCACGCAGCCTGCGGTGGCGATCAGATTGGCCGGCCAGGATTCGGTGCGCTTGAGCGAAGGCACGAACGAGCCGAGCAAGTCCTGGAGCATGAACCGCCCGGCACGGGTGCCGGCGTCCACGGCCGTGAGGATGAACAGCGCTTCGAACAGGATCGCGAAGTGGTACCAGAACGCCATGGTGTTCTCACCCGGCAGCACCGAGTGCAGGATCTGCGCGATCCCCACCGCCAGGGTCGGCGCACCGCCGGCACGGGCCAGCACGGTGGTCTCGCCGATGTCCTTGGCCACCGCCTGCAGCGCCTCGGGCGTGATGGCAAAACCCCAACTGCTGACGGTCTGGGCCACGGCCACCACGTCACCGCCGACGATGGCCGCCGGGCTGTTCATGGCGAAGTACACGCCCGGCTCGATCACCGACGCGGCCACCATGGCCATGATCGCCACGAAGGACTCCATCAGCATGCCGCCGTAACCGATGTAGCGGGCGTTGGTTTCGTTATCCAAAAGCTTGGGCGTGGTGCCCGACGAGATCAGCGCATGGAAGCCCGAGACCGCGCCGCAGGCGATGGTGATGAACAGGAACGGGAACAGCCCGCCCTTCCACACCGGCCCGGTGCCGTCGGTGAACTGGGTCAGCGCCGGCATTTTCAGCTCGGGCATGGTGACCAGGATGCCGATGGCCAGGGCGACGATGGTGCCGATCTTGAGGAAGGTCGACAGGTAGTCCCGCGGGGCCAGGATCAGCCACACCGGCAGCACCGCCGCGACGAAACCGTAGCCAATCAGCATCCAGGTGATCTGGATCCCGGTGAAGGTGAAGGCCTTGGCCCAGACCGGGTCGGCGGCGATTTGCCCGCCCAGCCAGATCGAACCCAGCAGCAACAGCACGCCGATGAGCGAGATCTCACCGATGCGGCCCGGGCGGATGTAGCGCATGTACAGGCCCATGAACATCGCGATCGGGATGGTCGCCATCACCGTGAAGATGCCCCACGGGCTCTCGGCCAGGGCCTTGACCACGATCAGCGCCAGCACCGCGAGGATGATGATCATGATCAGGAAGCAGCCGAACAGCGCGATGGTGCCGGGGATACGGCCCATTTCCTCGCGCACCATGTCGCCCAGGGAGCGACCGTTGCGGCGCGTGGACAGGAACAGGACCATGAAGTCCTGCACGGCACCGGCCAGCACCACGCCGGCGATCAGCCAGAGCGTGCCGGGCAGGTAGCCCATCTGCGCCGCCAGCACCGGCCCGACCAGCGGCCCCGCGCCGGCAATGGCCGCGAAGTGGTGGCCGAAGAGGATGTGCTTGTTGGTCGGGACGTAGTCCAGGCCATCGTTGTTGAGCACGGCGGGGGTGGCCCGGCGCGCATCGAGTTGCATCACGTTGTTGGCGATGAAGAGGCTGTAGTAGCGGTAGGCGACCAGGTAGATGGCCACGGCGGCGACGACGATCCAGAGGGCGTTGAT